>BLLU01000126.1 GCA_011959105.1 Lachnospiraceae bacterium | reverse complement strand
CTCAACCTTCTTTCTTGGAATTCCCTATATTTGAATTATACAGGAAGCTCCTTTCCTTCTCTGCTGCCAATTCCATTTGACAGAATGTATGCTTCTAAGTTGTATATCGGTTTACGGCTGTAAATTTATTAGGGTATTCTTTATATTAAATGGATTCGGAGAAATCATCTGTGGGAACCCTGCTGCCGTGGCTGAAACAGATAAATACTTAAAAAAGTAAAGTTTTACATGACTTTTTTCAGATATACCGATATAATAAACATACGCGTCCCCCAAAAAGGCATATATCGGGACAGCATCCGGGAAATATGTGTAACTCCCAACTTGGAGGCAACAGAATATGATTATACAGGAAATCCGCACCATCGACGAACTTCTGCAATTTATGAACGGCCTATATAAAAGGCATGGCTCCCGGCTCTGGTACCGGGGTGAGGAGAATGCTTCTCTGACCCTGATTCCTTCCATTCAGCGCAGCGGAAAAAGGCTGGAAGTGGAAAGGTATATTACCAACGATTTCTATATCCGGGCCAGGCAGATTCTGGACAATCCGCCGGCAAAACACAACTATGCCGCCTGGGTGTCCCTGATGCAGCACTACGGACTGCCCACCAGAATGCTGGACTGGAGTGAGTCGCCCCTGATTGCCGCCTTTTTTGCCACGGAGACCTACCGGGAAACCCCGGACACCGACGCCGGGGTGTGGGTGCTGGCCCCCGATCTGCTCAACGAAAGGGAAGGATTCGGCCGATGCATCTATCCCATTGACGCAGACACCACCCAGGAGATGCTTCTGCCCGCCTTTAAGCACAACCATCACAACATGGAATTGGTAGATCGGATTCTGGCCTGTAGTTCCACGGAAAATAATTTGCGTATGTATTCTCAGCACTCTAATTTTACTGTGCATAATTCCCTGCAGCGTCTGGAGGATATCTGTGACGAAAATATGCTGTATAAAATTATCATACCCAGCGACAGAAAGAAGTACTTTATAGACAGCCTGCGGGTATTCGGCATCACCGAGGGTGTTGTATATCCTGATCTGGACCATATCTCCATCGACCTGCGGGACTCCTATGGCATCTGAAGACATTGGGCGGGGTTTTTCAAAAAGACATATTTCTTCTCCGTGGACAATTCCGCACTATAGGCAAATTCCAACCCACGAAACTTTTTAACGCCCTCCAAGTCACGAATACCGTTCTCCGCCAGAAAACGCACCATTTCACCTCTGGCCATCTTGGCCAGAGTACCTTTCTGCCGGATCTTACCCTCCTGTATTTCACCGAACTCCACAGTGATCCACCGATCCTTTGGGGTGATGTATTTTTCAATACACCTGGAATATTCCCTGGAGGCCAGATTCAGGATAGCTGTGTCCTCCCTGACAATGCTTTTGTACAGCCGGTCTCCCCAGAATTCATACAGGTCCCTGCACTCTCCCACGGCAAGCCCGGCCTGCATCTCCAGACGGTAAGGGGTCACGCCGTCAAAGGGCCGCAGCAGGCCATAGAAACCTGACAGGATAAACAGATGTTCCGCTATGTAAGACAGCGCGTCCCGGGTAAGTACCACAGGGGCTATGTGTCGGTACTGCAGACCTTCGTAAGCCATCACCGCCGGGGTCAGCCGCCGTTCCAGATCCATATCCCGAAAACGCCGGAAATTCAACTCCGCCAGGGCGTCGTTACATTTCCACAACGCCCTGGCGTCGGCCAGAGTCAGAGCCTGTATCTCTCTCATCAGAACTCTCGTATCTTCCAGAAATTCCGGCATGCCGCTGACGGCAAAGGAATCCGTATCCACATTCATTTTCTTGGCCGGAGAGATGATGATTCTCACTTTTTCAGTTCCTCCAGCATCCGGGCCGGATTCTCGGCGGCTTTCACATTGCCGAAGGCTTTGACGATAATACCCTCCTCGTCGATGAGGTAAGTGGTGCGCACCACGCCCATACTCACTTTCCCGTAATTTTTCTTTTCCTTCCATACATCGTAAGCCTGGATGCAGGACAATTCCGGATCGGACAACAGCGTGAACGGAAGGGCGTATTTCTCTTCAAATTTCTTGTGGGACGCCACGCTGTCCTTGCTGACTCCCAGCACCACTGCGCCTTTTTCCTGAAATTGCGGATACAGTTCCCCGAAACTGCAGGCCTGACTGGTACAGCCGGGCGTATTGTCCTTGGGATAGAAATACAGAATAATCTTCCTGCCGCGGTAATCCTCCAGATTGTGAACCTTTCCGTTCTGGTCCGGCAATGAGAATGCCGGAGCTTTTGTTCCTACTTCTAACATATGAATACCTCCTGTTTTTATATATTGGGTGCGGTCTCCCGGCCAAGTAATTCTACAAAAATAGCATTCCCTTCTAAGACCGGATATACAACCATTTTTCCAACACCACAAATCCCTCTCCATCCGGCCTCCGATAATTGCGGTAATCCTCCAGATCAGAGAAGGTATATGCCACTTTTATCCCACAGTCTGTCCAAATCTTGTATTCTCTGGGAATATAGCCATTATCCAGATAAAATTTTTCCACATAACCTCCGGCGGAACCCACGGATACCGCCGGATAACCGTATTCTCCTGCGGCGGATTCAAAGGCTCGAAGCAGAAGTCTTCCGTATCCTTTCCTCTGATACGGTTCTCTCACCGCAATTCCGTCCAAAGTAAAGGAGGAATCTCCCGGTGCATCCAACTCTCTGGGCCATCCAAACGCCACCCCCGCCAGTTCTGCCTCTATCGCCAGCGCCACAAATGCCCTGGGATAACGCCCTGACCACCGCTCCATCTTTTCCTTCTCACTGCCCGGAAGATATTCGGCGGCAAGCGCCAAATACTCCTTCTGATTTTCCGCACTGAAATATATAAGATCCGTCCGCTCCATGCAGTAATCAATCCCCCTATATTGTTAATATGGTTACTTTCCGTCATATATCGCCTGCTGACCGCTTCCTGCCACAAACTTCAGAAATTCCGCCCCGGGCAGCGGCCTGGAAAAATAGTACCCCTGTATATACTCTATCCCCAATGCTTCAATGGCCTGGGCCTGCTCTTCTGTCTCCACTCCCTCGGACACCACTTCCAGCTTCATATCATGGATCATATGCATGGCAGCTTCCATGACAAATTTCGCTTTATAGCTGGAGAAATATGCCTGCGTCATATCCCTGTCAAATTTCACAATGGACACGGGCATATCCACAATATAATTCAGGTTGCTTTCCCCGTTTCCGAAATCATCCAGCGCAAACTTAACCCCATAGTCCATAAGCACCCGCATATTCTCAAGCAGAATATCCCGAAGCCGTATGGAAGCGGACTCCGTAATCTCCAGAATGACGCAGGAGGGGTCCAGACCATATCTTTCCATAATGCGGATATATGTCTCCGCCAGTTTCGGATCCTCGCACTGTCTTACGGAGAGATTTACTTCCACATATCCAATACCCTGCTGCCACAATCGGTTTTTCTGGATAAAGGCACATACCTGGTCAAACACATTTTCACCGATGCGGGAGATCAGGCCGTTTTTCTCCGCTATGGGCACAAAAGCCCCCGGGGTCACAATGGTACCGTCCTGCCTGCGAATGCGGGTCAGAGCCTCGGCAGACACAAATCTGTGCTGCCGGGTGGAATAAATGGGCTGGAAATACACCTCGATCCGATCCTCCTCGATGGCGGAACGAATCATTGCCTCCGTCTTTTCCCTTTCTTTGTATTTGTGGATCCTGTTTTCATCCAATACAATACTGTTGTCTGTCTGGTTTTTTCTCTTATCCACCCTGAAAAGCCGCAGCATCTGAAAAAGTTCTTCCACACTGCCCAGAGCCAAAGAATTTGGCAGCACCACAAAACAGGGGGATACCTTCTGCCGCCAGCAGCTGTCTATATAATCCTTTACGTTTCGGTATGTCTCCCACATGCGTTCCTGGCTGGAAGTGAGAAATACCAATTCCCGCTCCAGCGTTTTGAATACTTTGACATCCTTAATCTGGTCCGCATGGAGTACAATATCCAGAAGCGCCTTATCGGTCTGCCGGGGGCTTTCTTCGTCTCCCACGGCCCTGCTGCCGCATGCCACTAACAGAGCACAGAATTTTTCCTCTTTCTCGTAAAGCTGTTTCGTGTATTCCCCCAGAGCATGGGCATTGTATGCACCGGTCTCCCTGTCCAGATTGGCCTCCGGGTTCTCCAGTTCAAAAAAAAGGATGACCATGCCCAGCACGGAGGCAAATCCCACCAGCAGCAGATTGGCATTGAAAAACTGCGTCACTGCTGCCATGATCCAGATAAGCATCCAGATGGTAATAGCCCTCCTTCTCTTGGGATTCATATCCCTTCCCCTGATCCCGGCCTTGTACAATGTGACCAGTACGAAGAGGAGCGCGAACAGATAGGTGGCCATACAACTGGGCCCATATGTATAAACGATGTTCCCCTCCAGATAATAATGAATGGGCAGAAGATAGATCAGCAGGGTTCCCGCTATCACGATAAAGGTATACGCCCGGTTCTTCCTTCTGCGCTGCGCTCTGGTTCCTTTAAAATCCGTGCTGGAGTAGATCAGCCCAAAATATCCAACCCACACCAGAGACACAATATAAGTCTTACAGATCAGGGCCAACAGCAGTTCCGGAATCACTTCCCGGTGTATAATGGCGGCGATGGACAGAATGTCCATGACAAGGCAGAATGAGTTTACGGCCAAAGTTATCAGAAACAGTTTTTCCGATTCAAGTCCCAGAGGTTTCTGTCTCAATGAAAAATACCATATCATTAATAGGATTGCCATGCCGCAGCACTGTACTTCGATATTCATAATTCTGCCTTTTTCTCTCTGTTTTTCTGTAACTTATTTAAGTGTAACACAAACCTGTGTATATGGATATACTTAATAGAAAATTTGTGGCAAGTTTCATAAACCTCCCATTATCTGCACCATCTGCATATGAGCCGCACGGGACTGCTTTTTTCAAGTGTGAGCGCTTGACACATTTCCCTCTTCATGCTATACTGTACTTACTATACATGTACAGTAAAACATAAGTCGAGAGGAGGAATCCACGAGAATGAACATTGTTATATCAAACCAATCGGGAGTACCAATTTACGAACAGATTAAAGAACAAATCAAGAGGGCTGTTTTGTCAGGAGATTTGACCGAGAATACTCCTCTGCCGTCACTGCGCCAGCTTGCTCGTGATTTACAGGTGAGTTTAGTGACTACTACCAGAGCATACAGTGAATTGGAATTAGAGGGCTTTGTCCAGACAATGCCGGGAAAGGGCGTGTATGTAAAGAAAATCAATGATGATTTTATTCGTGAAAAATACGTAAAAGAAACCGAAAAAGCCTTGTCTGCTGCCGTTCAGTGTGGAAAGCTGGCCGGCTTATCGATAAATGATCTTCATAAAATACTTGATACGATTGAGAGGGAAAGCGAATGAACAATGTGATTGAAATATCCAACCTTACAAAAAAGTATAAGAATTTTTTGCTGGATAACATCAGCTTTTCGGTTCCCGGCGGCTTTGTCTCCGGATTTATCGGGGAAAACGGCGCAGGGAAAACCACTACTCTGAAACTGATTTTAGGTATGGTGATGAAAGACGGCGGCAGCATCAATCTGTTTGGCAAGCCTGCGGATGAAGTATCATTGAAAGAAGATATAGGTGTTCTGTTTGAACAACCATATTATCAAGAGGACTGGACAGCCATTGACATAGAAAAGGCTATTTGCCCTTTCTATAAAAGATGGAGCAGTACCAACTTTCATCAATACTTGGAGCGATTTTCTCTTAACCCCAAACAGAAGTATAAAACCATGTCGCATGGTATGAAAATAAAACTGGGTATGGCCGTAACATTGGCCCATGACGCAAAATTGTTATTATTTGATGAACCAACTTCCGGGCTTGATCCCGTTGGCCGTGAAGAAATACTTGGGATTTTCCAGGACTATATGGTAGAAGAAAATCGAACAATCTTTTTCTCCACACATATTACCGGTGATCTTGAGAAAATTGCCGATTATATCACCTATATTAAAGATGGAAAAATTGTATTCAGCGGCTTAAAAGATGAATTGATTGACAGGTATTGTTTAGTTCGAGGCGGTGCCGGAGATTTACCCCAATCAAAGCGGAAACAGATATTGGGTTTGCGTGAACATCCAGGAGGTTTCGACGGTATGATTGAAATAAAAAATATAGCAGGATTTTCTGCAAATGTGATAACGGAAACTGTCTCGCTTGATGATATTATGGTACGAATGAGCAAGGAGGTAGAAAAATGATAAGACAAATGGCACTGTTAGATTGGAAAGCAATAAAATGCTTTTATCTGCGGATTTTTTTAATTCCGGTTATTTCTCTGGCTGCCGGTTTTATTACGGCGTTATTAGTTGTTCCAACGAATGTTTTTATGTTCTTGTTTTTCTCAATCAATACTTTTGCGGTTGAGGAAAAAAGTGATCTGAACAAGCTGTATTTAACACTGCCAATCAAACGTTCTTCCGTTGTGGGGGGCAGATATGCTTTATCTATTTGTATGGGGCTGGCTGGCTTAATTACAGGTATCCCGCTAGCCATTCTCGCAGACCGGTTTACATTTTCACATTATTACGGGTCTGTTTTATGGTTTTTACCTGTTGTTACTATAAGTTATCTGCTATTTTCCTTATTCAATCTTTGTATGTTCCCAATCCTGTTCAAATTGGGATACTGCAAGGGAAAATTTTGGGGTATGTTTGTACCGCTTGCCCTTTTTGAAGTGTTGTACATTGCATGGACAATTATTTCTTCCTTACCGGGAAATGAATATCTACTCTTTAACGCCCTTGAATATGCCAGTAAAAATATATTTCTGGTAAACGGCAGTATTATTCTCGTTTCTACTTTAATTTTACTTTTTTCTTTTATGCTCTCAAAAAAGTTATATTCTAATCGAGAATTTTAATTGGCTGTAGATGATATTTTTATCCATTTCTTAGTTGACATTGTAAAGACATTTGCTCCTGCCTGCTTTATACTCCCCCTCGAATTCGAGGGGGGTAAATTCCGATTATTTTTACTCCCTCGGAAAAGTGTTCCTAAATCCGTCAGCGCTAGGGAGTCAGTTCTTACTGTTTTTCTTTATTGTACTGTGAATATTTTTAATGCTTTCCAAATATTCTTCTTTTCCAGTAATTTCCGCCGTAAGAAATATACAAATCTCATTTATCTCTATTATACGGGGGATTTAAAGAAAAGCATTGCAGGCATGGAATTTGATGATGATACCAGTGAAATGACTGAAGATATGCTTTTTGACAGACACTATAAGATATTGAAAAAACTACACCATGACGGCCTTATCATTATTGATAATTTTAATGTACTTCCAAAGGATGACAGCTTTTTCAGGGAATTTGAGCAGAATGATTTCCAGCTATTGATAACCACCAGATGCCGTCCCACGCAGTACCTCATTATGGAATTAAAACAGCTGGATACAGATACCGAACTGCCGGAACTGTTTTACCGTCTGTGCCCTTCCGCAAAAAAGGATGCACTGGCAACAAAGCAAATCATACAAACCGTACACAGCCATACGCTGACTGTTGTGTTGTCTGCTTTATCCTTATCCGCAAACGGCATGGAAGCAGAAGAACTGTTATATGAATTACAGACCTGCGGAATGAGTATTTCTTTCGGTGAAGCTGTTGAATTATATAAGGATGGAAATTACACTGAAGGACTGATGGCAGAGCATTTAAAGAAACTATTACAGCTTGAAAAACTAGATGAAACTGCCATACACTACTTGACAGTCTGCATTGCATCTGCCTTGTGCATGGACTGGAAGTGAAAAGACCACAGAATGTGATTGATTCACTTGTCAGTATTACAGAAAATTCCACCTATGAGAATCTTGTTTTGGAACATGAGGGAACGCAAACTTTAGATAATGGAGTCTGCCAGATGATGTATGGCGCGATTGCGCTTTCCGAGAGCAATGCTAAAGAAGCCGAGCTTCATCTTTTATCTGCGGAGAATATTATTTCGGAAATCATGGGAACCAATAACGATTATGCCAAAACTGTTTATTTGTACCTGAATAACCTATATTCCCGATGGCAGAAACCGGAACAGGCTTTGACGTATAAAAATAAATATCTTGAATGTTCCAGATGAAATTGATACCAAATTTTATGAATATGAAAGTTAGCGAAAGTTAAAAGAGCCATGAAATCTCCAAAATTACGGAAAACAATGTCAAAAACCGCATGAAATATTAGGTTTTTGACATTGCTCTTATCGATGCAGACTGCAAATTTATTATTTCGTGAAAGTTAGCGAAAGTTAAACAGAGTAAAATTTTTGATTCTTGCTTCGCGGCTTATCCGGTATTGTCATTACAATTTTACCTTCATCCAGTAAGGGATTCAGGTAATCGCTTCTGAATGTAGTTCTGTGTTTTATACCAAGAAACTTCATCATCTCATCTCTGTCTCTCGGCTCTTTGCAATATTCAAGCAGCGCATTGATCCTTTCTTCCTTTTGAGCGGTTTTTTGAGCGGTCGTTTCTTCTTTTTGAGCGGTTTTTTGAGCGGTACCGCTCAATTTTTGAGTACCATACCGATAAAACACAACAACAAAACCATCATCCGGTGTTTCAAATTCCACCCTGCATCCCGCTTTATCACAAGCATCCTTAATACGTTTTAATCCTGTTGCAAAGCTTTCCATATCTTTAGAATAATATAATGTACGGGCAATTAGAGGATTTCTACGAATTGGTCTTTGATTTCCCACCACATAACTTTCCGGCGTTTTATTTGCGGGAAAAGCACCTGGATTATAGATTTCAATTCTATTTTTGAAAATAGTAATTTCATTGCTCTGTCCACTATCGAACATTCTATGCCCAAAAGAATTTGTAATCGCTTCCCTAATTGCATCCAAGGGAATTTCCGGTATTTCTTTTCTCGTCAAATTTCCAAATTCGACGCGCCAATCCATAGCATCAATAATATACTGTTCCGCTTTTTTCTTTAATTCCATAACAGAACCGCTGTACCTTCGTATGTCGGTAAATGTCAGACGTTCATCAGATGCAAATTTCGCAATCTGCAATTCGTTGACAATACCACAATCACAAAAAAGAGCAGTGCCTGCATTTAAAAGATAGTTTCCCTCTATCAGCTCCAATTTATCCAATACAGTTTTTACATCCGTGTCCTCAAAATCAATTCGTCCAGCTTCTTTTGCTTTCCTCAAATACTCCGCAAAAGCATCTTTATTCACATCGTCAATTGTATACTTAGATACCCTCCTCTCCCATGAATAATCAACATTATCTCGCTTACGTATCATAGAATCATAAGTGTCCTGATCCATAACAAGATCTTCGTCAGCTACTCTTATTCTTGGAACATTATAGGCAAGATACGGACATCTGCTGCCTTCAAAGCGAACTAAAATAGTCTTTCTGTCACCAAATGGTTGTATCATTAATTTCCTGCCCGATTACTGTCCCATCATTTTTTACACCAAAATACAATTCACCCTTCTGGTGCTTGTTCAAAATGGCGGCAATAGAAAACATCGCTTCCTTTAACTCGCCAATACTCTTTTTATATTCAATTTGCTCTGTTTCAGAACCAATATTTACTAATGCCACTATCATCACCCTTTATCCATTGATATTTGATATTGTACCTAATTTATCCGCGAATATCAATGGAATTCTGCTTCTTAATATCAATATTCTTCTTGCAAAACAGTCATTTTAAACCAGTCTACATTTTTTACATTCTGATACACCACCCAAGTGCCCAAAAAATCTATTGATTTTAGTTGGTACTAAATCACAAATCACCATATCATTTCTTTCGTGCCATGTATATCCGTTTTCTTTTCGCCATTGTTTGACATCACTTGGAGTCCATCTACTTTTGCCTTCATACTTTTCCCGACTCCATATCTCTGCACATTTTATATCACACTTCCGAAAGTTTTCTCTTCTGATTTCGTTCATATTTTCTATACTAACTGTTACTTTTGCGCATACACTAAAATCAGGTATCCCCGCCTTATACAATATACCCTCCAATTCAAATATATGTAAAATATCAATTATGCTTTTGTTTGTCGGTATATACCAAGATTCTCCTCTGTTACCTGTCCACATTCCTCTAATGGCATTTTCTTTAGGAGTCCTTTTAATTCTTTCCTCAAGTGTACTGTTGTACTTTCCGTCCGAGTGGTACGGAGGAACACAAAAAGAGCCTGCGGTTACATCATTTTTTACTTTCTTTGTCATGAGATTGTCCTTTCCGCCTTGTCTGCAACACTTGGCGAAGACAATCCCATCTGACGCACGGCAAATAGACGAGATTCTATAAAATCTTGAAATTTCCACAAAGCTTTATAAAAATTTCCATGATTTTATTTATCCTCGCCAAATGTGCGCACGTTATGGCTTTAACATTTTTTATTTGAACATCCTTTGGATGCTTGATGTCTATAGCATAGCAAAAGTCCAATTCTTGCCCGTTGAACAAAGTTCAATAGACAAATCCTCTTTTTATATGAGAATTTTTTTATGAAAATAAAGAAATAAGAGGCACCCAGTATCAGGCACCCCTTATGTACATAATAGGAAGCATACTTTATTGAACTTAGTTCAACAAAATTATTTTTTGAATTTTTTGTGTACTCTCACAAGAAAAAAAGAGATCAGATTTTCTCTGACCTCAATTTAAAATATTATCTAATTTGTATCTATGATTTCTACTAATCCTTCCTTTGTAGACAACTTGCGACTTCCACATGCACCGTATGCCCGAACTGATCCACAGCTCTCACCCTGCGCAGTTCATAACCGCCGTCACAGAGAATCCGCAAATCCCTGGCCAGGGTGGCGCTGTCGCAGCTTACATAGACAATGCGGTCCGGCCTCATCTGAAGCATGGTCTCCAGGCAGAGAGGGTCACAGCCCTTTCGGGGCGGGTCCACCACCATTACATCCGGGCGGCACAGTTGGTCCTCCCCCTGTTTTTCCGCATAAAAAGCAGGCAATACCTCCTCTGCTTTCCCCACATAAAAGAAGGCATTGTCAATTCCATTGCGCTCCGCGTTGGCCCGGGCGTCCTCTATGGCCTGGGGTATCAGCTCCACACCGCAGACCTGCCGGGCCTTTCCGGCCAGAAACAGGGAGATGGTACCGATACCGCAGTACAGATCCCAAAGTACTTCCCGGCCAGTCAGATCTGCGTACTCCAGCGCCAGACTGTACAATTTTTCGGTCTGTATGGGATTGACCTGATAGAAAGAAAGAGGAGAAATGGAGAAAGTCAATTCCTGCCCCGTATAGGGATACCCCTCCTTTCCCATATCCCGCACATGAATCACATCCCGGATTTCCCCGCGACCCCATAGGATATGGATTTCTTTTCCCATAATCACATTGGTTTTTTCGGAATTTATACTGACTGATACGGACGTCATTCCTTTGATCTGAGATAAAGCAGAGAGTAATTGGGCCTGCTGGGGGATTCCTTCTTTCCCCTTTTCTTTGTTTATCACCAGGCACACCATTATTTCCCCGGTGTTAAAACCTTTCCGAATCAAAATATGACGCACCAGCCCTCTGCCGGTGGTCTCGTCATAGGCGGAGACATGATATTTCTCCATATGAGCCACAATTATTTCCAGAATCTGTTTATTCACTTCCGCGCCCAGGTAACATTCCGTACTGGGAACAATGGTATGAGTACGGCCCGCATAGAAACCCGTCACCACATGGCCTTCCCGGTCCGTACCCACAGGATACAGGGCCTTGTTCCGGTAACGATACGGATCTTCCATGCCCACAATGGGTTCCATGACCCGGTCCACACAGTCCGAATCAAAGCCGCCGATGCGAATAAGATTGTTTCTCACCTTCTGCTGTTTATAGACCAACTGCCTCTCATAGTCCAGAGCCTGGATCTGACAGCCGCCACAGCGCCTATGATGAGGACATCTGGGTTCCACGCGATAAGGAGAAGCCTTCAGCAGCTTCTCCATACGGGCATACGCATATTGTTTTTTTGCCAGAGTGATACGGGCTTCCACCACATCTCCCACCACGGCGTCTTTCACAAAGAGGGTAAAGCCATTCACTTTGCCGATGCCCTCTCCTCCTGTACCTATATCCTCTATGGTCACCGTAACCAGGTCATTTTTTTTATAGGATTGACACATTTCCTTCTCCATAAATGAGTTAATAATCAATTTTGCTGGCCTTCAGGTTGGACTCAAACAACCTGTTGTACCCCAGCCATCCCGGCTCCTTGGCATTGTCCAATATCTCCTTGAAAGTCTCCAGCTTGGCATCGGTGTCATCCGCATAATTCAGGGCCAGCGCTTCGATCAAGGCAGGGATCCTGGGTGATCCGAATTCATATTTCCCATGATGGGCCAGAATACAGTGCTGCACCTGGGATAACAGCTCATGGGGGAAACCCTGGATCCTGGCCGCCCGCTCCCCGATCATCTGGGAACCCATGACAATATGCCCCAGCAACTGGCCGTCATCGGTATAATTGTTCTCCGGAAAAGGAGAAATCTCCAGAATCTTGCCGATATCATGACACATGGCCGCCGTCAGCAGCAGATCCCTCTTTAGGATAGGATAAGCGCTGCAATAGTAATCACATAATTTGGTCACACCCAGGGTATGTTCCAGCAGGCCCCCCACAAAGCCGTGATGTACGGTTTTCGCGGCAGACGAATTGCGGAACGCTTTCTGAAACTTTTCATCCTGTACAAAGAAGCTTTCCAACAGCTGTCTCAGATAGGGATTCTCAATACTGGCCACCAAATCTGTCAATTCCCGGTACATTTCCTCAATATTCCTGCTGCTCACGGGAAGGTAGTCCGCAGGCTGGTATTCCCCCTCCTGACATCTGCGGATCCTCTTTACATTGACCTGCAGCGAACCTTGGAAACTGGTGATATCCCCATATACCTCTATGTAATCCAGGGAATCAAAATCCCCGATTCCCGGATTGTTGGGCTCCCACACTTTGGCGTCCAGCGTGCCCGTCTTGTCCTGCAATATCAGACTTTCGTAGGACTTACCGTTCTTGGTCACCATGGATTGTTTATGTTTGCACAGATAAATGTCAAACACTCTGTCGCCGTCCCTGTACTCTTTGATAAATTTCATATCCCTTACGTCTCCTTATTCTGTATTTTCTTTTTATTCTGCCTCTCCCGCCGTAACTTCAAAAGTCAGTTCCCTGTACTCTCCCTGGGACAGCCGCATCACCCGCAGCGTCAGAACGTCCTCCACATTGGCTTTCAACAGATAGCCCGTATAATCGCTCATCTTGGCCACGTCCTGCCGGTCAATTCCCACTATCACATCACCGCTCTGGATGCCGGCCAGCATGGCAGGAGAATCCATCTCCACTTCCCGCACATATGCGCCGAAGGGCACCTGGGACTGCCGATTGGCCTCCTTGGGCACATCCACTCCTATCACACCCAGATAAGGAATCCGGTCTCCCTTGGCAAGTCTGTTGATCATCTGTTTCAGATCGCTGATGCCGTAGGCACTCACCATATTCCGCATGTCACTGCCTGATTTTCCCGCGGTAATAAAGCCCACCACCTGGCCGCTGGTGTTGAACAGCACCCCGCCTGCAGACTGGCTCCCGTATATATCCGTGGTCAGCAACTGAAAATTCATATCCGCCAGGGATACCTGTCCCCCGGTGGAAGTAATAATTCCGTAACCTACAGAACCGCTGCTTCCCATGGGACTTCCCACGGCGATAACGGGGCTTCCCACCAGATTCCTCTGCAGGGAGGAGCCCAGAGACGCCACATGCAGATCCTCCGCCGGCATGGCCTGTCCCAGTGTGTTCAGGCTCACACACAGCACTGCCAGATTGCCGTCCTGAAAAGACTGAGCCATCAGGGCGTCCGCCTGGACTCCGTTGGAAAAACTGACTGTCAGATGATCCGCCCGCTTCACGGAACTGTAATCCGTCAAAATCAGCAGTTCTTTCCCGTTGTTTCCCACCACGATACCGGATGTCTGGTTTTTGCTCTCATACACATTGGCGAACCAGTCCGTGTCCGACTTGGTGCCCGTGACCACCACCATGTATTGTTCCAACTGTTTCACATACTCTGATAGAACATTGTAAATCTGCCGGTAATCTCCCATATCCAGCACCACACGGTTGAGAATTTCCTGCACCTGGCTCTCGTCCAGTTCCAGCTTTTCCGGCGGTGCTTCTTCCGGCTGGGGACTGGGACTGGGGCTGGGCTGAATATATTCCTCCAACATTTCCTCCGGCAGCATCTCCTCCGGCTCCTCCGGGAAAATAATGGCTTCCGGCTCCTTTTCCGGATACAGCCAGTTGCTGATCACCGGTTCCAGCACCAGAAAGGTAAAACAGGCAATCAAGCCGAAAATAATGGCCATGGAAGCCGTGATCATGGTCCGGCGGATCAGCCTGCGCTTGTTGATGGGCCTCTGCTTGATCTTTTCTATCATGAAATTTTCCTGGAAATTGTCCTGGCTTTGTTCTTTGCGGTCCGGCATTCTCTCACCTCTTGTTCTGAGTATATAATATCCCTTTTTAATTGTAAAGTAAAACCGGGGGTATCCGATCCAACGGAATTGTGTTATACTTGTAAAGAATACGCCAATAAACATTTTTACAGAAATAAAGGAAGTGAACCCCATGAACGAAAAAGGATTAAAAATCTTAGAATATGACAAAATCATTGGAATGCTGTCGGAAAAGGCAGATTCCGCGCCGGGAAAAAAATGCTGTCAGGAATTACAGCCCATGACGGATCTGCATCAAATAAACCTGGCCCAGACAGAGACGGAAGACGCTCTGGCCCGGCTTTTTAAGCTGGGAAGTACTTCCTTCGGCAGCAATCAGGATATGGGCTTTGCCCTGAAATCCCTGGAAATAGGCAGCACTCTGTCCATGTCTGAACTGCTCCGCATGGCAAGAATGCTTGACAATGTAAATCGAATCAAAACTTATGGCCGAAAGGAAAGGGAAGATATTCCCCGGGACAGCCTGGATGATTATTTTGAGCAGTTAACTCCCCTGACCCAGTTATCCGGAGAGATCAGCCGCTGTATCCTGTCAGAAGAAGAGATGGCGGACGATGCCAGCCCCGGGCTGAAACATGTACGCCGCTCCATGCTACTCACCAACGAAAAGGTCCGCAGCCAGCTTAATTCCATGATTACCGGTTCCTACCGCAGCTATCTGCAGGACGCGGTGATCACCATGCGGGATAACAGATACTGTATTCCTGTAAAATCGGAGTACAAGGGACAGGTGCACGGTATGATCCATGACCAGTCCTCCACAGGTTCCACCTTTTTCATAGAGCCTGCTGCCGTGGTGGAACTTAATAACCGGCTGCGGGAACTGGAGATCCAGGAAAAAACGGAAATGGAAAAGGTACTGGCGGACCTGAGTGCCCGGGCGGCGGAGCATGTACAGGAACTGGCGGAAAATCAGAAGCTGATGACCCACCTGGACTTTGTGTTTGCCAAGGGAAAACTGGCCCTGGATCAGAACGCCACCCGGCCTGTTTTCAACAACCGGCATTATATCAACCTGCGCAAGGGCCGTCATCCCCTGCTGCCCAAGGACAAAGTGGTTCCCATTGACATTCATCTGGGCAAAGACTTCGATCTGCTCATTGTCACCGGCCCCAACACCGGCGGCAAAACCGTATCTCTGAAAACCGTGGGACTGTTCACTCTCATGGGGCAGGCAGGGCTGCATATCCCTGCTCTGGACCGATCGGAATTGTCTGTCTTTACCAGGGTATATGCGGACATCGGTGACGAACAGAGTATTGAGCAGAGCCTGAGCACCTTCTCCTCCCATATGACCAGCATCGTACAGATCTTAAAGCACGCGGACGAGAATTCCCTGTGCCTGTTCGATGAACTGGGGGCGGGTACGGATCCCACAGAGGGAGCGGCTCTGGCCATTGCCATCCTGAATTACCTCCACGACAGAGGCATTCGCACCATGGCTACCACCCATTACAGTGAGTTGAAAATCTACGCTTTGTCCACAGACTTTGTGGAAAATGCCTGCTGCGAATTCAATGTGGAAACCCTGCGGCCCACCTATCGGCTGCTCATCGGCATTCCCGGCAAGAGCAATGCCTTTGCCATCTCCTCCAAGTTGGGCCTGCCGGAGGAAATCATCAATGCCGCCCGGGAACAGATCAGCAAAGAGGACGAAAGTTTTGAGGATGTGATATCGGATCTGGAGAGAAGCCGTGTCACTCTGGAAAAAGAGCGACAGGAAATTGCCTCCTACAAAGCCCGAATCAAGACATTGCAGGACCAGTTACAGGCCAAGAACGAAAAACTGGATAATGCCAAAGACAAGATTTTGAAAGAAGCCCACGAAAAAGCCCGGGATATCTTACAGGAAGCCAAGGAGATTGCGGACGAAACCATCCGGGATTTCAACAATCTGGGACCCGGCGCGGATATCAGGGACCTGGAGAAAAAACGCCAGAAGGTAAGAGATAAAATCAATGAAAAGAACCAGAAGCTGGCTCTGAAGCCCGGCACCGGACAGGAGAAGAAAAAAACCCTGGATCCCGCCAAACTCAAGAAGGGAGACGGTGTAAAAGTGCTCTCCATGGGCTTAAACGGCACGGTGAGCACCCTGCCCGACAGCAGAGGCAACCTTTTTGTGCAATGCGGCATCATGCGCACCCAGGTAAATGTGAAGGATCTGGCTCTTACGGAGGAAGTCACCATCACCACTCCCGTGATGCAGCGCACCAACACAGGCAAGATTAAAATGAGTAAATCCCTGTCCATCTCCACGGAAATCAACCTTCTGGGTAAGACGGTGGACGAAGCTCTGTCGGTGCTGGACAAATATCTGGACGATGCCTATATCGCTCACCTCTCCTCCGTGAGAGTGGTACACGGCAAGGGAACCGGTGCCCTGCGCAACGCGGTCCACAGCCATTTAAAGCGCCTGAAGCATGTAAAGGAATTCCGTCTGGGAGAATATGGGGAAGGGGATGCGGGCGTTACCATCGTAACGTTTAAATAACCACTGCATAAGGAGTATTTTATATGGTAAATAAGCAGAAAGTTCTGATCGTAGACGACGACAACAATATTGCGGAACTGATATCTCTGTACCTCACCAAGGAGTGCTTTGAGACCATGATGGTGTATGACGGAGAATCCGTTATGGGAGCCATCGCTTCCTTTGAACCCAATCTAATCCTGCTGGATCTGATGCTCCCGGGCATAGATGGCTACCAGGTCTGCCGGGAGGTCAGGGCCAGATATACCACCCCCATCATTATGCTGTCCGCAAAGGGAGAAGTATTTGACAAGGTACTGGGTCTGGAACTGGGAGCGGACGATTATATGGAAAAACCATTCGATTCCAAGGAACTGGTGGCCCGGGTCAAGGCAGTGCTGCGCCGGTACAAACCTGCTGCCGATCCCAAACCCCAGCCCCGGGACGAATCCGTGGAATATCCCGACCTCACCATCAACCGCACCAATTACGCCGTAACCTATATGGGCAGAAGCGTGGATATGCCTCCAAAAGAACTGGAACTTTTGTATTTTCTGGCTTCTTCCCCCAACCATGTATTTACCAGAGAGCAGTTGCTGGACCAGATCTGGGGTTATGAATATATGGGAGACACCCGTACCGTGGATGTTCATATTAAGCGCCTGAGAGAGAAGATCAAGGATCACCAGAATTGGAAGATCAGCACCATCTGGGGCATTGGCTATAAATTTGAAGTGAAAAAATAAGGATGTAATCTCCGATGAAGAAAACCCTATACCTGAAATTTCTGCTGGCTTATCTGATTTTCGGAATATTCGGCCTGGTGATACTGGCCACCTTTGTGCCCAGCATGACCATGGAACATCTGATCCGGGAAAAAGCCAACTCCCTGTACTCGGAGGCCACCCTGATCGCCAACACCTACGCCAGGAACCTGTACAACAGTGAAATCTCTCTGGAGGCGGTAAAGGATCAGCTGGACGCTCTGGCTCTGTACCTGGATTCCAGCGTACAGATCATCAATCCCTCGGGCCGTCTGATCCTGGACACCAATATGCCCATAGACGTGGAAAATGAAGTGATCATCCAGGCCTTTGATCCCACTGTCACCGGGGTTTCTTTCTATGTGATAGACAATTTCTTTGACACCTATCCCCAGGATGTGCTGTCGGTGATCGCCCCCATCACCGCCAATTATATGGTCAAAGGTTATGTGGCGATTCACATGGAAATGTCCTCCATCAACGAATCCTGCAACAACCTGTTGAACATCTCCTATGTAACCCTGATTATCCTGTTTTTGCTGTCCCTGATCATCCTGATCTTTTTTACGGAGATTGTGTATCTCCCTCTGCGGAAAATCACTTACGCCACGGAGCAGTATGCCACGGGCAATATGCACTATGAATTTACGCTGGACAGTGAGGACGAAATAGGATATCTGGCGGCCTGCCTTTCCTATATGGCCAGCGAAATTGCCCGGTCCGAGGACGACCAGAAAAAATTTGTGGCCAATGTATCCCATGATTTCCGATCCCCTCTGACCTCCATACAGGGGTATCTGGAGGCCATGCTGGACGGTACCATTCCCCCGGAGCTCTATGAGAAATATTTGAATATCGTACTGAATGAAACCCAGCGCCTGACCAAGCTGACCAATGGTCTGCTCACTTTGAACAATCTCAATACCAGAGGAATGCTGCTGGATATCACAGATTTTGACATCAATCAGGTAATCCGCTCCACTGCGGCCTCCTTTGAGGGCACCTGTCTGAAAAAGAGCATTGCCATTGAACTGATTCTCACCGACGACATCATGTATGTCACGGCGGATATGAGCAAGATTCAGCAAGTGCTGTACAATCTCATCGACAATGCCATCAAATTCAGCCACCACAACTCTGTGATAAAGGTGGAAACCACGGAGAGGAAAAACAAACTCTTTGTATCCGTGAAGGACACAGGCATAGGCATCCCGAAAGAGGATCTGAAACTGATCTGGGACCGCTTTTATAAATCAGACCTGTCCCGGGGCAAGGACAAAAAAGGAACGGGCCTGGGATTGTCCATCACCAAGGAAATCATCCATTCCCACAACGAACATATCAATGTGATCAGCACCCCCGGAGAAGGCACCGAGTTTATCTTCAGCCTGCCCCGTTCAGAAGAAAACGACGAAGAAGACTGAACGCTTTTTTTACCGGGCGGTAAAGTACCAGCATCAATATAAAATTCCCTGCACAGTGGAGCAAATCATAGGGAATGCCTGCCACCCACCAGGTAAAACCGGCGTAGAGACCCGAACGGATGCCTCCGTTGAAGCATCCGTTGATCACATAGGGAATGGCGCACAGCGCGCCGAAAAACAATCCATAGAGTCCTGATAATACAGCCCAGAACAGCGCATGTTCCTGCCTGCGGAAAATCCATGCGGTCAGCGCCAGCAGCGGCCAGGCGTACAAATACATTACCCACCAGATTCCGAAGCCGAACATGCAGCCCTCTATCAGGATAAAGGCGGGTATCACAAAGCATATCTTCTTTCCCAATAAAACCGTGAACAGAATGATCCAGAAACTGGTCAATTCTATATTGGGCAGTCCCATCATGGCTCCCTTACACACTTCGATCAGAGCGATGGCCATGCCTGTCATGGCTATGTCATATGTGGTATTTTTCAGTTTTATCCCCCCTGTGCGCTTCAGCGCACACTCTGATCAATATTTGAAAGTTTACTTTCAAACTTGCCCTTCTCCATATCACTTGCTGTATATGATTTGGAAAGCGTCTCCGTCTGTCACGGGCTGGGTCTCTATGCCGTAATTACAATATTCCCCATTGACGAAAAAGCCCCAGTAAGACTGGTCCACATTCCAGTCCGCAGTCACGCCGTTCACCGTGTCCACCATCATGCCATACTCGCTCTCACTGCCGGAAAACTCCAGCCCCTGGGCTTCCTCCATGGCCTGGCGCAGATATTCCGCATCTGTGCGGACATCATACATAGTGGAATCACCATGGTTGTCCACCACTTCTATGGTGATGGATTTGGCTCCCTGGGTGGTTCCGGGCCGGAACATAAAAAACAGGATTGCGAATACCGCAATCAATGCCGCCAGCACGGCCAAGCCAATCAACAGTTTCTTGTCTTTCTTTTTTACTTCTGTCATTTTTCTGACTCCTTTTAAAAGTATTTGCATAAAAAGAGACAAAAAACCTGTCGCATGAAAGGCCCATACTCCCTTCCGCAACAGGTCTGTGCGTACAAAAACCAGATGTGAACGCATGATCCACATTTTTTGATGTACTAACCAGTCACTCGTGGTCTTACAGTACCGTCACAGGCAGGTCTTCTGACTTGGCGATCCCCGCTTTCCTCCATCTTCTCAAAGCATGCATACGCAGAGGCTTCAATGATTTTCCGGCGGATTTCCCATACATAAAGACGGAAATCCACTGGGGAAGAAAACTCCTTCCTTACAGCGACGAGTTCGTGCAGGACTTGCACCTGCTTCCCTTTTCACCGAATCTTAAGCTATCGCTTAAATCCGACACCTGTAACGTTTCTTTATTTCCTTTATGCAACTGGAAGTTTAACACATATGGACAGAAAATGCAAGAAGCAACTAAATCCTCATGCAGATCAGCGGCTTCTTTCTCTGATTTCATACAGATAAGCATTCCCTTTTTTGCCCGTGTGTTCCATCATCCCATAATATTTGTACAGTTTGATGACCAGGCTGGCCAAACGTTCATTAATATGGGCCGCCCTGGCAAATTGTTTTACCGTAAAAGGTTCTTCCAGATCCAGGGGAACAAACTGCATCAAATCTTCGGGCCGCTCAATCACAATTTCCTCTATAATATCCAGGGGGATACGGTCATATTTGGAAGCCCGAATCTTTTTATTCTTCCCGTAGCCGTTTAACAGTTTATACTCCTCCAGTTCCAACAGCAGCAGCTTTACTTTCAGGTGGCGATCCGCCAGATAATCCCGGATTCGGTACAATTCCAGAAAAGCGTCATAGGCATTTCCCTTTTTGGGCGATCTATGAGGAGCGCTGAGAGCACCTGTTTCCTGGTCAATCCAGATCAGACGCTTTATATGGGGAATGGGATGAACAATGGTCACGGGATATTCCGGCAGAAAGGCTTCCAGCTTATCCCGCATCTTGCCAAATCCGGCAGACTGAATCTCTATAATCTCCTGTCCTGTGAAGATATCCGCCACATAATTCCCAATGGGTATTTCCTGCTTATCCACATCCGGTTCATAATAGTTTTTCAGAACCATATGGGTGGTTTTCTCTGACAAAGTACCGATGCTGGCCCGAAGCCTTTCTTCCCCCAGTACCTTCTCTTTAACCTCCTGGAATCTCTGCTTCTGTTTCTCCATTTTACCCTCTCCGTACAGCTTCTGTAATATACTTTTTACGCGCTGGCATTGAGAGTTTTCTCATTTTTATCTTTTGCGTACAGAATCTTTAATATAATGGGTGTGGAAATACTGGAGACAATGATCAGCAGGATCACCGCCGTAAAATATACCGGCGTCAGAAGCCCTACCGACAATCCCTTCTGGGCCACAATCAGAGCCACTTCCCCCCGGGTCATCATACCTACGCCGATCTTAAGGGAATCCATATTGTTAAACCGACATATTCTGGCCATCAGACCGCATCCTATGATCTTGGTAATCAATGCCACGATCACAAATCCCAGGGAGAAAAGCAGGATGGCGCCGTCAATATTTTCTATATTGGTCTTTAATCCGATACTGGCAAAAAACACCGGTCCAAACAATATGTAGGAATTGACTTCCATCTTCTCCTCAATGTATTTGGAATCCCGGACGGAACAAAGCACAATGCCCGCCACATAAGCCCCGGTGATATCCGCGATCCCGAAGAATTTCTCCGCCGCGAATGCAAAGAAAAAGCACAGGGCAAGGCTCATAATGGGGATTCTCCGGGTATGAGGATATTTGTTGTCTATAAAGGAGAACAGCTTGTAAAACAGAGTCCCCACAATAAAGGCAAAGATAAAGAACAACACTGTAGAGAGTACCACTTTGCCGGGATTGGAATCGGGACTCTTAAATCCAATCACAAAGGTCAGCACAATAATGCCAATCACATCGTCAATGATGGCGGCACTGAGAATGGTCGTGCCCACTTTCCCTTTCAGCTTTCCCATCTCCCGCAGGGATTCCACGGTGATACTGACGCTGGTAGCCGTCATGATCACGCCGATAAACACTGCCTTATAAAAATTCTCACTGCCCCAGGGTGCGGATCCGTAAAATCCCATGTACAGTAAAGTACCTCCCACCAGAGGAATAAACACCCCACAGCAGGCAATCAACAGGGCAATGGGACCGGTCTTTAACAGTTCTTTCAGATCTGTCTCCAAACCGGCGGAAAACATAAGCAGTACCACACCGATTTCCGCCATCTGTACCAGAAAATCTGTCTGCTGTACCAAACCCAATACACCGGGCCCGATGATCAGACCGGCCACAATCTCTCCCACCACCTGGGGGGCACGCAGTTTGCGGGCAATGATACCAAATAATTTGGCAAATACAATAATGATTGCCAGATCCTTAAATATGCTATATGCTTCCATACTCTTACCTCTTTTACTCTAATATAGATTATTTATACCAACCACAAATTATATCACATCTTCATAAAAAGGAAAGTAGTTTCTACGAAAATTTTGTAAAAGAAAGGTGCCGGAGGCCTGACAGTTTTTTCCTGTCAAAGTCCCCGGCCCTATTTATTGCTGTATATCCTCTTCGGTGTTTCCGTCCATATTTCTTTCAGGATCTTCCTCCGCCATTACATCGGTAATCTCAGCCGAATCCACTTCCACAATCTCCTCCAGGGCTTCTTCCACATCACTGAATTCCTGGTCGCCATTGGAAATTTTTTCCCTTACCTTGGCAATCCGGGCCACCTTATTATTTTTCTCAAGCTGAATCAGCTTCACGCCTGAAGTATTTCTGCCCAGAGTGGAAACATCTTCCATGCGGATTTGTATGATAATGCCCGCCGTGGTAATCATCATGATCTCATTGTCATCGTTGACAGCCTTGACGCCGATCACATCTCCCGTCTTGTCCGTGATCTTATAACATTTAATACCCTTACCGCCCCGGTACTGTACGGTGAATTCTTCCAGATAAGTACGTTTGCCCATACCGTTTCCGGAGATAATCAGCAGGGAATCCCCCTGGCTCTGGAGCTGCATGCCCACCACCTCGTCCTGGTCGGACAGATTCATTCCGATCACACCCATGGAAGCGCGGCCTGTGTTTCTCACATCCGTCTCTTTGAAGCGGATGCACATACCCTGCTTTGTCACCAGGAATATCTCGCTGTCCGCATCCGTGGCCTTAACCTCGATGAGTTCATCACCCTCCCGGAGATTGATGGCTACCAGGCCGTTTTTACGGATATTGGAAAATTCATCCAGGGAAGTTTTCTTCACAATACCGCTCCTGGTGACCATAAACAGGTTCTTTTCCTCACTGTATTCCCGAATGGGGATCATGGCGCTGATCTTTTCTCCCGGAATCAACTGCAGGAGATTCACAATGGCCGTCCCCCGGGCAGTTCTGCCGGCTTCCGGAATCTCATAAGCCTTGAGACGATACACCCTTCCCAGATTGGTGAAGAAATGCAGATAATGGTGGGTACTGGTAATCAGCAGATCCTCAATATAATCGTCCTCAATGGTCTGCATCCCCTTGATTCCTTTGCCGCCCCGGTTCTGGGATTTGAAATTATCCACGGTCATCCGCTTGATATAGCCCAGACTGGTCATGGCTATGATCGTATTGTCATGGGGAATCATGTCCTCCATGGAAATATCCGTGATATCATAGGTGATCTTACTTCTTCTGTCATCCCCAAATTTATCCGATATCACTGTAATCTCTTCTCTGATCACACCTAAAAGCAGTTTCTCATCTGCCAGAATAGCTTTATATTCCTGTATTTTCTTCTGCAGCTCTGCATGTTCCGCCTCCAGTTTTTCCCTTTCCAAACCTGTCAGCGCCCGCAGACGCATATCCACAATAGCCTGCGCCTGGACTTCCGACAGTTCAAAGCGTTCAATCAATCGCTCTTTGGCAATCTGGGTGTTCTGGCTGCTGCGGATAATGGAGATCACTTCGTCTATAAAATCAAGGGCTTTCAGCAGACCCTGCAAGATATGATCTCTCTCTTCCGCCTTGTTCAGATCATATTGGGTCCTCCGGGTGACTACTTCTTCCTGATGGGCCAGATAATAAGTCAGCATATCCAGAAGGTTCATCACCTTTGGCTCGTTATTTACCAGAGCCAGCATGATCACTCCGAAGGTATCCTGCAGCTGGGTATGTTTGTACAACTGGTTCAGAATCACATTGGCATTGGCATCCCGGCGCAGTTCAATCACCACCCGAATGCCTTCCCGGTTGGATTCGTCCCGGATATCTACGATCCCATCCACTTTCTTCAGCTTTACCAGTTCCGCGATCTTTACAATCAGATTGGCCTTGTTCACCATATAGGGCAATTCTGACACAATGATCTGGGACTTTCCGTTGGCAAGAGTTTCAATATCTGTCACGGCTCTCACCCGGATCTTACCCCGTCCGGTACGGTAAGCCTCATCACATCCTCTGGTCCCAAGAATCAATCCGCCGGTGGGAAAATCAGGGGCTTTTATGATATCCAGCACTTCCTCTATGGCAGTATCCCTGTTTTCCTCCACTCGATTATCAATGATCTTAATTACCGCCTTCACCACCTCCCGAAGATTGTGAGGCGGAATATTGGTGGCCATGCCCACCGCAATGCCGGTAGTACCATTTACCAGCAGATTGGGATAGCGGCTGGGAAGCACCACAGGTTCCCTCTCCGTATCATCAAAGTTGGGGGCAAAATTCACGGTATCCTTGTTGATATCCGCCAACAACTCCATGGAAATCTTGGAAAGCCTGGCTTCCGTATAACGCATGGCGGCGGCTCCGTCTCCGTCCATGGAACCGAAATTACCATGGCCGTCCACCAAAACATACCGCATGTTCCAGTCCTGAGCCATATTTACCAGAGATCCATAGATGGAACTGTCTCCATGGGGATGATACTTACCCATGGTATCACCCACAATACGGGCACATTTACGGTGGGGCTTGTCGGGGCCGTTGTTCAATTCAATCATGGAGTACAGGACTCTTCTCTGAACGGGCTTAAGACCGTCCCTCACATCGGGAAGCGCCCTGGAGGCGATAACGCTCATGGCGTAGTCGATGTAGAATGTCTCCATCTTCTCCTTCAGATCCACTTCCTGTATTTTGTCTATTTCCTGGACATTATCAAATATATCATCTTGCATATTTATACCCCTTGTGCGCTTTAAGCGCACATACCAATCAATATTTGGAAGTTTACTTCCAAACTTACCTCACTCTTTATCCGGAATCCTGAAATCGGTTTAAGTAATATCCAGATTCTTAACAAATTTAGCGTTCTGCTCTATAAATTCCTTCCGGGGTTCCACCTTATCCCCCATAAGGGTGGTAAAGGTAAGATCCAGTTCCGTCTCTGTCTCTTCGTCATAATTCACCCGCATCAGAATCCGTCGGGCAGGATCCATGGTGGTCTCCCATAGCTGTTCCGCGTCCATCTCGCCCAGTCCCTTATACCGCTGGATCTTGTTGTTCTGGTCTCTTCCCACCTCCAGCAGAATGGCATCAAGTTCCTCATCACTGTAGGCATACCACACTTTCTTGTTTTTCTCCAGCTTATACAGAGGAGGCTTTGCCAAAAAAACATGTCCCTGTTTGATCAATTCCGGCATGAAACGATAGATGAAAGTGAGCAGCAAGGTACTGATATGGGCCCCATCCACATCCGCGTCCGTCATAAGGATAATCTTATTATACCGAAGTTTGGAGATATCAAAATCTTCATGGATACCGGTTCCAAAAGCGGTGATCATGGCTTTGATCTCCGCATTGGCATAGATTTTATCCAGCCTGGCCTTCTCCACATTCAGAATCTTACCCCGCAGAGGCAGAATGGCCTGGGTAGCCCGGGATCTGGCGGTCTTGGCGCTTCCTCCGGCGGAATCCCCCTCCACAATATAAATTTCACAGTTCTTGGGATCCTTGTCCGAACAGTCCGCCAGCTTGCCGGGCAGAGCCATGCCGTCCAGAGCCGTCTTTCTCCGGGTCAGATCCCTGGCCTTGCGGGCCGCTTCCCTGGCCCGCTGGGCCAGTATGGATTTCTCGCAGATAATCTTGGCCACTCCCGGGTTCTGCTCCAGAAAATAGGTAAGCTGTTCCGACACTATCCCGTCCACGGCGCCTCTGGCTTCACTGTTGCCCAGCTTCTGCTTGGTCTGTCCCTCGAACTGGGGATCTTCTATCTTCACACTGATAATGGCTGTCAGGCCTTCCCGGATATCCTCACCCGAAAGATTGGGTTCGCTGTCCTTTAAGAGTTTGGCATTTCGGGCATAATCATTGAAAGTCTTGGTAATGGCATTTCGGAAGCCCTGTAAATGGGTACCTCCCTCCGGGGTATTGATATTGTTCACAAAACCAAATACGCTCTCATTGTAGGAGTCATTGTGCTGGAAGGACACTTCCACATACACATGATTTCTCTCCCCTTCGAAATACAGAATGTTCTCATACAGAGGAGTTTTGCTCTTGTTCAGGTAAGCAACAAATTCCCTGATTCCTCCCTCATAATGGAATTCCACTACCCGCTGTTTTTTTCCATTATCCAAACGCAGGGTTCTGACGGCTCCTACTCTGGAAGTTTTGGTGTTTTCCTCTTCGTTCTCGGCGGAATGTAATTCTCCCTGCTCCTCCGCCGCTTCCTCCTTCTGCAGCTTCTGGTCCTCCGCAGCCCGCTGCAGAAGCTGACTGATCTGGGCGTTTTCCGCATCCGTGTCTGTCAGGATCTGCTGTTCCTCACAGCGGCTGTCTCTCAGGATAATCCGCAGATTCCTGGTAAGAAAAGCCATTTCCCGCAGCCTGCGTTTCAGAATATCAAAATCAAATTCCGTGGTCTCTGTAAAAATGGTTTTATCCGGCAAAAAACTCACTTTTGTGCCGGTCTTTTCCCGGGGACATTCCCCGATCTCCTTAAGGGAATATACCGCATGTCCCCTCTCATAGCGCTGCTTATATACCTTGCCCTCCTGGCAGATTTCCACTTCCAGCCAATCGGACAGGGCGTTTACCACCGAAGCTCCCACGCCGTGCAGACCGCCGGAGACTTTATATCCCCCGCCGCCGAATTTGCCGCCCGCATGAAGGATGGTAAACACCACTTCCACTGCAGGAATACCCGCCTTGTGGTTAATGCCTGTGGGAATGCCTCTGCCGTTGTCAATAACGGTGACGGAATTGTCTTCATTGATGGTTACGTCAATGGTATCACAGAATCCGGCCAGAGCCTCGTCCACGGAGTTATCCACAATCTCGTACACCAGATGGTGCAAACCCCTGCCGGAAGTGGAACCGATATACATACCGGGCCTCTTCCGAACCGCCTCAAGCCCTTCCAGAATCTGGATCTGATCAGCGCCGTATTCTTGTTCAACTGCCGCATTATTCATGGTTTCTTCGCTCATTTTTATACCCCATGTCCGCTTTGGCGGACTTAAAATCAACCTAAACTCTTCCCTGCAATCCGCCGGCTCTGCCCGCGGTATGATATTGATCAGCTTTAACGGATATGATCAGGCGACGGTATTTCCACCACCCCGCCGGTCACTTTATATACCCTGTTTATTTCAAAACGATTGTTTACAAATTCTTCCAGACCGGTACAGGTGATAATGGTCTGGATGTCCTTTATACTGCTGAGCAGATAGTTCTGCCGGTTGCTGTCAAGTTCGGATAACACATCATCCAATAACAGGATGGGTGTATCCTTGGTCAGCTTCTTCACCAATTCTATCTCCGACAGCTTCAGAGACAGGGCGGCGGTGCGCTGCTGGCCCTGGGAACCAAATTTGCGGATATCCACATCCTCGATGAGAAAAGAAAAATCATCCCTGTGGGGTCCCACTGTGGTCTGCTTTAATTTGATATCCTTTTCCTGACTGCATTGCAGCTTCTTCTCAAACTCTTCAATCTCCACATCCGGCTCATATCGGACCGAGATTTCCTCCCTGTCCCCGGACAGGCGCTTGTGTATATCATAGATTATCTCATTGAGTTGTTCTGCGAACAGCCTGCGTCTCTCGATCACCTTGCTGCCGAAAGAGACCAGCTGAGAGTCCCAGATATTCAGAGTGTCCCTCAGATCCGGGTTAAAGTACAGATCTTTTAAGAGTTTATTACGCTGATTTACGATCTTGTTGTAATGGTTCAGATTGTACAGGTAGAAGCTGTCCAACTGGCACAACTCCATATCCACAAACCTTCTGCGTTCCACCGGGCCGTCTTTGATAATGCCCAGATCCTCCGGGGAAAAAAAGACCACATTACAAATCCCCAGCAGATCCGCCGCTTTCTTGATCTTCTGGCCGTCAATGGCAATTCCCTTGGATTTGCTTTTTCTAAGATGCATGTCCACCCGGGTTTCCACCCCGTCCTTCTCCAGAAAAGTACGGATATGGGCTTCCTCTTTGTGAAAATTTACAATATCCCTGTCCTTGCTCCCCTTATGTGACTTGGTGGTAGCCGATACATAGATTGCTTCCAGAATATTGGTCTTGCCCTGGGCATTGTCGCCGTAGAGGATATTGGTCCCCCTGTCAAACGCCAGGTTAAGGGTGTCATAATTGCGATAATCCTGAAGTTCCAGTGATTTTATTATCATAACCTGTTCTATTGCCTTTACGCTTCCCGGGACACTACCTTCACCTGTGTCCCGTCAAATTCAAATATATCCCCGTCCCGGAGTTTTTTGCCTCTTTGGTATTCCGCTTCGCCGTTTACAGACACCTGCCCATCCTGGATCACCAGCTTCGCATCCACACCGGAGTCCACCAGGTCAGCCAGCTTCATGGCCTGTCCCAGCTTGATAAAATCGTCTTTTATTTTCAGTTCCAACATGCCTGATTCCCTCACCCTTCCCGTTAATTAACTGTGGTGAAATTCACCGGCAGGATCAGGTAGATATAGTTTTCTCCTTCATCCTTAATCAGACAGGGTGCCTTGGGATTCACCATGTACAGGTCAACCTGTTCATCGTCGATCACCCGCAGGGCGTCGATGAGGAATTTGGGATTAAACCCGATCATCAGATCTCTGCCCTCTTTGGTTATATCAATCTCTTCGTCCATGCTGCCAAGGGCGGAATTGATCTTCAGTTCCATACCGCCGTCGGTGATATTGATGATAATGGGCTTTTTGTCCCCTTCCTTCACCAACAAAGTAGCGCGGTCAATACAACTGAGCAGTTCCCGCTTGTTGACCCTCACCTTGGTCTCCCATTCACTTGACAGCATCTGCTCGATCCTGAAATATTCTCCCTCTATCAGACGGGATACCACCGTGGTATTGTCAAACTCAAAAATAATATGTTTTGGGGTAATGAAAATGCTCACATACTTGTCCGTGTCACCGGAAAGGATCTTGCTGATTTCGTTGAGAGTTTTGCCCGGTACCACGACTTTCCGCTGTCCGTATTCTTCTTTCAGCTGAATCTTACGGATGGAGATCCGGTGCCCGTCCAGGGACACTACTTTCAATTCGCTGCCCTTAATGTCAAAGAGTTCTCCACTCATTAATTTATTATTGTCATTATCAGATATAGAAAAAATAGTCTGACGCACCACTTCCTTCAGGGTAAACTGGGATACGGAAATACTTTCCTCCCTCTCCACCACAGGAAGGTAGGAGAAATCTTCTCCGGATTTTCCCATGATATTGAACTTTGCTTTCTCGCAGGTAATAGTGGTTTTATAATTTTCATCCGTCTGTATGGTAATATCGTTATCCGGCAGCTTACGCACAATCTCCCCAAATATCTTGGCGTCCAAAGCAATGATGCCTCTCTCCGCGATCTCACCCTCAATGGTGGTTTCTATACCCAGTTCCATATCGTTGGCCGTGAGGGTAATCACCCCCTTGGTAGCATCTATCAGAATACATTCCAGAATCGACATGGTGGTTTTGTTGGGAACTGCCTTGGATACAATCTGTACACCGCCAAGCAGACTGGATTTAGAACAAATCAGTTTCATAAGTTATGAACTCCTTTCCCGTGCACAACGCAAAAACCTTTCCAGGCGCCTGCGCAAGGCATATATAATATTACTTGTTTTCATAATATCCTTCTTAATGGATGTTGATATGTGCAAAACTGTTTCTATTATACTATTTTTCTGGGAAAAAGGGAATGGATATCTGGTGAATAATTCAACTTTTTGTTCTGGATAAGTTAAGACTTATTCACATCCGCCTTAAAAAGCCTTTTCAGGGCAGTTTTTGTTATCAACAGGCTTTTCTTTTTTTCCCCGGGCAATACACAATACCCTGTGGATTAGTTGGGGCTTATTTTCTTTGTTAGGATATCAATTTTGTTCTGGAGCTCTTCATTGCTTTTCAGTTCTTCCTCAATTTTGTTGCAGCCGTGCAGGACGGTGGTGTGATCTTTTTTCCCAAGGGCCTTGCCGATCAACGCGTAAGAGGAGTCGGTGAGGGTGTGGCAGAGGTACATGGCAACCTGCCTGGGCAGAACAAATTCTGAATTCCTTTTTTTGGAGATCACATCCTCGGGCTTTACATTAAAGTATTCCGCCACTGTGTTAATGATCAGTGAGGGGGTAATGTCCCTGGACTTGTTGGGGTAAATAACATCCTTTAAGGCTTCTTCCGCCGCGGCCTGGGTGATTTCCACCTTATTGGATTTGGCGTAAGCAATAATTTTGTTGAAAGCACCCTCCAGTTCCCGGATATTGGATTTTATATTGGTGGCAATGTAATTGAGGATCTCCTCATCAATCTGCCGGTGGCTTATCTCCGCATTCTTCCGCAGGATGGCTACCCGGGTCTCGTAGTCGGGAGGCTGTATATCAGCGATCAGTCCCCATTCGAAACGGGAGCGGAAGCGTTCTTCCAGAGTTTCCATTTCCTTGGGAGGCTTGTCCGAGGAGAGGATGATCTGTTTCCCGGCGGAATGCAGTACATTGAAAGTGTGGAAGAATTCCTCCTGGGTACTTTCCTTTCCTATGATAAACTGTACATCGTCTACCATCAGCACGTCTACGGTGCGGTACTTTTCCCGAAGTCTGGTCATAACGGCGGCGTTACCGTTACGGATGGACTCGATCACTTCGTTGGTAAATTCTTCGCTTGTCACGTAGAGCACTTTTGTATTGGGGTTCTGGCCCAGGATGAAATGCCCGATGGAATGCATCAGGTGGGTTTTACCCAGTCCGGCTCCCCCATAGAGATACAGGGGATTGTAGGTATTGCCGGGGGATTCCGCCACCGCCAGGGAAGCGGAATGGGCAAATTTGTTGTTGCTGCCCACCACGAAGGTATCAAATCTGTACTTTGGGTTCAGGGTGGCGTTGCCGTTTCCTGTTTCCATATAATAAGAAGGGTCATCTTCCAGGGGATCTTCCGAGGGGATGTCCGATTCCAGAATGAAATCCACCTCATAGATATGGTCATACATCTCAGAGATGGTTACCTGGAAGAAACTTTTGTATTTGCTGGTAATATAACTCAGGGCCTGGGCCTGGTCGGAAGGGATGATGATATACACCACGTCCTCCTCAATCTTAAATAGTTTCAGGGGCTCTACCCAGGTGGAGAAGGAAATGCCCGACAGATTGTATTCCCTTTTGACAATTTCCTTTATTTCTTCCCATTTTTCCTTGATATTGTCCATTTTCTTTTGCCCCTCCCGCAACATTCCTAACCCTATATTAATATAAAGTCGGAAATATTTCAAATGTTAGTTTTGAACAGGGCTGGAATAAAGTTATCCACATGCTGTTGATAAGTCGGGGTATAAGTGGTGCGGGAAATTTCATATGTGGACAATATGGTGTATAAATCAGGCCTTTTACACATACCAAAAATGCGGCATATATACAGCATATAGATAAAATATTTTTTGTTAAAAACAAGATATAGTGATTGGCAAAAACAGTTATCCACAAATTATCAACAACTTGTGGATAACTTTCTGTTTATAAAAAGCTGTGTATATAGCTGTGGATAACTCTGAAAAAAATTTTTTATGGGTTTTGGTTTGGAAAAATAATTTAAAAAAATCCTATATTTACTTGACATTCGGGGACTTTTCCATTACAATCAATATGCTATTTTCCATAGGAATCATCAATGCCTTATCATAGATTAAGGTCAGAGAAGGAGGTGCATTTTCATGAAGATGACATATCAGCCTAAAAAGAGATCCAGGTCCAAGGTTCATGGTTTTAGGGCCAGGATGAGCACTCCCGGCGGAAGAAAAGTTCTGGCTGCGAGACGTGCAAAGGGAAGAAAGAGGTTATCGGCATAGGTCACAGCAATGTGACCTTTTTTTCTATGCAAACCTGGATATTCTTCCCGGTAAAACGGCCCCTGCGGCCATTTATATATCATGGGGAGAACAGGTTATGAGATTTTCAGAATCGCTGAAAAAGAATACGCAGTTCCAATTTGTATATAGAAACGGTAAATCTTATGCGAATAAATATCTGATCATGTATGTTAAGGAAAATGGCACGGATAGGAACCGGGTTGGAATCAGCGTCAGTAAAAAAGTTGGAAACAGCGTTGTAAGGCACCGCGTTACAAGGCTGGTAAGAGAGAGTTACCGATTACATGAAAACATATTCAATAGTGGTTTGGATATGGTAATCGTCGCGCGACCGGCTGCAGCTTCTGTAAGTTACTATGAAGTGGAAAGCGCTTTGCTGCATTTGGCGAAACTTCATAAGCTGGTTAAGGTATGTTTTTATTTTGATTGAAATTGAGTATGATGAAAAAGATTATAATTGCATTGATACGGTTTTATCAGAAATATATATCCCCTATGAAGCGCACCAAATGTCCTTATATTCCTACCTGTTCCCAATATGGACTTGAGGCGGTTCAGAAATACGGCGCTTTCAAGGGATCCCTTTTGGCAGTCTGGAGGATTCTGCGCTGCAATCCTTTTTCAAAGGGGGGCTTTGACCCTGTGCCCTGACAGCCGTTATCCGATGCGATGCCGCGGAATTTCCCGCGGTGATAGGAAAGGTGTAAAGAATGAATGCAATTTTATTAACCAAGGACGATACCTTTATTATCGGATGGGTGGCCAGGCTGCTGGGCATGATCATGGAAGGTATTTTCACAGTTATCGACTTGATTGGTCTCCCCAATATCGGACTTGCCATTATTCTTTTTACGGTGGTGGTCAATCTGCTCATGCTGCCTTTGACCATCAAACAGCAGAAATTTTCCAAGCTGTCCAACAAGATGCAGCCGGAGATTCAGGCCATACAGGAAAAGTATAAGAATAAGAAAGACAATGAGACCATGATGGCTCAGAATCAGGAGATCCAGGCTGTTTACGCCAAATATGGCGTGTCCGCCTCGGGAAGCTGTGTTCAGCTTTTGATTCAGATGCCCATTCTGCTGGCTCTGTACCGGGTGATCTATGCGATTCCTGCCTATGTGAGTAAAATTGGCAATACCTTCCGGGTCCTGGCAGATCGGATTATGACCACGGATGCCGCGGAATTCCTGAAAAGTTCGGAAGTAAGCACCATCAAGAACACCATGTCCATGTATGGCAGGAACATACTGGATACGGGGGAAAACAGCATTAACAGCCTTATTGATGTACTGAACAAATTGTCCAGCAGTGATATGGCATTAGTGTCGGAACACTATAATCTGGCCGAGCTTACTTATTCGGGGCAGTTAATCCTGAGCAATGACACAACCAAGGGGCTTTTGGATATCTATAATAATTTTCTTGGTTTGAATATTGCCAATTCTCCTCAGCATATCATCGCCAACGCTTATCCCATGCAGGCCTGGGGATTGCTGATCGGAGCGGTGTTAATCCCGGTACTGGCGGCTGTGACGCAGCTGATCAGTGTGAAGCTGATGCCTCAGCCGGAGAACAGGGGCAGTGAGAACAGCATGGCATCTTCCATGAAGATGATGAATATGATCATGCCAATTTTTTCTGCGTGGTTCTGTTTTACATTGCCTTCCGGTCTGGGTCTGTACTGGATTGCCAGCGCCGTGGTACGTACCATATTGATGATTATTATCAATAAGCGTCTGGACAGAATGAGTTTTGAGGATATTGTTAAAAAGAATTCCGTCAAAAGTGCCAAGAAACTTGAGAAAATTCAGAAACAGCAGGAAATGATGAACGCTTATGCCAGTATGAATACCAGGAATATAGCCAGCAGGGCCAATATGAATACCGGTGGGGAAAGCGCTTCTTCCTCCAAAGATGTTTCCGATAAAAAGATACCCAATGTGGAGTACAGCAGTAAGTCAAAACCGGGCAGTATTGCCGCCAAGGCTAATATGGTGAAGGAATATAACGAAAAAAATAACAAATAGAAGCAGGGGGAAAAAGAAATGGAATATATGGAAATATCTGCCAAGACAGTAAATGATGCCGTTATTGAAGCCTGCCAGAAATTTGGTGTGGCCAGTGATAAACTGGAATATGAAGTGATTGAGGAGGGATCTTCAGGATTTCTTGGAATCGGTGCGAAGCCTGCGGTCATTAAGGCCTGGGTAAAATGTTCCCTTGAGGACGACGCTAAGAATTTCCTGAAAGATGTGTTTGCCGCCATGCATATGATTGTGGTGGTGGAGGCCAAATACAATGAAGAAGAGAAGTCCATGGACATTGAGTTGAGCGGCGATGATATGGGCGTGCTGATCGGCAAGAGAGGACAGACTCTGGATTCCCTGCAATATCTGGTATCCCTGGTGGTAAATAAGAACGCGGAAGAATATATCCGGGTGAAGGTTGATACGGAGAACTACAGGGAGAGAAGAAAGGAAACTCTTGAGAACCTTGCCAAGAACATTGCCTACAAGGTGAAGAGGAACAAGAGGCCTGTATCCTTGGAGCCCATGAATCCTTATGAGAGACGTATTATCCATTCCACCTTACAGAATGACAAATATGTGACAACCCACAGTGAAGGGGATGAACCTTTCAGAAGAGTGGTGGTTACATTAAAGCGCTATTCATAAAAGGCAGGGATACCGAATGTAGCGATACATTCGGTATTCTTTTCCGTTTTCATACGAATTCCATATTCATATGGATGCGGTAGCGTGGTTGTTTTTCAGGTAGGAGGTTTTGTATGCGCACAGATACGATAGCTGCCATTGCCACAGCCTTGTCTGAAGCGGGAATAGGGATTATCCGGGTGTCCGGTCCGGAAGCCGTTTCTCTGGTGGATCATATTTTTTATAATTCTGCCGGTCTTAGAAAATTGTCCGGTAAATCCAGTCATACCGTATCTCATGGATATATTGTGGATACCAAAGAGGGAGAAGATTGGAAAAAAGGAATTGTGGACGAGGTGCTGGCAGTATTGATGAAAGCCCCGCACAGCTATACCGGAGAGGATACGGTGGAGATCAACTGTCATGGAGGCGTACTGCTTTTACAGAAAGTATTGCAGTTGGTACTCAGGAACGGCGCCAGATTGGCGGAGCCGGGAGAGTTTACCAAGAGGGCATTTCTTAATGGCAGAATGGATCTGTCTCAGGCAGAAGCCGTGATGGATGTGATTCATTCTCAAAGCGAGATGGCTTTATCATCTTCCATAGAGCAGCTTACGGGGAAACTGGCTTTGGTGGTGAGGGATCTGCGGCAGCAGATTCTTTATGAAGTAGCCTTTATCGAATCTGCTCTGGATGATCCGGAACATATCAGTCTGGAGGGATATGAGGAGAGGCTGTCTCTGAAATGTACTTCTTTTATAGACAGAATTGAAAAATTGATTGCATCCTCCCAGGATGGCAGATTGATGAGAGAGGGAATCCAAACAGTGATTCTGGGAAGGCCCAATGCGGGAAAATCTTCTCTGCTCAATGCCATATTGGGAGAAGAACGGGCTATTGTAACCCAGGTTCCGGGCACCACCAGGGATATTCTGCAGGAGACCATCAGCCTCCGGGGCATTACTTTGCATATGATTGACACTGCGGGTATCCGTCATACGGAGGATGTGGTGGAACGGATCGGTGTGGACAGGGCCAGGGAATATGCCCAAAAGGCGGACTTGATTTTATTTGTGATAGACGGCAGTGAACTGCCGGATGAACGGGAGAAAGAGATTATTTCCTTTATTGGGCAGAAACATGTGATTGTGGTAATTAATAAAACGGATTTGAACACTATAGTGTCAGAGGATCAGATACATGCTTTTTTTCCGGAAAGAGCAGATATTCCCATTGTGAGGATTTCCGCCAGCAGTGGCGCCGGTTTGGATTTGCTGGGAAAAGAGATTGAAAAACTCTTTTTTGACGGAGAATTGAAAGGGAACAGGGAAGCCGTGATCACCAATCTGCGGCATAAGGAGGCTTTGGAGGAAGCAGGGAAAAGTCTGCTTTTGGTACGCCAGGGCCTGGAGGCCCGTATGCCGGAAGATTTTTATTCCATAGATTTGATGGGAGCATATACGGCGCTTGGTTCTATTGTGGGAGAGGAAGTGGGAGAGGATCTGGTACAGGAGATTTTCTCCAAATTTTGTATGGGGAAATAAGTTTACAGTTGGATTTACAGGATGAGGCGTGAGTATGAGTATGGGATTGGGTATCAGAGAAAAAGTGGATGTTTGTGTGGTGGGCGCGGGACATGCAGGCTGTGAGGCGGCCCTGGCCTGTGCCAGGCTTGGTCTGGAAACAGTGATTTTTACGGTCAGTGTGGACAGTATTGCATTAATGCCCTGTAATCCCAATATAGGTGGTTCTTCCAAAGGACATCTGGTACGGGAAGTGGATGCTCTGGGCGGTGAGATGGGGAAAGTTATTGACAGGACATTTATACAGTCTAAAATGCTGAATGTTTCCAAGGGTCCTGCCGTTCATTCTTTGCGGGCTCAGGCAGACAAGGCGGAATATACCAGAGAAATGAGACATGTGTTGGAGAATCAGGAGCATCTTACCATCAAACAGGCGGAAGTCTGTGAACTTCTCTGGAGCCGGGAGTCAGATAAAAAGAGGGTGACAGGAGTAAAGACTTTTACAGGAGCCGTCTATGAATGCGGGGCCGTGATTCTTTGTACGGGTACCTATTTGAAAGCCAGATGTCTTTGCGGGGAATCCATCACTTACACAGGACCTAATGGGCTGCAGGCCGCCAATTACCTGACGGATTCCCTGAAAGAGATGGGCATAGAAATGCGTCGTTTTAAGACAGGGACTCCTGCCAGGATGGACGGAAGAAGTATAGATTATTCCAAGATGGAGGAACAGTTGGGAGATCCGATGGTGGTACCTTTTTCTTTTTCCACAGACCCGGAATCGGTGCAAAAACCTCAAGTCTCCTGTTGGCTCACCTATACCAATGAACAGACCCATGAGATTATCCGGGAGAATCTGGACAGATCCCCCATTTATGCCGGTATTATCCAGGGAACAGGTCCCAGGTATTGTCCTTCCATTGAGGATAAGGTGGTTAAGTTTGCGGACAAGAGCAGGCATCAGGTGTTTATAGAACCGGAAGGACTTCATACCAACGAAGTATATGTGGGTGGCATGTCTTCTTCTCTGCCTGAGGATGTACAGCTTGCCATGTACCGCACCGTTCCCGGCCTGGAACAATGTAAGATTGTGAGGAATGCTTATGCCATTGAATATGATTGCATCAGTGCCAGACAATTGTATCCCACTTTGGAGTTTAAGGAAGTGGAAGGTTTGTTCAGCGGCGGTCAGTTTAATGGGAGCAGCGGATACGAGGAGGCAGCAGCCCAGGGCCTGGTGGCGGGAATCAATGCTGCCATGTCTCTGTTGGGCAGGGAACCTTTGCTTTTGGATCGGTCTGAGAGTTATATCGGCGTGCTGATAGACGATTTGGTGACAAAGGATAATCGGGAACCTTATCGGATGATGACTTCCCGGGCGGAATACAGACTGTTGCTTCGTCAGGATAACGCGGATCTGCGCCTTGGCAAGAAAGGATATAAAGTGGGTCTGGTGTCTGAGGAACAATATCTGCGATTGTTGGAGAAAGAAAAAATGATTCAACAGGAGATATGCCGCTTAAAATCCAGTATTATAGGTGCAAATCAGAAAATGCAGGATTTCCTTCAGTCTCATGGCAGCAGTTCCTTAAAAACGGCGGCTTCTTTGGCAGAATTGATCTGCAGGCCGGAATTGGACTATCAGATTTTGTCGGAAATTGACCCGGAAAGAAAAGCTCTTCCGAAGGATGTGACCCAGCAGGTGGAGATTGAGATCAAATATGAGGGATATATCCAGCGACAGATGCGGCAGGTGGAACAGTATAAAAAGATGGAAAAAAAGAAAATTCCCCCGGATCTGAACTATGATCATGTCTCTTCTTTAAGGTTGGAAGCCAGACAGAAACTGAAGGAATACCGGCCCATATCTTTAGGACAGGCTTCCCGGATTTCGGGGGTTTCTCCGGCGGATATATCGGTGCTGCTGATTTATTTGGAACATGAAAATCAGAAAAAATAGTATTGCCTTTGTAAGATATATGGGGAGATATTTTATCTGGAGGATTATATGAGTATATATGATACAGGTCAATTCAGAAAGGATTTACAGGAAATACAAGTGCAGTTGACAGATCTGCAGATGAATCAGTTTATCCGGTATTATGAAATGCTGGTGGAATGGAATGGCTTTATGAATCTCACCGGCATAACGGAATATGAAGAAGTAATGAAAAAGCATTTTATTGACAGCCTTTCCCTCACCAGAATATTTGACACTTCCAGGGAATGCAGGGTAATAGATGTGGGTACTGGCGCGGGATTCCCGGGACTGGCTCTTAAAATAGCCTTTCCCTGGATGGAAATAACTCTTCTTGACAGTCTCAATAAGCGGCTTCAATTTTTGGATGCGGTAATTGCCGAATTGGGTTTGGACGGCGTACACACTCTGCATGGCCGGGCGGAGGATTACGCCAGGCCGGGTCAGATCAGGGAACAGTTTGATCTATGTGTGTCCCGGGCTGTGGCCCATTTGGCAAGCCTGTCCGAGTACTGTTTGCCCTTTGTGAAATTGGGTGGATGCTTTGTCTCTTATAAATCGGAAAAAGTCAGTGAAGAACTGGAGATATCAAAAAATGCAATTTTTCTGCTGGGAGGAAAAATAATAAAAACGGAAGAATTTACCTTGCCGGACAGTGATATTTTCCGCAGTCTGATCTGCGTGGAAAAGGTACAGCCTACTTCCAAGAAGTATCCTCGTAAGGCAGGAATGCCGACAAAGCAGCCTATAAAATAAAACTTAAATTTGTATAAAAACTCTTTTCTTCGTTTCGAAAATAGTATATGATAGAAATACGATATTTTGAATGGTGCATGTTATGAAAGAAAATGGTAGATCATATATTAATAATTCAGATAATAATATTAATTCTATATATTCTATAAATAACCTCAGTATTTTAAATATACAAGAGGAAGAACGTCAGCGTATTGCCATGGAATTACATGACACTTCTTTGCAGACCCTTGCCCATGTGATTCATCAGGTAGACTTGGCCGGTATCTATATGGATAAAGATATAGTAAAGTCTAAATTGGAATTGGCTGAGGTGAAGCAGAATATCAAAATGGTTATTGAGGAGATCAGAAATACCATATTTGATCTTCGGCCTATGTCCTTTGATGATTTGGGAATTGAGGAAACCATTCAACGATATATCCAATATGCAAATAAAGATCATGCCTTTCAGATCCATGCAGAGATAGGCAATGTAGATACTACATATTACATTATCATGGCGAATATATATCGGATTATTCAAGAATGTATTTCAAATGCAATTAATCACTCTGGTGGAAATGAAATATTTTTTAAGTGCTATTCAGAGAATAAAGTCTGTTATATCAAAATAGAGGACAATGGAAAAGGATTTGTGGATGGCCAACAGGATGGTCAAAAGCATTTTGGTTTATCGGTAGTAAAAGAGAGAGTTATGTTATTAGGAGGAGAAATCCATATAACTTCTGAAATTAACTTGGGAACAAAAATATCTATCGTAATTCCACTTAAGTAATTCAGGATAAGACAAGGAGGTATAGTTATGAGCATAAGGGTTATGTTGGCTGATGACCATATCTTGATGAGAGAAGGCATCAGACAATTACTGGAATGTGATAATTCAGTTGAAATAGTTGGAGAAGTAAGTAACGGAGAGCAGTGCCTGGAAATGATTTATAAAGTAAGGCCCCAGGTATTGCTGCTAGATATCAATATGCCTGTTAAGAACGGTATAGAAGTTTTAAGAGAAATTCGAAATAATCATTTGGATGTGAAAGTATTAGTTCTTACTGTACACAATGAAATCGAATATTTGTTAAAGGCTATGGATCTAGGTGTAGATGGATACATTTTAAAAGAGTCTGAGTTTGTAGAGTTAAAGAAGGCAATACATACTGTTTTTTCCGGACAGATTTATATTCAGCCTAATTTAATTCCTGTCTTGAATAGTAGGATGGTATCCAGAGACAGGGATAAGGATAAAATTGATGAACTTACTAAAAGGGAATTGGAAGTATTAATTGAGGTGGCAAATGGAAAACTCAATAAGGAAATTGCCAATGAACTTAAGATCAGTGAAAGGACTGTAAAAAATCATATATCCAATATATTTAAGAAGATTGATGTGAGTGATAGAACTCAGGCAGCAGTATTTGCTATTAAGAATGATTTAATTAAGTTGTATTGATTTATGTAATTTTGGGAATGTTTCACGTGAAACATTCCTTTTCTATATAGGTATGAAGCATGTAAAACACAAGATAATGTTTCACGTGAAACATTTTGACACTAGATTTTGTAATGAAAATGTGAAACATACTGATATTTAGGTGTGAAACATGGACTGTTAAAAGTTACAGGGCTCTTTGAAAAACATTTTCCTTTACCGGAGGCACATATTGGTAGTATATTACGTAGATGTTTGTTCAAAGTATTTTTAAAATATGGAATAGCTTACAAAATTGTTCAGTCGTATAATAAAATATATCCTGGGACAGAAATAAAGAGATTTTTGTAATAGGAATGAAACATAGGAAATTGTTTAATAGTAACATATTGTAAAATGATACATGGAAGGAAAAGATAGATAGATGTCTTTCTGTTTGTGCTAATCAAATGACAGAGATTACATATGGAATGCCAGATGTTCAATATGGACTCCAGCTGTTCCATAGTTGTTTCGGCGGTTTCCAAAATTTGATATTATGAAAATGTCTTATATTCAGTAAAGCATTGCAGAGATATATAGCAGAATAGACCTGTAAAATACATAGTAAATATAGATGGAATGGTAAAACATTGATTGCCGTTACAGGAGAGAATTAATTATCTTACAGACTGTTACCCCTTGCAAATTTTCTCAATATTCCTGTCCTTATACTTATAAAAAACATGAAAATTCCTATAGCTATCTATTCCCATAAGTGATATAATGAAAAGGCATTACAAAAAGTTACGTAAATGAGAAAGGTAATACGAATCTATGGGTAGAATTATTGCAGTCGCAAACCAAAAAGGCGGTGTGGGAAAGACCACCACGTCAATCAACCTGTCAGCCGCTCTGGCGGTAAAAGGAAAGAAAGTTCTGGTAATTGACACGGATCCCCAGGGCAATACCACCAGTGGATTCGGTATTGACAAAAATAACCTGGATGACACCATTTATGAATTAATACTGGAAGAATGTACAATCAATGACTGTATAATATCCGATGTCATACCCGGTGTATCTGTCATACCTTCCAATGTTAATCTGGCAGCCGCAGAGATTGAACTGATCGGCGTGGATCGCAAAGAGTTTATATTAAAGAATGCAGTGGATTTCATAGAGGATAAATTCGATTTTATTATCATTGATTGTCCTCCGTCCCTGAATATGCTCACCATCAATTCCATGACTACCGCAGATTCCGTTCTGGTACCCATTCAATGTGAGTATTATGCTCTGGAAGGTCTCAGCCAGTTAATTCACACTGTGAATCTGGTGAAGGAGAGATTGAACCCGGATCTGGAAATGGAAGGTGTGATTTTTACCATGTATGATTCCCGCACCAATCTGTCTAACCAGGTGGTGGAAAATGTGAAGAGCAACCTGACACAATACATATTTCAGACATTGATTCCCAGAAATATCCGTTTGGCGGAAGCTCCCAGCTATGGAGAGCCAATTACCGTTTATGACCCTAAGTCTGCGGGTGCAGAGGCATATATGGATCTGGCGGAAGAATTGATTTGTAAAAATGCAGAATAATAATTAAATGCGTAAAGCATAACAGGGAAGGAAGGAATGAGGCTATGGCTGCCAGAGGTTTGGGTAAAGGTCTGGACAAGATGATTCCGGACATAATAGGAGAAACAAAAGAGAAAAAGCAGAGAGCAGAAGTAAAAGAGAATTCCGCAGAGACTTCTGTAGCGATTACCAAAGTGGAACCAAACAGAAAACAGCCTCGTAAATTCTTTGATGAGGATGCGCTTCAGGAGTTAGCGGATTCCATCAGGCAATTTGGTCTGCTGCAGCCTATTCTGGTCCAGGACAGGAACGACCATTATGAAATCATAGCCGGAGAACGGAGATGGCGGGCTGCCAGACTTGCAGGTTTGAAGGAAGTACCTGTAATAATCAAAAACTATACCGATCAGGAGATAGTGGAAATCGCCCTGATCGAGAATATCCAGAGAGAGGATTTAAATCCCATTGAAGAGGCCCAGGCTTATAAGCGTCTGCTGGAAGAATTTAATTTAAAGCAGGATGAAGTGGCGGAGAGAGTATCCAAGAGCCGGGCGGCAGTTACTAATTCCATCCGTTTGCTGAAACTGGGAGACAAAGTACAGCAGATGGTTATAGATGATATGATCAGTACAGGTCATGCCAGAGCGCTGCTGGCTGTGGAGGACGAAGAGGAGCAATATGCTCTTGCTCAGAAAATCTTTGATGAAAAACTCAGTGTCAGGGAGATTGAAAAACTGGTAAAGAATCTGCATAAACCTGCCAAGGCCAAGAAGCTGGATGACAAGGCATTGCAGGCGATTTATCTGGATATTGAAGAAAGACTAAAGCAGAAACTGAGTACCAAAGTGGCAGTAACTTCCAAGGGAGAAGGAGCAGGTAAGATTGAGATTGAGTTCTACAGCCATGAAGACCTGGACCGGATTCTGGAGATGATTGGCAGACAGAGTTGAATGAGGAAAATATGAATAACACAGGATACAGCAATTTAATAAATACCATTGGCTTGGGCAATATAGATATAGGATATCTTTTTTTGGGGATGGCGGTTTTGTTGGTGATCTTATTGATCCTGACAATCTGTTTACTGGTGAAAACCCAAAAGCTGAAAAAGCGCCTGGACAGATTTGTGCTCGGTAAAGACGGCGTCAGCCTGGAACAGGATATTATTGCGCTTTTTGAAGATAATAAATTTCTTAAAATTAATTGCGATAAGAATAAAAAGGATATTCATACTTTATATAAACGAATGGAAACAGCTTATCAGAAAATGGGACTGGTAAAATATGATGCCTTCCGACAGATGGGCGGACAACTTAGTTTCAGCCTGGCTCTGCTCAATGAGAATAACGACGGGTTTATTATCAATTCCGTTCACAGTACAGACGGTTGTTATTCCTACACCAAGGAAGTGATTGCCGGGGAGTGTTCCATCACCCTGGGAAAGGAAGAGGAAAAGGCTTTAGCCATAGCCATGGGCGACGAAAAGTAACAAGCGCAGAGGCATAGGGAAAAATGATTGTCAGAAAAATTGAGGAATTGGTTGGAAACGAAGTATTGGCCAGAGTGCTGACGACCTGGGACTATCAAGTTATATTGCCGGAAGGCGCCGTTATCCGCCAGGATTATATAGAAAAACTGAAGGATCTGGGAATCAGGGAAGTATGTATCCATGAGGAAGAAGAAGGACAGGAAAGCCTGATCCTTAAGATGGATATCGAATGCTCAGTCAAGGAAAAAGTCAGGGATATTCTTGAGAAACATACTTATAAACATAATGAAGATCTGGAAGAACTGAGCAAAACTGCCGACAATATCATCAGCAATATTTTAGAAGAGAGTCGGGTGGTTGAAAAAGTATATGATATTAAGCAGAGAAACGCAGATATATACGAGCATTCCATAAGTATTTGTTCCATGGCGATTCTGACAGCTATAAAGTTGGGACTATCTTCCAAATCTGTTCATGATATTGGTGTGGCTTGTCTGCTCCATGATATCGGATTGCGGTATCAGACCTTTGATTATTCTGATCGGGAACTGGAGGAATTGCCTGCCTATGAAATATCTGAATTTAAGAAACATCCAATCTATGGATATACCGCAGTGAAAGAAGAAGACTGGCTTACAGAAGCCAGTAAGGATATTATTTTATTACATCACGAGAGATTAAATGGATCAGGATATCCGCTTAAATCCAGAAATACTTCTCAGGAATGCAGAATTGTCAGTGTATGTGATGCTTTTGATGAAATGATCTGCGGTATTGGCTGTAAACGGATCAAAGTACATGAAGCCGTTGAATATCTGAAAATATACAAAGGTATAAAATTTGACGCAAAAGTGGTGGACGTTTTTCTGAATTTTACGGCAGTGTATCCGGTGGGAACCCATGTGCTGACCAGCGAAGGGGAAATCGGAGTGGTGGTGGGGCAGAACAGGGATTTCCAAGACCGGCCCATACTGCGCATTATCCGGGACAAAGACGGCGGTAAAATAAAAAGAGAGGTTATTAAGGATCTGGTAAAGGTTAAAAATCTTTTCATAGAAAAAGTAGTGGGATAATACAGGTTATGCCGGTTCACCGGTTCCTGACCGAAAGGAGATAAATATAATATGATCGACATTAAGTTTTTGAGAGAGAATCCCGAAGTTGTGAAAGAGAATATCCGCAAGAAGTTCCAGGAGGAAAAATTGCCTCTGGTGGATGAGGTGATTGGGCTGGACGCGGAGAACAGAAAAGCCCAGCAGGAAGGTGATGACCTGCGGGCAAGACGCAATAAGATTTCCAAGGAAATAGGCGCGCTTATGGCCCAGGGAAAAAAGGAAGAGGCGGAAGCCAAGAAGGCCGAAGTGGCAGCAGACGCAAAACGTCTGGAAGAACTGGAGACATTGAAGGCAGAACTGCAGGAAAAGGTCACCAAAATCATGATGGTGATACCAAATATCATTGATCCTTCCGTGCCGGTGGGCAAAGACGACAGCGAGAATGTGGAGATTCAGAAATATGGTGATCCTGTGGTACCTGATTTCGAAGTGCCTTATCATGCAGACATACTCATGAGCATCAGCGGCCTGGATAAGGAGTCTGCAGGCCGTACCAGCGGAAACGGGTTTTATTACCTGATGGGTGACGCAGCCCGTATTCATTCCGCAATGATCAGCTATGCCCGGGATTTTATGATTGACAAAGGATTCACCTATTGCATCCCTCCTTTTATGATCCGCAGCAATGTGGTCAACGGAGTCATGAGTTTTGCTGAGATGGAAGCCATGATGTATAAGATTGAAAATGAAGACTTGTATCTGATCGGTACTTCCGAACATTCCATGATTGGTAAATTCAAGGGAGAGATGGTGCAGAAGGAACATCTTCCCATAACGATGACTTCCTACTCCCCCTGCTTCCGAAAGGAAGTAGGTTCTCATGGTATTGAGGAAAGGGGTATATACCGGGTACATCAATTTGAAAAGCAGGAGATGGTGGTACTCTGTGAGCCTGAAGACTCTATGGAATGGTACAACAAAATGTGGCAATACACTGTAGAATTTTTCCGGAGTCTGGATATTCCTGTGCGTACATTGGAATGCTGCAGCGGCGATCTGGCGGATCTGAAAGTAAAGTCCTGTGATGTGGAGGCCTGGAGTCCCAGACAGAAGAAATATTTTGAAGTGGGTTCCTGTTCAACATTAGGAGATGCCCAGGCAAGGCGGCTTGGTATTCGTGCCAAAGGGGTAAATGGCAATTATTATGTGCATACCCTGAACAACACAGTTCTGGCTACCCCCAGGGGTCTAATTGCTTTCCTGGAGAATAATGTACAGGCTGACGGCAGCATAAAGATTCCCCAGGCACTGCGCATGTATATGGGCGGTAAAGAGTTGATCTGTCCCACTCAGAAATAATTGTTTTTGATTTTAACAGATTAGGAAAGAAGGTGAGACCTTTGCACAGATTCATGAGGGCCATTGGCTTCAGTGAATACACTGACCGGAATAAATTAAAAGAATTGCTGAAAGATGTAATCCTGACGGCGGACCAGCGGGCATATACCATCAATGATGAGGATGTGATGCTGGGCGAATTCAGCAAGGGCTTTGCCGAAAACATGGGCATTACGGTCTGTGGAGAATTTGACGAAGAGGATAAATTCACATATGAATATTATTACCCTTACTTAAGGGGCAGGGGAATCACCAGCACGGAGGATATCTCCGTGGAACGTCATGCCTCCAGGGAGTCTTACGCGGGTGTATGCGATGATATTAAGGTGGGGATTTCCCTGATCTTTTATCTGCAAAACAGAATACCTTATGTGAAAGCGCATTTCTGCGGTGAATTACCTATTCGGGGAACCACTCTGACAATGTCTGCACTTTCCGTTCAGGGCAGTGTACTTTTGCCTATTGAGAAAGATGAAGAACAGAAACAGCGGATTATGCAGGATTCTGTGAATCGTACAAATCTGATTGCCGCAGCACGAAAAGGGGATGAAGATGCCATTGAGATGCTGACCATGGAGGATATGGATATGTACAGTACCATATCCAGGAAGATCCAGAAGGAGGATGTGTTCAGCATTGTAGACACCTATTTTATGCCCTATGGAGTGGAGTGCGATCATTATTCCGTGCTGGGTGAAATTATGGAATGTACCAGAGTCCGGAACAGATTTACAGGAGAAGAAATTTTTTTATTAAAAATTTGCTGTAATGAATTGACATTTGATGTCGCAATCAATATAATAGATATGTTGGGAGAACCCAAAGTGGGGAGAAGATTCAAAGGAACCATCTGGCTCCAGGGATTTATAAATTTTCCTGACTCTGTATAATCGACAACTTCATAGCTGAAATTCCTGCATATCTGCAGGTTTTTCATATAAGTCCTCGTAGCTCAGTTGGATAGAGCGATCGCCTCCTAAGCGATAGGTCGGACGTTCAAGTCGTCTCGGGGACGTTGGAAAGCATTGAAAACACTGGATTTTTCAATGCTTTTCTTTTTGTGTCTCAGACAAAATTAGGCTTCCCTCTATCCGCTCCCTGGCAAAATCGCCGCAGATCAGTGTTCTGATCGTGCATTTTGCATTACATACTGCTTGTTTATCTTTCTTTGTATATGGCGGCAGGGGCGTTTTATTTGCCCTGCAGAGTGCGGTGTTGTCTGTGCTGCCGGAATTGTTTTATCCAATACGAGGCCGGAAAATTCTTATTACCGCTTTTCCTGTTCTTTTTGCAGATGAAGCCGCCCGCATTGTTTCCTGGCTTTCACCGCCGCCCACGATACGGCGGTTTTTCATGTATTTTAAGAATAATCATCTATTGTGGACACACCAATAGTCACTTCCTCCAGTACATCTAAAAGCACCCGTACTGTATCCAGTGATGTAAGCATGGTAATATTATTCTGTGTTGCCGCACTTCGGATTGCCGCGCCGTCTTCATAATGAATGCCGGAAAGAATTGCGCGGGTATTGATGACATAACTGACATATCCGGCACGTATTGCATTCAGGATTTCAGCGCTGCCTTCCGATGGTTTACCCAGTATGCGGGTACGGATTCCATGCTGTTTCAAATATTCTCCCGTGAGAGAGGTTGCTTCTATATTAAAACCCATATCATAGAAACGGCTGACCAAAGGAAGGGCTTCCTCTTTATCCTCATCTGCAAGTGTTACGATTACAGTCCCATAATTCTGTACATGAATGCCGGAAGCAATCATAGCTTTATACATTGCCCTGTGAAGTTTCCTGTCATATCCGACGGCTTCTCCCGTAGATTTCATTTCAGGTGAAAGGTATGTATCCATACCATTCAATTTGGAAAAAGAGAATGTCGGTACTTTTACGTACCATCGCTGCTTTTCTTTCGGATATATCTCATTAATCCCCTGTGCTTTCAGGTTCTTTCCAAGAATGACTTTTGTTGCAATATCAGCCAGCGGATATCCGGTTGCTTTCGATAAAAACGGCACTGTCCGCGAAGAACGCGGATTCACTTCAATGACAAATACATTCTGCTCCTTATCCACAATAAACTGAATATTGAACAGACCGACAATGCCGATGCCAATCCCCAATTTCTTCGCATAGTCCAGAATTGTTTCTTTTACCTTATCGGATATACTGAACGTGGGATATACACAGATGGAATCGCCGGAATGAACGCCGGTCCTTTCTACCAGTTCCATTATTCCGGGAACAAATACCTCCTTCCCATCGCAGACGGCGTCAATTTCCACTTCCTTGCCACAGATGTATTGATCTATCAGTATCGGTTTATCTTCATCAATCTCTACGGCTGTTTTTAAATAATGGCGCAGATGTTCTTCCTTGGCCACAATCTGCATGGCTCTTCCGCCAAGCACGAAACTTGGACGTACGAATACCGGATAGCCGATTTCCTCTGCCGCTTTTACACCTTCTTCAATATTTGTAACAGCCCGTCCTTTTGGCTGGGGAATGGAAAGTTCTGACAGCAATTTTTCAAACGCATCTCTGTTTTCAGACTTCTCAATTGCCGCACAATCTGTGCCGATGAGCTTTACCCCTCTTTCTTCCAATGATTTTGCCAGATTGATCGCAGTCTGTCCGCCCAAAGATACGATAGTCCCATCCGGCTTTTCCATCTCAATCACATTTACAACATCTTCCGCACATAAGGGTTCAAAATATAGCTTGTCCGACGTGGTATAGTCCGTAGACACGGTTTCCGGATTGTTATTGATTATGATTGCCTCATATCCGGCCTCTTTGATCGTCTTAACCGCATGTACCGTGGAATAATCAAACTCCACACCCTGACCGATACGGATTGGACCGGAGCCAAGTACGATGATCTTCTTTCTGTTTTCTATTATCGATTCATTTTCTTCCTCATAGGTGGAATAAAAATACGGAACATAGCTTTCAAATTCTGACGCACAGGTATCGATCATCTTATAAATCGGAAACATGCCGTATTTCCTGCGCAGTTCAAAAACTTCTGTTTCGGTCTTATTCCAAAGCCATGCGACAGCCTTATCGGAAAATCCTGCTTTCTTTGCCTGATACAGAACTTCCCTGTCATTCACGTATGATTTCAGTTCTGCTTCCATATCTATAATCTTTTTCATTTTGTTAAGGAAAAAAGAGTCAATTCCGGTTTGGCTGGAAATTTCTGAAACGCCGATTCCTGATCTTAAAAGCTGTGCAATCGCAAAAATTCTGTCATTTGTACCGGTTTTAATATCATCCATCCATACATGAAGGTCCTCTTTTTCAAATTTTTTCATGTGCAGATGATTTACACCCGTTTCCAAAGAACGGACTGCTTTTAACAGGCTTTCTTCAAACGTTCTGCCTACACTCATAACTTCTCCGGTAGCTTTCATCTGCGTACCAAGCTTTCGGTTTGCGTCAGTAAATTTATCGAATGGAAAACGTGGCATTTTTGTCACTACATAATCCAATGCCGGCTCAAAAGAAGCCGGCGTATTGACCAGCATAATCTCATCCAGCGTCATCCCCACGCTGATTTTTGCCGAAACTCTTGCAATCGGATACCCGCTTGCTTTCGATGCAAGGGCTGAGGAACGGGATACCCGCGGATTTACCTCTATCAGGTAATACTGAAAAGAATCCGGGTCAAGCGCAAACTGCACATTGCATCCTCCCTCCACTTTCAATGCACGGATGATTTTCAATGCGCTGTCCCGCAGCATCTGATACTCTTTATTGGTTAGTGTCTGGGATGGACATACCACAATAGAATCTCCTGTATGTATTCCCACCGGGTCTAAATTTTCCATATTGCAGACCGTAATTGCCGTATCATTGGCATCGCGGATCACTTCGTATTCGATTTCCTTGAAGCCTTTGATACTTTTTTCAATCAAGACCTGATGAACCGGAGATAAAGCGATGGCGTTTTTGATCAGCTCCGTAAATTCCTTCTCATCATCCGCAAAGCCTCCGCCGGTTCCTCCAAGAGTAAATGCAGGGCGCAGCACCACCGGATATCCAATTTTCTCCGCCGCCCTTACTGCTTCATCCATTGTATTCGCAATAACAGATGGCAGCACCGGCTCTCCCAGCTCTTCACAAAGTTTTTTGAACTGTTCTCTGTCTTCTGCCCGTTCAATACTTTCACTGCAGGTTCCCAAAAGTTCCACCTGACACTCTTTTAAAACGCCCTTCTTTTCAAGCTGCATTGCCAGATTCAGCCCTGTCTGTCCCCCAATCCCCGGCACAATGGCATCCGGGCGTTCATGGCGGACAATCTTCGCCACATATTCCAGCGTCAGCGGTTCCATATATACTTTATCTGCAACTGTCAGATCCGTCATAATGGTTGCAGGGTTGGAATTGCACAGCACAACCTCGTAGCCTTCCTCTTTCAAAGCAAGACATGCCTGCGTACCTGCATAATCAAATTCTGCCCCCTGGCCAATTACAATCGGACCGGAACCAATGACAAGTATTTTGTTTATATCAGTTCTTTTCGCCATCTTTTGTTCCCTCCATCATTTTTATAAATTGGTCAAACAGATAGCCGCTGTCCTGTGGTCCGGGCGCGCTTTCCGGATGATACTGCACACCGAACACCTTGTCTTCCTCACAGGCCGCGCCTTCCACCGTCTGATCCAGCAGATTTATATGCGTTACCTTCAATCGGGTATTTGCAAGGCTTTCTCCATCTACTGCATAGGAGTGGTTCTGAGAAGTAATCTCTATCCTGCCGGTCTGCAGATTTTTTACCGGATGATTTCCTCCCCTGTGACCAAACTTCAGCTTATAAATCCTGGCTCCATATGCAAGAGAAATCATCTGATGGCCAAGGCAGATGCCAAATATCGGGTATTTGCCTTTTAGTTCTTTAACCAGTTCTGCGACCGTCTGCACATCTTCGGGATTTCCCGGTCCGTTGGATAAAAATGTTGAACAGCGAATTCTGGTCGCCACCAACAGCACATTATTTTATCCACCC
>BLLU01000125.1 GCA_011959105.1 Lachnospiraceae bacterium | reverse complement strand
GGGCCGAAGAGGTAGTGATCAACGGCATCACTTACCATCCGGCTGCGGATCTGACCACCGAGAATATCGAGTTGACTTATTTCCACTTCGATCAGGATGAGACCGTGAAGTATCTGGCGGACAGATTTATGGAATTGTATCCCAATATCAAGGTCAACGCCGTGTACGAAAATGTGGCTACATATAACACGACCCTGAATACTCTGGTGAGCAACGGCAACGCGCCGGACTGCATCATGTATTCCGATGCGGATTTCGCCCTGTCCAATATGCTGCTGGCAGATGTTTCCGAGTACTGGAACGCGGATCCCGAGACCCAGAATCTGGCGGATACCGTGAACAGCGCGGGCCTGGGCACCTTCCAGACCGGCGGCAGATACGGCGTGCCCGTAAAATTCTTTCCCGGCGTGATGTATGTGGACCGTAATGTGCTGGAGACCCTGAATGTGGATGTGCCGGGTATGGACTGGACCTGGAGCGAAATGATCCAGCTGATCAAGGACTGCACCGTGCTGGATTCTCCCGACGGTATGGCCTACTACGGGCTGGGCGTGCTGAACAGGCTGGATTCCTATTACGGCATCGCCGCCAGCCAGGACATCATCGGCGAGTTCGGATACAATGGCAAGACCTTTGACCTGAGCGTGTGGGCCGTGGGCGAGCAGGACTTTGCGGACCTGAAGCTGGGCGGCTATGTGGCGCCTGTGGCCGAGACTCCCGAGATGGAGGACTGGGCGGGCGACTGGGAGAAATGGTTTGGCGCAACGGGCCATGTGGCCATGTTCTCCGAGGCTTTCTGGACCTACCAGGGAACCTGGGCAACCGAGGCTTTCAATGACCTGAATCTGGACATCATCCCTTATGTGGTGCCCGCCGTGTCCGAGCAGGACGCCAGTTCAGACCATCACTCCATCGCCACCATCGACTTCGGCGGCGTGACCACGGGTACCGACTATCCCCGTGAGGCTTATGAGCTGCTGAAGTTCATGAGTTTCGGCGTGGACGGCTG
>BLLU01000124.1 GCA_011959105.1 Lachnospiraceae bacterium | reverse complement strand
AACCTGATCATGTGCGACCGGAAAAAGTTAAAGAACCCAAACGTCCTGCTCCGGGATCTCAATGGACTTCTTAAATTTCTCCATGTCCGCCTTCTGGTTCAGGAAAGAAAGCTGGAAGCGGATGGATGCGTCAAAATAGTTGAGGAAGTCGCACCAGTTCTCAAAAATGATGTTCTTGTCCTCGTTCTGCGCCAGCTGGTAGTTGATGTCTAAAAACTCGATCTGCTTCGTATAGTAGTTCCCGCCTGCCGCGCAGATGCCGTCCTGGCGCATCTCCCGGTAAGGGATCGTCTCCTGCGCCGATTTCGGGATCCGCCCGTCGCGCTTCGCCTTTTTTACGGAAGCGACAAGCCGCCTTTTTTCCTTTTCGGACAGCTTCCCTCCGGGTGAAAGGCGCAGGGACTTTAACTCCGCCTTATCTTTTTTGTATTGGTTTTTTGCGGCCTGCAGGGCCTTTTCCTGCTTTGCCTGCTGTTTTGTTTTCAATCTTTTCTGCCTCCTTGTCAAATTCCGCCTGCCGCATGAGGGCGGCATAGCCATTGTCGGTACGGTAAGGCCGGGCCGGTGGCCGCAGGAACGATACATTAAGGAAGTTTCCCAGCACTTTTTCCAGCGGCTGCCCGTCCTTTTCATAAATGCCGAACGCAAAAAAGGGCAGCATGAGGCCGATCATCAAAAGCGCCGCCGGCTCATTCCCGATGCTGCCGCGGCTGAAAAGGTAGGCCGGTATCCCGATAAGCCCGCCCAGGCCGAAGCATACCAGCTGCCGCTTTGTCAGGTTCAGCGCCACCTTGGTCTTTACTTTCGTCAGATCCTTTGGCACGGGTACAAATGCCATTTACCTCACCTCCCGGTCTCTGTTTTTTGCCTGTTTTTTTTCCCCGGCTGCGGGCGGCGCGGATAACTGCGCGCGGATCGACGGTTTGGGCTTTTCTTCCTCCGGCAGCGCTTTTTCCCTGCCGCGCTCCTGGCGTACAAGGCTGATGAAACCGTCCAGCACAGCCGGATGGCTCTCCACAACGTAATCCAGACGCGGCTCAAAGACAGGATTGCCGCTTTCCGGGATCGGAAACGTCTCAGCCCACGCTGTGTTGTCCCTGGAAAAACGCCCGTCAAGCTGCT
>BLLU01000123.1 GCA_011959105.1 Lachnospiraceae bacterium | reverse complement strand
TGAAATTGGTAGGGTAGTTTTGTGCAAATTTCTATATTTGCTCATTTATAGATATTATTTACTTTGACACAGAAGCAGAACGTGATGAACACTTCCGGGCATTGGAAGCAAATGTGGAAAAAGGCTTGGATCGCTATGCGGGATTTGAGGAAATGTATAAAGGCATAGATACCTCTGCACCTGTTATGTATATTGTGAAGTAAAAATGCCAAGACGGGATAGCTTGTAATGAAGCAGCCCTGTAAAAGTAACTGCCGCTATGGTTCACTCCATGTGCGGCGGTTTTCTATTTTAACACATCGGCTTAGGTGTTGCCTTGCAGGGGATTGCAAAAGGGCTGTTGATGTCTCTTTCCCAGTTTCCTGATGTGGTAGATGCCATTTATGAACATGACAAGATAGGGATGACGGAGTCGTTCCGTACAATAGAAAGCCGCCAAACAACATATCTGTTGGTACTGTTCAAAAGAGCGGGATGCAGGAAAGCCTGTCACGGTTCTCCTGCTGACTTTTTTGTACAGCACGGCGGTTGGATGTCCAGCCCGTCCAAAAAGCCTGCGCCCCAATCGCACATGGCATCCAGCACGGGAATGATGCTGCGTCCAAACGGGGTGAGGGAGTACAGCGTCCTGGGCGGCTTGTCCGGGATGACCTCCCGGTGCAGCATCCCGCATTCCTCCAGATCGTGTAGCTGCTGTGACAGCATCTTCGGCGTTGCCTTGAAGATCATGCGCTGCAGCTCCATGTAGTGGAGCGGTTTTTCTACCAGGTACCAGAGGATGAGGGGCTTGTATTTCCCGCCGATCAAAAACAGCGTGGCCTCCACCGGGCAGTTGAACTGGTCTTTTGAATATTCCATTGTCTGTATCTTCTCCTTTTTATAGCTACCCTTTTGGGAAGTATCTACCCCAAAAGTGCATTCTTGCGGAATTTCTGTATCCTGTTAAAATTTAGGTCAAGGGTGTTGGACGGCATTTTAAATGGAGTGGCGACTGCACAGTCGCCGCAAATAAAAA
>BLLU01000122.1 GCA_011959105.1 Lachnospiraceae bacterium | reverse complement strand
GGGCGAAAGAAGACGTTTTTCTAAAACGACGGGCGACAAAGAAGAAAAAGAGATACGGGAAAAAGAAAAGAAGATAGGAGGGCGAAGGAAGTGGGAAAGAGAAAGAGAAAGAACAGGCATTGTCAGAGTAAACAGGAGGTATTGCAGAGGGTCCGGCAGAAGAAAGCGGAAGAACAGCCGGAGAAGCGCAAGCCGCTTTTAAAAAGACAGTTGCAGACAGTGAACAGCATAAGACCTTCCGTTGAACGGGCAAGGGCGCAAATGCGGGAGAAGAACAGGAGGGAAAGCAAAAGTGATATTGATTGAAGCAGCAGCGGAAGCAATAGGATTCTTCCTGAAAGGGATAGCAGTTATTTTGCTGATAGCGGCAGCAGGGCTTGTGTTTATCATACTGCGGGAAGCTGCGTGGTATGTCAGAAAACAGAATGAAAAGAAGATGGAGGAAAAGGACAATGCAGATGGCAGCATTTAGCGCAAAATGCCCGTATGAAATCGGGGACAGGGTTGTGGTACTTGAAGTGGCGGGAAAGAATGAAAACGGGGTAATGTATATGCAGCGGGAAGGGGTAATAACGGATATTGCCTGTACTCATTACATAAAGACCGGGAAAATAATTTTTACATATGAGCTGAACGGGTCCGGGAGGTATGAAAGAATTATGACCATAAAGGAAGCTGGGCTGACCGTCTGAAAGCCTGCATATCTTACGCAAGTATACAAAATAGACAAATATACTTGCGTAAGATTGTACAGTTTGCCTATTGAAATTATACTTACGCAAGTATATAATAAAGACATAATCAAACAAGAAAAACAAGCGGAGGTATAAAGGATATGACAAAGAAAGCATTGAAAGAGAAATACACAGAATGGAACAAAGGAATTTCAGCACTTGACGCACGGCAAAGCGAAATTTGGAAAGAGTTGCAGGAAATGAGCGCAACAAGAGGGGACGGGAAAAGATGGTGCTGCCGCCGCAAGCTCTTCAAGCGTCATTTTCCCGCCGCTTTCTATGTACCTTTTCAAGCTCTGGTCCCGCTCCGGGTTCCTCTTTCTTCCCATGCCCTCTTTCACTTCCCTTCGTTCGTTTTCGCAGTCCTGCCCCGCCCTGATTTCGGAAATATAAAAAAATCAGGGTTTCAAAATTCCCGGAATATGAAGCCAGCCTTGCTTCCCCTGCATTTTGAAGCCCTGATTT
>BLLU01000121.1 GCA_011959105.1 Lachnospiraceae bacterium | reverse complement strand
TATAAATGAGTTATAATTAAGATAAAGAAAAGAGAAACACATAAAAATGAAGTCAGGAGGATGCACCATGATAAAGGTTAAGAACTATAAAGAGGCATGGGAAATCGTAAACGGGATTTTTCCTACAGACTATGAAAAGGACGAAGAGGGGAGCCAAAGGGCAGGTTATCCGGTCTACAGAAGTACAGCAGACGGACACTACTACGATTATATCTGTGACCTGAACGACCGACTGGAAGTAAATCTGAAAGACGGAAACCGGACTATCAATGTTTGGATTGAAGCAGAGCCGGTTCAGGAGGAAAAAGAAGTTCCCAATGCAGAGGAACGAGGAAAGGTCCTTAAAAGAATCCACCGGCTGACGGCATGGTTCGCAGAGGAAATGTTAGACCAGGAAGAACAGGGGCGGAAAGTCAGAGAAGAATTTGAAAAAGCCTGTGCAAAAGAGCCGGAAAAGCAGATGCTCATGGTTGATTGTTCCACCGGAAATGTGGAATGTATGAAAAGTTGCATGAAAGCCTCTGTCAAGGCGGCGAAGTTTATCAGGGATAAAGAGAACGAAGTGGAGGACTGGCAGATAGCCGGAATCAATGCAATGTTTGATAAGGTTAATGAAAGTAAAACAATTCCGTTCGATCTCCCATATGCAATAAACGGAATACTGCTGATACTGGAAGATAACGACTAAACAGAAATCATTCCCGCCCCGGAGGTAACGAGGGCAAAAGGAGAGGAGGTAGGTCATGAAGAGAAACGAATATTTTAAGAGAGCGGCCGATCTGTACGGTAGCGGCCAGGTGAGCGGAGAAGTCTATGACGCTATGATTATGAACGCTGACATTTTCTGTGATGATGAAGAAGAGGACGAGGACGGATACCAGGGCGGTCTCCCGGATACATATGCAGAGGTTGAGTATTCAGACTTTGAAAATCCGGAGGCGGTTGACGGTGCCAGGTTTGATGATATGAATTATCTCCGGTACACGGAGAGGTAAAGGAGGCGCAAGATGAAAGTAAAACAGGGATACATAGTAAAGATTGCGGATATCGGTACTCCGGGAACCGTGGTCAGGGTTGGGGAGAATGGCAGGGCGGCAGTTGTCGAATTTGACTTCCCTGAGGGCAGAGTGGAGAGTACGCTGCCGGTATCTATCATAAGCAGTATTATTTCCAGGGGGAAAACCTATGTACCGGCTTGAATTTGAACATGCTGCCGGTCGGCAGGTGACAGATGAAGAGTACCGGAAAATAGAGCTGGTCTACATGAATACGGACGCAATCACCGGAACGGACCAGATAGCGGGGATTTATAAGAAGCTGGGAATGGAGGGGATTAACATTCTCTATTCCCTGGTCATGGAGAGAGGCAGGCTGATTGAAACAGTGGGGGAGCTCCGGTCGGAGCTTTCCTCTGTGAAAAAGGAAGTCCGGCACCTGAAAGGGTTCCGGGACGCAATCATAAAAGAGGCCGGGAGAATCGGCACAGAATAAGGAGGATAAAGATGTTAAAACAGGAAGTTATCGCACAGGGAGAGGAATTTAAGGAGCTGGCAAAAGACATTCTTCCACTGGTAAACCAGATCGAAGATATCCTGAAAAAGCACGGAGTCACCACCATGGCGAGCATGACGGCAGATGTGACAACGGGATACCTCTCTTTTAACACACATGCGAACAACTGGAAAATGATAAGGGTAAACAATGAGTATCCGGTCAATATCCAGTATGAGTATTCAGAGGTATTTGCCCTGGAGGAAAAGACAGAGCCGGAAAAGCTGGCGGGAGAACAGACAAAAGCAACGAGAGCATATCTCGATTATGCAAGGGAGGCATAGGAGCTATGGTAAAAACAGTGAAGATTACAACGGATAATGAGATATCCATATTAGAGCTTACCAGGTGGGATATCTCCACCATGGAGGCGGCAATCGGAGCGGACTGTACCGAGGCTGTAAAGACGCAGCGCATGGTTGACTTATTCCAGGATTCTATCGTGATGATTGTGGATGAAAGCGGAAAAATAAAGAACAGACCGGATAACCAGGTGGCATCATTCCTTTACGGGGCAGATATACACGGTTGCACAATCGCCGGTGATGTGATTTTCGCAGTCAGGAGGGGCCCGGATGATTTGCCTCCGGAGAATCCGGAACTGTTGAAATTTTTTCTGAAAGACCATTTCCCCATACTGCGGGAGGCAAAGGAGGGCGAGGAATCATGATGAAGAATACCCTGGGAGACCTGAATAATCTCTTGTTTGCCCAACTGGAAAAGCTGGGGGATGATGATTTGAACGGTGAAGAAATGGATGCGGAAATCCGCAGGGCAGAGGCCATGGCCAAAGTCGGAGAGCAGATCATAAAGACCGGCGAATTGCAGTTAAAGGCAATGATGCACATGGATGAATATGGTTACGACAGAAAGAAAGCCGTCCCGGAAATGCTGGAAGTCCGTGGGGGGGGGGGTGAACTAAGTGTGGAAGTGGCCACAGGAGGTAGTTGACTGGTTGGGTACGAATGTACCAGGCCGGACCACAAAGGAAGTGACGGAGCTAATCAACCAGCAGGGCTTTGATGAAAAATACGGAATGGTTTTCACGGAGGATATAGTCAAAGGCGCAAAGAGCCGGTACGGTTTCAAAAGCGGTACGCCTATGGGAAATCCCAAAGGGTATTCCTCTAAATACCCGGAGGGAATGGCGGAGTATGTTGCCAGTATCGCCCAGGGAAAAAGCACTGCAGAACTGGTAGAGGCGGTGAACCGGAAATATGGAGCCGGAACAATCGGAATCCGGCAGATGAAAGCCTATAAGAAAAACCATGGAATCAATACCGGACTGACAGGGCAGTTTGAACCGGGCAGCACTCCGGCCAATAAGGGAAAGAAAATGTCTCCCGAAGCATACGAGAAATGCGCTCCGACAATGTTCCGCAAAGGGCAGACGCCAGTAAACCATAAACCGGTAGGCACCGAGAGCGTCAGGCGGAATTATAAAAGAAACCAGATGTTTGTCTATGTAAAAGTGGCGGAGCCAAACATCTGGCGCATGAAACATATCCTGGAATGGGAAAAGCACAACGGGCCTGTACCGAAAGGGAAAGCGATTATCTTCGCAGACGGCAATCCCCAGAATACGGACATAGATAATCTGGTAATGGTGAGCCGTTCACAGCTTGCGGTCATGAACCGCTGGGGAATCCATGGATATGACAAACAGACTGCGGAAGTAGCCGCAAATGTGGCATCCCTGAAAATCGTTGTATCAGAAAGAAAGAGAGGAAAAAAGCATGGCAACAGTAAAAGAACTGAACCGGGAACTGATAAGCAGAGCGAACTCGAATAGCTTTGGTGGAAAGCGGGGGGATATCTCCGAGCATGAATATAATGTGTATGCAGAAAAAATTATCTCCTGGCCCATATCCGAAGCGAAAAAGCAGAACATACTGGATAAGTTGTACCAGAAATGGAGCGAAATACTGAAATATGAGGCGCAGCATGTAAGCGTTATGGTAGCCGGTCCGGCAAGGTACAATCCCCGAAAACTGGATAAGTCAGACCGTATTCTGGAATTATCATCAGAGCTTTACCAGTGGCTGAAAGACCTGGAGGGGCAGGTTCAGGAGAGCCAGAGGAAAAACAACAAGGCAGAGAGCCTCTTGAAAACAATAGAGTTCTGCAGGAGTTCAGACAATCCGTGCAATCCGACAGATCACCTGGCAGAGCTGGCCCTGTATGATAACCAGACGTTCATCCGGCTGTATGAGGAAATGTACCCGGAATACAAGTGGAGGAAAAACAGCACCATAGCGAAGCTGTACCAGAAATCCATAACGGGTGAGCTGAAAGAAATCCGGAAAGAGATTTTCTTTGAGGATGATAATTTCACCGCCTACACGGAGGGAGACCGGGCATACATCAAATTCGTAATGAGGCCGAAAAGACAGCTCCATGTTGCCCTGAAAAGCCGTGGGTGGTGGTGGAATAGTTACCAGAGCGCCTACAGCACCTATCTTGACCGTGTGGATAAAGAGTGGATCGCCACAATCAGCACCAGGTACGAACAGTACATTTAAGGAGGTAAGGGATGAATTATATCTGCGAAAAACGAGGGAAAATAGACCGGCTTTGGGGCGTGTTTATCAAGCATTTATTACAGATACAGGCGGCGGGTATTGAGGTAGAGTACGTGAAGAAAGGCGAAATTATCCTGAATGGGAATAGATACTCTCCACTGTATTTTGAAAATACCATGCGGTATGAACCTATCGGAAAAGGCGGCGTGAATGTTGTGCTGACCGGCCATGATATCCAGCCCCTCATTGATAAGTTAAGGAGATACACATTCTAAGGAGGCACACATGATTCAGATCGAAGATATGACAGGAAAAAGCGGAGCCTTGTGCGAGGGCGCAAGGTTCAACGCAGAGGATAAGCTGGGGAATAAGTACCAGTACCGGTATGAGGGAACCGAGAAAACCGTCAATGGAATGGATATACATTTGCACAACCTGACGGACGGAACGGAAACGTATGTGGAAAAGAAGTGGTTCGGCCAGAGAAAAATCAAAATCATGTAAAGGAGAAAATGAGTATGGAAAACGGAAAAAGTAACGTTATTGTAAGCATCAGCGCACAGGATATCTACCAACATCCGGACAATCCCAGGAAAGACCTGGGAGACCTGTCCGAGTTGTCGGATTCTATCGCCAAAAAGGGAATCATGCAAAATCTGACTGTCATTCCCGGACATTGGGACGAAGATAGAAACTGGCATGAGGACGGCTACACTCTGATAATCGGTCACAGGAGGTTTGCGGCGGCGAAGCAGGCGGGCGTCCAGGAGCTCCCTTGCCGGGTGGTGGAGGACATGGATAAAAAAGACCAGGTATCTACCATGCTGGAAGAGAACATGCAGCGGGCCGATCTGACTATCTGGGAACAGGCAAACGGTTTTCAGATGATGCTTGACCTGGGGGAGAGTGAAGAACAGATAGCGGAAAAGTCCGGGTTCAGCAGAACCACGGTTCGCCGCCGCCTGAATATCGCCAAACTCGATCAGAACATCCTCCGGGAAAAAGAGGCAAGCGACAGTTTCCAGTTGTCTCTCAAAGACCTGTATGAGCTGGAAAAAGTGGAGGATATCGCCACCAGAAACAAAATTCTGAAAGAGGCCAGCTCTTCCAGGGATATTGTCTGGAAAGCCCAAAGTGCAGTATCAGAGGCCGCAAGGAAAAAGCGGGAGGCGGCCATTGTGAAACTTCTGGACGAGGCAGGTATCGAAAAGGCGGCAAAGTATGAGCAGGAGAGATATTCCGGGAAATGGGATGTTGTCAAGGAATATTCTCTTGACAAGGACGCCCCTAAGAGCCTGGGGATTCCGAAGAAAGAAAAAGGAAAGCTGTATTATGGCCGGTATTACAGCAGTATCCATGTAATCAAAGAGGCCGCAAAGAAGAAAGAGACAGCAGAGGAACGGGCCCGCAAGGAAATTGACGCCAGAAAAAAACAGATCAAAGCGGTCATGAAAGAAATGAATAACCGCAAGCATGAGTTTATCAGTAATATTCTCTCCGGGAAGATTGCGCCGGTAAAAGATACTGCAGAAGTGCGGGAGGAAATTTGGTTTGCTATGGTGAAAATTGATGCCTATATGTCACCGTCCGGTATGCGGAGATTCTTCACGCAAAAGGAAGATTATAATTGCACAAAGGAAGAAAAAGAAGAGGCCGAAAAGCGTGTATCCGAGTTGAGCATGGAACATCAGATGTTACTCACAATGAGCTATGGAATTGATAATACAGGAGACGTATATGATTATGACCTGCACCAGAATGTAAAACGGTGCGAGGGAATCAAGGCCGCATATGCCGTACTGGAAAAATACGGCTGGTCATTCACGGAAGAGGAAAGCCAGATATTGAACGGTACGCATGAATTTTATGTGCCGGAAGAGAAGAAAGAGGGGGAGAAATAATGAAACAGGGTACGTTGAACAGAAAGCAGTATGATAAAATCCGTAAAATGGATCACGGGCAGATGCAGGACTACTTCGGGGGAGTGTACGCACTCGGATACGAGGCCGGAGTCAAGGCGGCGTCCGAAAAGCGGGAAGTGCCGGAGCTGGTCGGCCTGGAAGATGAATTGCTCTCAATCCGTGGGATAGGGAGCGCAAAGGCACGGCTTATCTGCGAAAAGGTCAGAGAATTTTTAGAGAGAAAGGCGTGGCATGATGAAACCAGTGTTGAAATATCCGGGGAGTAAATGGAGGATAGCAGACCAGATAGTCCGGATAATTCCTGAACACCGTACATACTGTGAGCCGTTCTTCGGCAGCGGAGCCGTTTTCTTTCGGAAACCGCCGAGTGATATCGAGCTTATAAATGACCTGGATAATGACGTACCGAATCTGTTTAAGTGCATACGGGATTCCCCGGAAAAGTTGGCCGCCATGGTTGCGGCCACTCCCTATAGCAGATATGAATATGAGCGGGCATTTTACGCCAGGGATGAAAAGGACCAGTACCAGAGGGCGGCGGACTTCCTAACAAGATGTTGGCAGAGCCACGGGTTCCGTGTGAACGGATACCGGGTAGGCTGGAAAAGTGACGTACACGGGCGGGAAAGCATGTATGCTCTCCGGGATTGGTACAATCTTCCGGACTGCATACTGGAAACCGCCGAGCGTCTCAGGTGCGTTCAGATAGACAACCGGCCGGCCGTTGAAATTATAAAGCGGTTTGATTTCCCGGATGTTTTTATGTATATTGATCCGCCGTATCTTCTGGGAGTGAGAACGGCAAAGCAGTACCGGCATGAAATGACGGATGCGGATCACGGGGAACTTCTGGAGCTCCTGGCCACCCTGGATGCAAAGGTGATGATAAGCGGCTATGAATCGGAGTTATACAATGACATGCTGCGGGGCTGGCATAAGGAATATTTCAAGTCAAATGCCGAACATGGAGGCTCCCGGACAGCGGTAGTCTGGATGAACTATGAGAGACAGATCACTATGCAAGAGTATCAACAGCAAAGTTTATTTTAAGGAGGCAGACATGAAGAAAATAATAGTAAACGCAATAGGGTGTATGATAGCGAAGTGGATATTGCACAACTTTGAGGACGGCCTGGTGATAAAGCGGAGGGGCGGGGCAGAGCAGATCATAAAAGTATTTTCCGTGCAGGCATATAAAAACATAATAAAACCTGCTATCCACAGAAAATAGGGGGGCGGCATGAATAGAAAAGAAATTACGTCTTTTCTCGGAGAATTGTTAATACATAGCAAGCTATCCGGGATTGGTAAGTATTGGGCGAGCGAAGTATCACTTGACTTCGGCACAACAGAAGTGAAAAGGGTTGATTTTATGCAGTTTGAGCCAGCGGGAGTTGTCGGCATAAGCGGAATCGAAAAGGGAATCTTTATCTGCTATGAGATAAAAAGCTGTAAAGCTGATTTCGAGAGTGGATTCGGTAGAAATTTTATAGGAGAAAAGAATTATTTTGTAATGCCTATGGTCACATACAAGGAAGTTGCATTTGATATTCCCCACAATGTAGGCGCTTTGGTTCCTATTCCCGTAAATGCGGATAAGCATATGGAATTTGAAAATCCGACAGATCTATCTGCTGACACAAAGTGGAAGTTATGCACAATGATGCCCGCATATCCGCAGTTGCGAAAAAGGTCTATAACAGAGCTTTTGTTTTGCATGTTGAGGGCAGGGCATTAAAATTCTATCAGGAGGATAAATTATGGATTTATACAGAGGAAAATCAGTGGGAACCGGAGACTGGATAATAGGCGCCGCCGTGTGCATTGGTGACAAAGCGCATATCCTGGGCTCCGAAAGTCTTTTCCCGGAGCGGCCGGCGTATCACGGCATGGCCATAGGAGCCGGTCTTGAGGATTCCTGTATCACCGACCGGTACGAGGCGGCGGCTTACGGCTGGGCGGAGGCGCTGGACCGGTACGAAGAGAATTTCCCGGAATGGATTGAAGTTGTACCGGAGACAGTCACAAGATGCACAGACAAGCATGATATTCCAGGAAACGTTCTTTTTGAGGGTGATGTATACCGGAATCCGGACAATCTGCTGTTTGAAGTCTGCTACGGGAAGTACCAGGCATATTGTCCGGCCGATAAGTGCTATATGGAAAATGTGGGGTTCTTTGCCATTTCCAAAGACACAAAAGAAATTTACGGAATTGACGCCCCTATGCCTTTGGGAAGTACAGAGGACTACGCATACCTGGTAGGGAATATCTTTGACAGTTCGGAGTTGAGACAGGATGCCGGGCAGAGCGCCGGACAGTGGGCGGATCAGCCGACATTAAGACCGGCCACATAATCTGTAATTTTGATAATGCAAAAATAGTACCGGCATGGTATAATATGGACTTACAGGAGGAAAAACAGATGAAAAAAATAGTTGTTATGTTACTTGTAACGTTCGCCATGCTCTCCCTGGTGGCGTGCGGTGACAGCTTTGAACAGGGGATGAAAGACGCCATGAATGATACTTCCCAGGCAGACAGGGAAACAGAGGAAGAATCCCAGGAACCGGAGACAGAATCCACGGAGCCGGAGGAACCTGCAGAACAGGAGCCGGAGACAGCCGCCGATCAGGAGAGCCAGGAGGAACCTGCGGCGGTAGAATATGACAATTTGCAGGCGGTATTCCTTGCACTGAATGAGAATACCACGCCGGATGAACTGGAAAAGCTCATTTCTGAATCTGAATTGTTTTACACGGCAGAGGAATACAATTCCTCGTCTGGGAAAAAAGTCAGCTACAATATAGCCTATACAGAGGGGGCGGCGGCTCAAAAGTACGCAGAGGCAGGGGATCATCTGACGGTAGATTTTGGCGGTGACGGCAAGGACGAATTTATGTATGCACAGTACGTCAATGAAAAGGACGTATCATATTCCGCTTTGCTGTATGACCATGGAACCTGGTTTGATTTCAGTGATAACAACGCAGAGGACTACGGCGGATATTATGCCGTTGACAGTATTTCCGGGAAAGGCGGGATCACGGTCAAATATTCCAACGGGAATGAGACGGAAACAGGGTATATTCCCTGCACATCCGGGGAAGAGGCCATACAGAAAATCATGGAGAGGATTTCAGAGTAAGGAACGGCGCATTTAACAAAAGTGCAATTTTGGTCACTTTTCGTTAATATCCGGGAACCGAATTTCAAGGAATCCCGGACGGAGCCGGCGACGGGGAAAACAACACAGAGGTTACAAAATCTGCCCTGAAAACGGGCAGATTCTTTTAAAACATTATACATACCGTCATGCGGTATGAAAGGAGGTCTGAGAAATGGAACGGAAATTGTTTTCAAAGGATTTTTTGCTGGTGGTCACAGGGCAGATTATCTCCCTGTTTGGCAATGCTACAGTGCGGTTTGCGCTGCCTCTTTACCTGCTGAATCAGACGGGTTCCTCCGCACTGTACGGGGCGGTGACGGCCTGTGCGTTCATTCCCGCCATTCTGCTGTCCCCGGTGGGCGGTATTGTGGCGGACAGGGTAAATAAGCGGAATATCATGGTGGCGCTGGATTTTTTTACGGCGGCGGTGATCACGGTCTTTTCTCTTCTGATGGGCGGGGTGAACCTGGTTCTTTTGATGACGGTCACCATGATGCTTCTGTACGGCATCGCAGGTGCGTATCAGCCTTCCGTACAGGCCAGCATTCCTGCGCTGGTAAGCCAGGACCGTTTTATGGAAGCCAATTCCATTATAGGTTCCATCAGTTCCATTGCTTCCCTGCTGGGTCCTGCTTTGGGGGGCGTTTTGTACAGTGCCTGGGGACTTAAGCCCGTGCTGTGGATCTGCGTGGCCTGCTTCTTTTTTTCAGCGGTGATGGAACTTTTTATCAGGATTCCCTCTCCGAAACAGGACTTTGGCGGAGGCATATGGAGGATGGTGAAAGAGGATTTTTCAGGAAGCGTTCACTTTATCCGAAGAGAGCAACCCTTGGTTTGGAAGCTGGTTCTGGTACTCTGCGGAATTAACCTGTTTCTGTCCTCCATGATTATTGTAGGCCTGCCCTATATGATTACGGAGGTACTGGGGCTGGATGAGGCCCTGTATGGATTTGCCCAGGGGGCGCTGGCAGCGGGAGGGCTGGCGGGAGGCGTGTTCGCAGGTATTTTTGCCAGGAAGCTGGCCATCGGGAAAGCGGGAAAACTTCTGATAGCCGGGGCCGGGTGCATGTTCCCTGTGGGGATCGGGGGATACTTTATTTCATCCGCTATGGCGGTTTACACGGTCATAACGGTATGCTGCTTTCTGGCCATGGTATTTGCCACGGTGTTTTCGGTGCAGGTCATGTCCTTCATCCAGGCACAGACGCCCTTGGAGTTGGTAGGAAAGGTGATCGCCCTGGTGCTCACCGTGTCCATGTGCGCCCAGCCCCTGGGCAATGCCCTGTATGGAGTTCTGTTTGAAATCTGTCAGGGGCAGGAGTTCATGGTGATTCTGCTTGGGGGGGCGGTGTCTCTGGGGATCGCCCTGGGGGCAGGGAATCTGTTTCGGGAACTTTCGGAGTAAAGGGACGCCATATTTATGAAAAAAGGTGCAGATAATATTGAAAGATGATACAATATGCCTGCACCGGGCCGTTGAAGCCAGGCCGAATGCAGGCACAAAAAGGGCATTAGAAGGGTATTTGGCACAAGGCCCGGTGGGGGAAAGAAGGCAGAGCGGAAAGAAAGCAAAAAGAAGGAGGCAGGGGATGATTCTGAGCGCAAGCAGGAGGACGGACATACCAAACTATTATGCGGACTGGTTTATGGGCAGGATCCGGGAGGGATATTGCTGTGTGCGCAATCCCATGAATCCCCGCCAGGTCAGCAGGATCGACCTGGCGCCCCAGGCGGTGGATTGTATTGTGTTCTGGACCAAGAATCCGGCGGGCCTTCTGCCGCGTCTGAAGGAACTGAGGGACTATACTTATTATTTTCAGTTTACCCTCACGGGATACGGCCGGGATATCGAGCCGAATCTCCCGGACAAAAGGGAAAAGCTGATTCCTGCCTTTCGGGAACTGTCAGAAAAGATCGGTAAAGAGCGGGTTATATGGCGGTATGATCCCATTTTTGTAAATGAAAAGTATACGGTTTCATATCATTTGAAAGCCTTTGAAGAGATTGCGGACAGGCTGGCAGGCTATACGGAGCAGGTGGTGATCAGCTTTGTGGATCTGTATGCCAAAATCCGGAAAAACGCGGCGGCACATTCCATCCGGGATACTGGGGAGGGCGATATGATGCGACTGGCGGGAGAGATGGCCCGGATTGCGGCGGGCCGCCGCCTACGGATCGAGAGCTGCGCGGAGCAGACGGACCTTGAGACGCTGGGAATCCGGCATGGAAGCTGCATTGACCGGGAACGGATCGAAAGGCTCACAGGATGTCGTCTGGCGGGCGAGAAGGACAAAAACCAGCGGAAGGAGTGCGGCTGCCTGGAAAGTGTGGATGTGGGAGCCTACGATACCTGCCTGAATGGCTGCAGGTACTGCTATGCCAATTCCAGCGATAAAAAGGCGGCGGAGAACGCCAGGCGCTGCCGATGGGACGCCCCGCTTCTGTGCGGGGAAATCTGCCCGGAGGACAGGGTTACGGACAGGGCGGTTAAGTCCCTGAAGGATCATCAGATCTGTTTTGACGAATTATAATGGGAGTTTGGTGCATTTTCATGGGCGGTTGGTGCAGCCGGTGTCAAGCGCAGTCTGTTTTTCCCGATATAATATGTGATTGCGGGGCAATTCCCATACAGCATCGGGGAACCCGCAAGAACCCATGAGCTGCCGGGAAAATTGTATAAGTCCAGGCGCCGCACGGCGCAATATCCCGGCATGGCACAAGTCCGGTGACGCCTGACTTTTGTAGTGCGGAAAGGAGAAAACATGAGGATTACCACACAGATGTTAAATGAAAAAGCGAGACAGACAGGTCTGCCCATCAACAGCAGCTCGCTTCTGAATCATCTCAACAGCACGGCTTCCAACAACAGTCTGGAAAAAGTATTGAACAAAGGCAAGGGCAGCGCCGTGGACAGCGGGCAGAAGAGCGCATATGAGAAACTGGAGAGAAATGCGGGGCAGCTGCAAAAGAGGGCTGACAATCTGGCCGCCAAAGGGGAGGACTCCCTTTTCGCCAAGGCCAGGGAGAGCAAGAGCACCGAGGAACTCTGCAAGGAGGCCCAGGCTCTGGCCCAGGAATACAACAACGCCCTGAAAATCCTGCAGTCCGCCCCCGGCCCTCTCAACGGCTATTATTGCCAGATGCTGAAAGAGGCAGCGGGAGGAAACAGCGAGTCTCTGGCAAGCATCGGCTTCAACGTATCCAAGGACGGGAAAATAACCGTGGATTCCGAAAAGCTGAAGGCGGCTGATATAGACACCCTGGAGAAAGTGCTGGGCTCCTCCAGTGATTTTACATCCAAATTGTCTTTTGTGGCAGGGCGGGTTTCCGACAATGCAAGAGCAGGTGCGGAGAGCATCTCCAGCCAGTACGGACCGGAGGGCAATCTGCTTGCGGCAACAGCCGGCAAGTACAGCTTCTGGGGCTGATGAAAACAGAATAATCAGGCATTGGGCCAAGAGAAGCACCCTGGGGATAATCTGTCCGCCGGGGTGTTTTTTGCTTATGGCAGCGGAAAAGAAGATGGCAAAGCCAGGTTACTTATGCTATAATGAGCCAGATCCTTTTAGTGTGTTACTTTTTTACAAAGGGTGTAACTGCGATATTTACAAGATTAACAGGGGAGGCGTGACGGACCATGATCTATACTGTGACTTTGAACCCCGCCATAGACTATGTGGCGCATGTGGAGGAGATGCGGCCGGGCAGCGTGAATCGGCTGCAATCCGAGGAAATCCACTGCGGCGGGAAGGGAATCAATGTGTCCCTGGTACTGAGAGAATTTGGGATCCCCTCCAGGGCTTTGGGTTTTGTGGCCGGTTTTACGGGGAAGGCCCTGGAGGAGGGGCTGGCCGGAAGCGGAATCGAGACAGACTTTGTGCATCTGAAGCAGGGATGCACCCGGATTAATGTGAAGATCAAGTCTGGCCTGGAGACGGATTTAAACGGCCGGGGGCCGGAGGTGGACGAGAGGGATCTGGCCAGGCTCCATGAGAAGCTGGAGGCCTTGAAGGACGGTGATGTACTGGTACTGGCCGGCAGCATTCCCGGCGGCCTGCAAAAAGATGTTTACGGCAGGATACTGGAGCGTCTTTCCGGGAAAAAGATCCGGGCGGTGGTGGACGCCACCGGGGAACTGCTTTTAAACACACTGGCGTACAAGCCGTTTCTGATTAAACCCAATCATCAGGAACTGGAAGATTTGTTTGGCCTGTCCCTGTCAGGCGTTGACCAGATTCTGGCCTATGCCGGGAAACTGAAGGAGATGGGAGCAGTGAACGTGCTGGTGTCCATGGCCGGAGACGGTGCGGTGCTCCTGGACGAAGCAGGACGGGTCCACCGCTGCGGGGCCTGCCGGGGCCGGGTGAGGAATTCCGTGGGAGCCGGGGACTCCATGGTAGCGGGTTTTCTGGCAGGTATTCTCACAGGTTCTGCACCGGGGGATTACAGCTACGCCCTGAAACTGGGGACGGCGGTGGGAGGAGCCACTGCCTTCTCCGACGGTCTGGCCAGGAGGGAAGAGATCGAGGCGCTGCTTACGCAGTTGTCCTAGCAAATCATTTGCCGTATTATCCGAAAGGGATCCGATGCGCCGCATCGGCCGGGAAGAGGTAAGGATGAAAAAGTATGTCGGCATAGGCGTATATGACGCTGTCGCGGAAGGAAATATAGCCGTATATGGAAAAGAAGAGTATGTTCCGGAGAAGGTTTACCGCGGGGACGTTCCGGGGGAGAAAGCCCGGCTGGAGGCGGCCCGGGAGGCGGTACGGGAGCAGTTGGAGAAGAGCCGGGTCAGGACGCTGGCGGAAGCCGGTGCCGAGGTCGCCCGGATTTTTGAAGTTCACAAGATGCTTCTGGACGACGGGGAATTCAACGGCGCAATCAGGCTTGTCATCGAACGGGAGGGCGTAAACGCGGAATATGCCGTGGCTGTGACGGCGGAGGGGCTGGCGGATCGTTTCGCCGCCCTGGCGGACGAATGTCTGAAGGCCCGTGCTGCAGATATACGGGACATTTCCCGGCAGCTGCTGGCCTGCCTGCAGGGTAGCAGCTGCGAAAAAAGGGAGATGGAGGTTCCCGGGGTGATCTGCGCCCGGGACCTTACTCCCGGCGAGACGGCGTCCCTGGACCGGGAAAAAGTTCTGGGGATTGTGACGGCCCGGGGTTCCCTTTATTCCCACATGGCCATCCTGGCCCGGGCCCGGGGCATCCCCGCCGTGGTGGGGGTGGGAGAGGCTTTTCTGGAGGAGGCCGGGGAGGGAACCCCGGTGATGGTGGACGGCTGCACGGGGGAAGTCTATCTGTACCCTGATGCGGAGACCCGGACTTTTCTTCTGAGAAAAATGGGGGAGCAGCAGGAGGAGAAGCGGCTTCTGGAGGCGTTAAAGGGGAAGGCGGACAGAACTCTTGACGGCAGAAGCATCCATATCTGCGCCAATATTGGAGGGGCGGAGGAATTGGAGGCTGTCCTTTTGAACGATGCGGCAGGCATCGGGCTTTTCCGCAGCGAATTTCTGTATCTGGGCCGGGATACGTATCCCACCGAGGAAGAGCAGTTTGCGGCTTACAGGAAGGTACTGGAGGGCATGGTGGGGAAGCGGGTAATCATCCGTACACTGGATATAGGCGGGGACAAGCAGGCGGATTATTTCGGTCTTGGAAAAGAGGAGAATCCTGCCATGGGATACCGGGCCATTCGCATCTGTCTCACCAGGCCGGAGATTTTCAAGACACAGCTGCGGGCGCTTTACCGGGCTTCCGTGTATGGCCGGCTGGGCATCCTGTTTCCCATGATTACCGGCAGGGCGGAGCTGGAGAAAGCGCTGGAAATCTGCCGGGAAGTGAAGGAAGAATTGAGCGCACGGGGCATTCCTTTTTCGGAAAATGTGGAGACGGGTATTATGATCGAGACTCCCGCCGCTGCCATTATCAGTGACAGGCTTGCTCCCCTGGTGGACTTTTTCAGCGTGGGGACCAATGACCTGACCCAGTTTACCCTTGCCTGCGACAGGCAGAACCCGGAGGTGCAGCCTTTTGCGGACCCCCGGCACGAGGCCGTCCTGCGTCTGATCCGCATGAGCGCGGAAAATGCCCGCCGGCATGGGATCCGAATCGGTATCTGCGGCGAACTGGCGGCGGACCCGGAACTGACGGAAACTTTTCTGCGCATGGGCATTGACGAACTCTCGGTGTCTCCGCCGCTGGTGCTGAAGCTGCGGGCCGCGGTGCGCAGTCTGGACCTGGCCCGGGGAAAGGGAGAACGCTGAAAGACATCGGCGATCTGCATGATCGGCCGGAATGGGTGTATAAGGGGAAAAGTCTGCAGAGGAATTTAACTATTGTGAAATAGTTTAAAGAGCGTAAAATATTTTCCATAGACCCTATAATAGCCCGTATACGGGCTACATACCTGAATGGTATTTTGTACAATTCTGATTGGGACAAATTGTAGGGTTACAGGTGGAGAACAGGATGACAGCTCAGGAAGCATTAGTCGAGAGGATCAATGGGCTTTGCAAAAAACACCGGATCTCTGTGAATCATCTTGCAACGCTGGCTGGTATGAATCCTTCCACCATGAAAAATATAGTATATGGGCTCACCCGGAATACCGGGGTGGAGACGGTGGCGAAAATATGCTGCGGCCTGAATATGTCGTTGACGGATTTCTTTGATGATGATGTGTTCCGCAAGGTGGACCAGGAAGTGGATTAGGCAGGTACAGAAGGAATAGGGAATGCATAGAAGATTATGGATCACGGCAGAGGACAGGAGGAGGACCGTTAAAGAGGGACGGCCGCCGCCGGGGCATATGCGACTTTTCAGGGTCAGGCGATTGCATGTGGAGACGATAATGAGGAGGAGAGCGTATGAATAGAGCGGCGGCCGTCCATATAGCCTATATGGGATATCGTGCCCAGGACATGCTGCTGGAGGTGCGGTTCCATCGGGACGGCAGGCGGTATTGTTATCTTGAGGTGCCGGAAGAACTCTGGTACCGAATGAAGCAGGCGAGTTCCGTGGACAGGTTTTTTAACACATTTATTCTCAACCGATTTGAGGAGCAGATTGGGGGCTTGTAAAACAAGTCCCTTTTTCCCTTGAAAAATGCTTCCCGTCATGTTAATATAATTTTGAAGTTTTTCTTTAAACGGAAGGGTTGGTATGTTATAATGGGAAATGGGCAGGGACCCCAGGGGGATGTCCGGCGCAGACGGGTACAGCGGCTGAAGAAGATGATCCTGCTGTCGGTTGCCGCCTGGCTGATTCTTCCTGTGGGGTTGTGCATCGTGCTTTTTGCAAGAATAGGGGCGCTGGAAGGACAGGCCCGGGAGACGCAGGGAATTCTGGAACAGATGGCGGAGGCGGTCTCCCGGCTGGAGGCGGCCAGGGAGGAAGAGATACAGACACCGCAGCCCGACAGGAAAGAGGCGGTTGTGACGGCTCCTGAGGCCGGAGGGGACGACAGGGGAACCGAAGAGCCGGAGGCGGCACACAAGGTGTATCTAACCTTTGACGATGGCCCCAGCAAATATACCCCGGAAATTTTGGACATCCTGGATACCTATGATGTGAAAGCCACTTTTTTTGTTCTGGGTAAGGAGAATGACTATTCCATAGAGATGCTCCGGGAGATTGCCAGACGGGGCCACACCATCGGAATGCATTCATACTCCCACAAATACGCGGAAGTGTACCGCTCAGTGGAGGACTTCTCCGCTGATTTTTATCGGATATACTCTTATATTCTGGAGAATACTGGGATACAGAGCGTCTGTTACCGCTTTCCGGGAGGCAGTTCCAACACCATCAGTGATATTGACATGCATGTTTTTGCGGACTTCCTTGCGGAGCAGGAGGTGGAATTTTATGACTGGAATGTCTCTTCCGGGGACGGCGGCAGTGTGCTGCTGGACGCGGATACCCTGATTCGGAATGCCACTTCCGGGATCCTGGGGCAGGAGACGTCCATTATACTGATGCATGACGCGGCGTCCCGTTCCACCACGGTGGAGGCGCTGCCCGGAATTATAGAAACGGTTTTGGCCATGGAGGACACGGCGATTTTACCTATTACCGGGGATACTACGCCGATTCATCATATTAAGTAAAGGAAGAAAAGCGGGCGCTGTCCGGGTGCCGGCGGAAAAATTAGGAGGAAGAGAGTTATGGGATTTTTCTCGGATTTAAAAGAGGATTTGTCCCAGGCAGTCAATGAACTGATGCCGGAGGACATGCAGGCCCAGGACGAGCAGCCCCAGGAGCAAAGATTCGGGGATCTCAACGAAATGCTGGACAGGGTGGATTCCATTGTGGTTCCTGATGTGGAACAGGAAACGCTGGAGCAGCCCGGGCACGGGACAGAGGATAACCCCGGGGAGGCTCCGGCGGAGGCATTCCGGGAGGAGCCTGAGGTAACCGTGGAGGAGGCTCCCGGCCAGCCTCTGACAGCGCCGGAGGAAAGCCTGGAGACGGAACTGGCGGCGGCTTTGGAGGAGCCTGGCAGGGCAGGGCAACCCGAGACGGATATGGACTTGGAAAAGATGTTGGAAAGCGCGCTGGCTGCCAATGATTTAAACGCGGCGCCGGTGTATGAAGAGGAAAAAGAGACGGTGAAGGAAATCCAAAAGGAGACAAAGGGGGAATCTAAAGTGGCAGAGATCATTAACGCGCGGATGGCATCGGATGAGACATCCTCAATCACGGCAGGCATGACAATCAACGGTGATGTGGTGAGCGAGGGCTCGCTGGATCTGATCGGCTGTGTCAACGGCAATATTGACATCTTGGGCAAGCTGAATGTGACCGGCTATGTCAATGGCAATTCCAAGGCAGCGGAGATCTATGCGGACAATGCGAAAGTCAACGGTGAAATCGTCAGCGAAGGAGCGGTGAAGATCGGCTCCAGTTCCGTGGTGATCGGCAATATCTGCGCCACCAGCGCCGTGATAGCGGGGGCGGTAAAGGGAGATATTGATGTGAAAGGCCCCGTAATCCTGGATACTTCGGCCATCGTCATGGGCAATATCAAGTCCAAGTCCGTACAGATCAACAACGGTGCCGTGATCGAGGGTATGTGTTCCCAGTGCTATGCGGAGGTGAACCCTATCTCCTTCTTCGACGATTACAAGCCGGAAGTGAGGAAGACCAAAACCAAATAGCAAATAGAATAGCGAAGTCCATTGAAAGGCGGAATCACGATAATGCGGCGTATTTTATTGAAATTGAGCGGCGAGGCCCTGGCGGGAGAGAAAAAGACGGGATTTGACGAGGAGACAGTGCGGGGCGTGGCGCTGCAGGTAAAGCAGCTTGTGGAAGAGGGGATCCAGGTGGGGATCGTCATTGGCGGAGGCAACTTCTGGCGGGGGCGATCCAGTGAGAATATTGACCGTACCAAGGCGGATCAGATCGGTATGTTGGCGACGGTGATGAACTGCATCTACGTGTCGGAGATATTCCGTTCCGTAGGCATGATGACCGGGATCCTGACGCCTTTTGAGTGCGGCTCATTCACCAAACTTTTTTCCAAGGACAGGGCCAATAAATATTTCTCGAAAGGGATTGTGGTATTCTTTGCGGGCGGCACCGGGCATCCCTATTTTTCCACGGATACGGGCGTGGTGCTGCGGGCAATCGAGGTGGATGCGGATGTGATTCTGCTGGCCAAGTCCATAGACGGAGTATATGACGATGATCCCAACAAGAACCCGGCGGCCAGGAAGTATGACCAGGTGACTCTTGATGAGGTGATCGCCCAAAATCTGCAGGTGGTGGATATGACCGCCTCCATATTGGCCAGGGATAACCGTATGCCCATGTGGGTATTTGGTTTGAACGAAGAAAACAGCATCGTGAACACGGTGAAGGGGAAATTCAACGGCACCAAGGTCACTGTCTAAAGAGTTTTGATAAGGAGGAATCTATAATGGATGAGAGGTTGCAGCAGTATGACGATAAAATGAAGAAGGCGTATGAATTCCTGGAGTCGGACTACGGCACCATCAGGGCAGGGCGGGCCAATCCCCATGTGCTGGATAAGATCCGGGTGAACTACTATGGCACTCCTACCCCGATTCAGCAGGTGGGCAATGTGACGGTGCCCGAGGCCAGGATCATTCAGATCGCGCCCTGGGAGAAGAGTCTGCTCAAGGAGATCGAGAAGGCCATCCAGACCTCTGATCTGGGTATCAATCCTACTAACGACGGCAATGTGATCCGGCTGGTATTCCCGGAACTGACCGAGGAGCGCAGAAAAGATCTGGCAAAGGAAGTGAAAAAGAAGGCGGAGGATGCGAAGGTGGCAGTCCGCAATATCCGCAGGGACGGCAACGATTACTTCAAGAAGCTGGGCAAAGCCGAGGTCTCCGAGGACGAGATCAAACAGCTTGAGGACAGCCTGCAGAAGTTGACAGACAGGTATATCAAGGACATTGAGGCTCTGATGGATGTAAAATCCAAGGAGATCATGACCGTATAATCAATCAACAAGCGTACAATGGATAGCGGGGAGGGACAGTTGACATCCGTCAGGACGGGGACTGCTCCCTTTCCATGCATTTACAGAAAATACCTGTAAAGAGGGCGGATTGGAGAGAGTATGGCTGGAAATGGAGAACGGAAACAGAAAGTGCCGCGGCATGTGGCTATCATTCTGGACGGCAACGGACGTTGGGCCAAGGCCAAGGGGCTGCCGCGGAATATGGGACATGTGGAGGGGGCCAGAACTGTAGAGAAGATCTGCGAGGAGGCTTACCGCATGGGCATACAATACCTGACGGTATATGCTTTTTCAACAGAGAACTGGAACCGTCCCGGGGACGAGGTGGATGCCCTGATGCGGCTGCTTCGAAATTATATGAAAACCTGTCTGAAAACGGCGGAGAAGAATCGCATGTGCGTCCGGGTGCTGGGGGAAAAATCCCGGCTGGACCAGGATATCCGGGAGCGCATTCAGGAACTGGAGGAGGCCACCGTCAACAACGACGGACTGCATTTCCAGATTGCAATCAACTATGGCGGCAGGGATGAGATCACAAGGGCCATGCGGCAGATGGGACAGGATATTCAGAGAGGGGCTTTGAATCCCCGGGACATCACGGAGGAGACGGTGAGCAGATATCTGGACACGCATGGAATCCCGGAGCCCGATCTGTTGATCCGAACCTGTGGCGAGCAGCGTATTTCCAATTTCCTGCTGTGGCAGTTGGCTTATACGGAGTTTTATTTCACGCCGGTGGCCTGGCCGGACTTTGACAGGGAAGAATTGGTCAAGGCTGTGGAGGCATATAATCAAAGAGACAGGAGATACGGCAAAATCTCCGGAGAGGACATATGAAGGCTATGCTTTCAAAACAATAATTTTGCAGTATCGCAGGCCGGCCTGTGATATGCGGGAAAGAGGAATCCGAATGTTTTGGACCAGATTAATCAGTGGGGCCGTCATGGTGGTGATCGCCCTGGCCACCATGTGGCTGGGAGGCCCGTATCTGGCGGGGATATTGTTTCTCATATCTTTGGCGGGATACAGGGAACTGACAAAGGCACAGAAGGTAAACTTGGCCGAGAAGGGCTTTAACGGGCTGGAAGTGGTGGGCTTTGGGGGCATTGCGCTCTACTATGTTGTCATGTATGTCTGGCAGGACGCTACTTTGCTGCTGATGTGTGTTGTGCTCCTGTTTATGGCGGAAATGTTTCTGTATGTGATTCTGTTTCCCAGATATCGGGCGGAACAGGTGGTGACAGCCATCTTTTCCTTCCTGTACGCGCCGGTAATGCTGTCCTTTATGTATATGACCCGGATGAGCCGCATGGGGATTTATCTGGTGTGGCTGATCCTGATCAGTTCCTGGGGCTGTGATACCTGTGCCTACTGCGTGGGAAAGCTGATCGGGCGGAAGAAGATTTTTCCGGTGCTGAGTCCTCACAAATCCCTGGAGGGATGTATAGGAGGCGTGGCCGGGGCGGCGCTGATCGGAGGGCTGTATGCGTATTTTGTGGTGGAGCCGGTGATCCCTGACCAGCAGATGCTTTGGGTCATTATGTTTATCAGCGCGGTGGGAGCCATGATGTCCATGGTGGGGGATCTGGCCGCCTCCGCCATTAAGAGGAATCACGAGATCAAGGACTACGGCAAGATCCTGCCGGGGCACGGGGGAATTATGGACCGATTCGACAGCATGATAGTGACGGCGCCCATGATTTATTTTCTGTCGGTGCTGATGATCCATGCGGCGGGATAAGAGACGGCAGGAAAGCAGAGGAGAGGCATCCATATGAAGAGAATCGCAGTTTTGGGTTCCACAGGGTCCATCGGGACCCAGACCCTGGAAATTGTCAGGAACAACGGGGATGCGCTGGAGGTGACGGCCCTGGCGGCAAGCAGCAATGTGGCTCTGATGGAGGCTCAGATACGGGAATTCCGCCCCCGGCTGGCGGTGATGTGGTCGGCGCAAGCGGCTGAAGAGCTGCGTCTTCGGGTGGCGGATTGTCCGGTGCGGGTGGCCCAGGGAATGGACGGACTGCTGGAGATTGCGTCCATGCCGGAAGCCGAGGTATTAGTTACGGCGATTGTGGGCATGATTGGTATCAAACCCACCATAGAGGCCATCAGGGCAGGAAAGGATATAGCCCTTGCCAACAAGGAGACTTTGGTATGCGCAGGGCATATCATTATGCCGCTGGCCAGGGAGCGGGGGGTGTCCATCCTGCCGGTGGACAGCGAACACAGCGCCATCTTCCAGTCTTTAAACGGGGAACCGAAGGGGAAAATCAGCAGGATTCTGCTGACTGCTTCCGGCGGCCCGTTCCGGGGCTGGAACCGGGAGCGGCTGGCGGGAGTGCAGGTGGAAGACGCCCTGAAGCATCCCAACTGGGCCATGGGGCGGAAGATTACCATTGATTCCTCTACTTTGGTCAATAAGGGACTGGAGGTCATGGAGGCGAAATGGCTTTTCGGGGTGGAGCCTTCTCAGATCCAAGTGGTGGTGCATCCGCAAAGTATTATTCACTCCATGGTGGAATATATTGACGGCGCGGTGATTGCCCAACTGGGTGTTCCGGACATGAAATTGCCGATCCAGTATGCCCTGTTCTATCCGGACAGAAAGGCCATGCGGGATAACCGGGTGGATTTTTTCAGTCTGGGCAGCCTGACTTTTGAGGAGCCGGACATGGAGACTTTTTACGGCTTGAAGCTGGCCTACCGTGCCCTGGAGCAGGGCGGCAGCATGCCCACGGTGTACAATGCCGCCAACGAGAGGGCGGTGGCGCTGTTTTTGGAGCGCAGGATCGGATATCTGCAGATTCCCGAACTGATACAGCGGTGTATGGAACATCATGAGGTGATGCGGCAGCCGGGGGTGGAGGAAATCCTGGCGGCGGAACAGAGTGTGTACGACTATATTAGTGAAATTGGTTGAGAACGAAAATATGACGACTTTGATGACATTTATTCTGTTTATTTTAATCTTCGGCGTGGTGGTGATTTCCCACGAATTCGGCCATTATCTGATAGCCAAGATCAACGGTATCCATGTGGTGGAGTTTGCCATCGGCATGGGGCCCACCGTTTTCTCCTGGAAAAAAAAGGAGACCAAATACTCCGTCAAACTTCTGCCCCTGGGCGGGGCCTGTCTGTTTGAGGGGGAGGACGGGCTGAACACTCAGGAGGGGGAGATCACGGAAGGCTCTTTTCTCCATGCGAAAGTTTGGGCCAGGATCTCCACGGTGCTGGCGGGTCCCATATTTAACTTTATACTGGGAGGAATCATCGCCGTGATTCTGGCCGGTTTAATGGTATTTTATGAGCCGGTGCTCTCCGATGTGGTGGAGGGCGGGGCGGCCCAGCGGGCAGGGCTCCAGGCGGGAGACCGGATCGTGGCGCTGAACGGGGACCGGGTATATCTCCGGGACGAGGTAATCCTGTTTAACCGGGTCAACAACGGCAGGGAATTCACTTTGGAATATGAGCGGGACGGCCAGCGGTACACGGTGACCATGACCCCGGAACTTAACTCCACCGGCGGTTATGGTATGGGGATCTATGTGGGAAAGGCGTTGAAGGCGGAAGGGCTGGATGTGTTGAAGTATGCCTGGTATGAAATCCGCTATTGCGTCCGCTCCACCTGGCAGAGCCTGGGACTGATGCTGCGGGGGCAGGTGAAAAGTGAGGAAGTGGCCGGCCCGGTGGGTATAGCCGTCAATGTGGTGGGTAAGACCTATACCCAGGCAATGCAGTACGGATGGGAGACGGTGGCGCTGAATATGGGCTATATCACTTTGCTGCTCACCATCAACCTGGGGATATTGAACCTGCTGCCCATTCCCGCGCTGGACGGAGGCAGACTGGTGTTCCTGCTGGTGGAAGTGGTCCGGGGCAAGCCCATTCCCCCGGAAAAAGAGGGGATGGTGCATTTTATCGGCCTGGTATTTTTCATGTTATTGATGGTTATTGTGTTTTTTAACGATCTGCGCAATATCTTCTCGTAATTCATTTGATATGTTTACTGTCGGGGCAGGGCCTTTTCCTGCCCCGGCGGTAAAGTCGGTATAAATCTTTATTTTAAATTTTTCAGGGAATTCTCCCGGTATTTTCATTCAAGACAAATTCGGTACATCAGGTACCAAATGACAGAATTTTATCGAGATGACCGCCCATATGCGCAGGCGGGAATCAACGAAGTATACAGACAGGAGGGAAAATGCATATTATATCCAATTACATATGGGAAAAGGCGGCGGAGGGAGGCGTGAATCCTCTGTCCTTGGTGCTGCAGCAAGTGAGGGTTCGAGGCAGAGAAGTCTGTCTGTTCTGCGTCTGCAGCAGTCTCGGGAAGGAGCAGGGAGGACGGATGACGGAACAGCTGGTGGAATGGTTTCACAGATGCTGTCTGCCGGCCTGTGAGGGCCGGACGCTGCCGGGGCTCCGGGAGCTGCTGGAGCCGGAACTGCGCGGCATTCGAAGGGAGCTGTTGGAGCCGGAACTGCACGGCATCCGAAGGGAACTGCTGGAGCCGGAACTGCACGGCATTCAAAGGGAAGAATTGAGTTACGGAGGCCTGTTGCTGGCGGGAAGCAGCTTTTATCTGTTTGGAGAGGGGGATATAAGAGCGCGGCTGATCAATTACCGCTATAACCGCCCTCAACTGAAAGAACTGGGGTACCCTCTTTCCGGCAGGATACAGAAGGGGGTAGGAATCCTGCTTCACACCCCGGAACTTATAAAAAATCTGGAACCGAAAGAATTATGTCAGATTCTTCACGGGGAGGGGCGCTGGCAGGAGGTGCGCATGGGCAGACGTCTGAAAGAACTGTACCGGGAGGGCCGCAGCCGGGGCAATACAGGGCCTGTGGGGGGCATTTATCTGGGAGTGGTATGAGATAAGGGTTACCGCTCCTGTGTGCCGGAAGGGAATATTCAGAAGTAGAATATTCAGAAGGAGAATATTGAGAAGGCGAATAATAAGAAGGTCAATAATTAAGAAGGAGAACAATGTATGAAACAGGAAAGCAGCGGGCTTGAAAAGGGGAACATCGGCGGATACCGGCTGTTGGCGGAACTGGGCAAAGGGGCCACCGCCCGGGTCTTTCGGGTGGAGCAGCCCGGCGGGAAGGATGTATATGCCTTGAAATATGGCTCCTGTAAGGCCAGGCTGCGGGCGGAATCCGCTATTTTGAAGCAGCTAAGGCATCCCTGTTTTCCCAGGTGGATTGACGAGGGGGAGGATGCAGGGGGAATCTATCTGGTGATGGAGTTTATACCCGGACTGTCTCTGCAGAAACTGATGGAACTGTATCCGGCGGGAATGCCGGAACGGATGGGTGGGGGGATCGCCCTGGATGTGGCGGAGGGGCTGGCCTATCTGCATGCCGGCGGGCCTTCCTGCATATATCGGGATTTGAAAGCATCCAATGTGGTGATCACTCCCCAGGGCAGAGCCCGGCTGGTGGACCTGGGGGCTGCAGTCCGGTCGGAAGGCTTCGTTCAGGGCGGCCGGGCGGGAACCTATGGATACGGTGCGCCGGAACAGTTCTGGGAAGGCGCAGGGATTACGCCCTCCTGCGATATCTATGGGTTTGGAAAACTGCTGGCCTTCTTGCTGACCGGGCAGGACCCGGGGAAACCGCCCTATGACACCATGGAATATTGCGGCAGACATTGGGGGATGGGGAGGGAATTCCGCCGCTTGCTGGATCGGTGCTTACAGCCGGATCCCCAGCTGCGCTATCCCGATGCCACTTTTCTGCCGCCGGTTCTGAAGCGCATTTTGGAGAGAAAAGGGGGCTTCAGGGATAAAATCCTGGCAAAAACAGGAAACAGAACTTCATATCGGTACATAAAATGTATTTGGAAGAGCGAATATGAAAGAATATTTTGACTTTCCGCACAAATAATACTATAATAGGAACAAATTGTTAATAACCACGTTTTTTTGTCGGTGGGGGACCGGGGAAAATGTGATAAATGAGGAGGAGGACAAGATGAAGGCATTGGAAGAGTATGTGAGAAGCATTCCGGATTTTCCGGAGGAGGGTATTATTTTCAGGGATGTGACCAGCGTGCTGCAGGATGCGGACGGGCTGCGTCTGGCCGTTGATACCATGCAGGAGAAAGTGAAGGATTTGGAATTTGACGTGGTAGCAGGCCCGGAATCCAGAGGATTTATCTTTGGAACACCCATTGCGTATAACACGCATAAGCCTTTCGTGCTGATCCGTAAGAAGGGAAAGCTGCCCTGCGAAACGGTGGAGAGAAGTTATGACCTGGAATATGGCCAGGCCACTATTGAGATGCACAAGGACAGCATCAAACCCGGTCAGAAGGTTCTGGTGGTGGATGACCTGATCGCCACCGGCGGCACCACGGAAGCCATGATCAAACTGATTGAGAGTCTGGGCGGAGAAGTGGTAGGCGTGGTGGTACTGATGGAGCTGGCCGGTCTCAAGGGCCGGGAGAAGATCAAGGACTACAGGCTGGAGGCGGCTATTGTATATCCCGGCAAATAGGCTGGACGACAGTGCGGATCCATCCGCTACCTGTGCAGAAGGAGCCGGGCAATATACCGAAGTCATACCAGAGGATGTCCGGCGGTATGGAGAAATGAGCAAAGTCTGAAAGCGGTATGGGGTCAGACTGTACAGATACATATTCCCGCAGGTATGGGGCCCTGGGGGGACAGGGGGTTACAGAAAGGTTAGCAGGCGTTATGAAAGAAGAAAGAGATGTGATATTTGATCAGGCCAGAGTGGGCGAAATAACAGAATTTACATCTCCTGAACAATTGTATCAGGATCTGATTTCCTGCGTCAAAAAATACCATCCCAGCGATGATATATCCATGATTGAGAAGGCATACAGGATTGCCAGCCAGGCCCATAAGGACCAACAGCGCAAGTCCGGCGAGCCTTATATCATCCATCCCCTGAATGTGGCCATTATTCTGGCAGACCTGGAACTGGATAAGGAGACTATTATTGCGGGCATCCTTCACGATGTGGTGGAGGACACCATCATGACGGAGGAAGATCTGATAAAGGAATTCGGTGAGGATGTGGCGCTGCTGGTGGACGGCGTTACCAAGCTGGAAAAAATTCCCCTGTCAGGCACCGACGACCCCACGGATACCAAGCTGGAGATGCAGGCGGAGAATCTGCGGAAGATGTTTCTGGCCATGGCCAAGGATATCCGGGTGATCATGATCAAGCTGGCGGACCGTCTGCACAATATGCGCACGCTGAAATACCAGAAGCCGGAGAGCCAGGTCCGTATCGCCAGGGAGACCAGGGAAATCTATTCTCCTATCGCCCAAAGGCTGGGCATCTCCAAGATCAAGATCGAACTGGACGACTTGTCCATGAAATATCTGGAGCCGGAGGTATATTACGACCTGGTGGATAAAATCGCCGTGCGCAAGAGCGTCCGGGAGAAATATATCCAGAGCATTGTGGACGAGGTCAAGGAGTTTATTGAGGCTGAGGGTATCCGTGCCCAGGTGGACGGCCGGATCAAGCATTTTTTCAGCATCTATAAAAAGATGAAAAACCAGAACAAAACCCTGGACCAGATCTATGATTTGTTCGCGGTGCGGATTATTGTGGAATCGGTGAAGGACTGCTATGCGGCGCTGGGAGTGATCCATGAAAGGTATACGCCCATTCCCGGGCGGTTCAAAGACTATATCGCCATGCCCAAAGCCAATATGTACCAGTCTCTGCATACCACGCTGATCGGCAGCAACGGGCAGCCCTTTGAGATCCAGATCCGCACCTTTGAGATGCACAAGGCGGCGGAGTACGGCATTGCGGCCCATTGGAAGTACAAAGAGGCCTCCGACGGCAGGAAAGTGGAAGGACAGGAGGAAGAAAAGCTGGTGTGGCTGCGGCAGATTCTGGAGTGGCAGCGGGACATGTCGGACAACCGGGAATTCATGAATCTGCTCAAGAATGACCTGGACCTGTTCTCGGACAATGTGTACTGCTTTACCCCTACGGGGGAGGTCAAGAATCTGCCGGCGGGTTCCACCCCCATAGATTTTGCCTACAATATTCATTCGGCGGTGGGCAACAAGATGGTGGGGGCCAGGGTCAACGGCAAACTGGTGACCATAGACTATGAGATCAAAAACGGCGACAGAATTGAGATTATCACCTCTCAGAATTCCAAAGGGCCCAGCCGGGACTGGCTGAACGTGGTCAAGAGTACCCAGGCCAAGAACAAAATCAACCAGTGGTTTAAGAACGAACTGAAAGAGGATAATATCATAAAGGGCAAGGAACTGCTGGCGGGCTACTGCAAGACCAAGGGCATCAACATGCCGGACCTGGTCAAGACCGTCTATATGGAGGCCATCATGCGCAAATACGGCTTCCGTGACTGGGATTCCGTGCTGGCCGCCATAGGCCATGGCGCTCTGAAAGAGGGCCAGATCATTAACAAGATGCAGGAACTCTATGACCGGGACCATAAGAGGACCATGTCCAACGAGGAGGTACTGCAGACCATCGTTGAAAGCAGCGCCATGATGATGCGTCCCGGCAGCGGACGCTCCAAAAGCGGTATTGTGGTGAAGGGCATCGCCGACTTGTCGGTGCGTTTTTCCAAATGCTGTTCCCCTGTGCCGGGAGATGAGATCGTGGGCTTTGTAACCAGGGGCAGGGGCATTTCCATCCACCGCACGGACTGCGTGAATATGTTGAGCCTGCCGGAAATGGAGCGGGCCCGGCTGATAGACGCGGAGTGGCAGACGGGCGGCGGGGAAGACGCCCGGGAGGGCAAGTATATGGCAGAGATCCGGATCTTTGCCAACAATCGCAACGGCCTTCTGGCGGATATCTCCAAGGCGCTGACAGAGAAAAACATTGACATCCTGTCCATGAACACCAAGACCAACAAACAGGGGCAGGCTACTCTGCAGACCTCCTTTGAGATTTCCGGCAGGGAGGAACTGAACCGGGTCATAGACAAGATCCGCAACATTGAGAGTGTCATAGATATTGAAAGGACGACGGGCTGATGGCTGAGATCAAAATCGGAAGAATGGTGCTGGGCTCTTGCCAGACCAACTGCTATTTTATTTATCAGGAAGAAGAGATGCCGGGCCAGGGCGATGCCCAGGGACATAAGCGGGCAATCGTGGTGGACCCTGCGGACCAGGGAGGCCGGATCCATGAAACCCTGGAACGCAATGGAATAGAGGTGGAGGCTATTCTGCTGACCCACGGTCATTTCGACCATATCTGGGGAACCAAGGAATTGCGGGAGGCGGCGGGAGTGAAGCTGTATGCTCTGGATGCGGAAAAAGCCCTGTGCGAAGATTCTCATAACAATGTGTCCGACATGGCGGGCAGAGCCTATACCGTTACGCCTGACGAATATCTGCGGGACGGCCAGGAACTGACTCTGGCGGGGATGCGTTTTCAGGTCATTGCCACGCCGGGCCATACCATAGGAAGCTGCTGCTATTATTTTCCGGAGGCGGGATTTTTGGTGAGCGGTGACACTCTGTTTGCCGAGTCTGTGGGGCGGACGGATTTTCCCACCGGCAGCATGAGCAGCATTGTGCGATCCATTAAGGAAAAGCTCTATGTGCTGCCCGGGGAGACCAAGGTATACCCGGGGCATGGGGACAGCACCACCATCGAACATGAGATGCAGTACAATCCCTTTACGGTGTAATCCTCTGCCTTTGAAATCTCCCGGGAAAGGATTTGCTGTCCGGCCGGAGGAAGAAGCGCGGACCCAAGGGGGATTAATTTGAAACCGGGTATGGGAAAACACCGCCCATCCTGTAAGGAGAGACATATGCTGGCAGTACGGCTGAATCGGGAAAATTATGAATATGACATCCAGGCGCTGCTGAAGTCCTTCTACCCGGAGGAAACTTTGCGGATGATTCTGCCTGTGAGCCGGGATCAGGAGGTCCATGAAGGAGAGAGGGAATGGAGCATCCGGGTAGAGGGACCCATTGTCCGGATGGAACTGGCGGGAAGAGAAATAGAATGGCGGCATGATGAAAAAGAGGGGGCTTTTAAGGATTGCTTCAAGCGTTTTTTCTACCGCAGCCTGACAGAGATCACGGGCAGGGAACTGCCCTGGGGAAATCTGACGGGTATACGGCCCACCAAGCTGGCCTATGCCATGCTGGAGGAGGGAAAGCAGGACCGGGAGATCATAGAGCAGCTGCAACGCAGCCATTATGTGAGCCGGGAAAAATGTGAACTGAGCATTGACATTGCCCGCCGGGAGCGGCAGCTTTTGTCGGGGATTCATTATCAGGGGGGATACAGCCTGTATGTGGGCATTCCCTTCTGCCCCAGTACCTGCCTGTATTGTTCCTTCACTTCCTATCCCATAGCGGCCCACCGGCAGCGTGTAGACCGGTACATAGACTGCCTGATTCAGGAGATGGAATATGTGTCCGGGGCGTATGTAGACAAAATCCTGGATACCGTCTATATCGGCGGGGGGACTCCCACCACGCTGGAGCCGGAACAGCTGGACCGGCTGCTCGGCTGTTTAAAATCCCGGTTTGATTTTTCCACGGTGCAGGAATTTACGGTGGAAGCGGGCCGGGCGGACAGCATTACCCCGGACAAACTGGAGGTGCTGCGCCGCCATGGTGTGAGCCGGATCTCCGTGAATCCCCAGACCATGAAGCAGGAGACATTGGATAGCATCGGTCGGCAGGCTTCCGTGGAACAGGTATTGGAGGCGTATCGGCAGGCCAGACAGGCGGGCTTTGACAATATCAACATGGACTTGATTCTGGGACTGCCGGGAGAGACGGAGGAGGATGTGAGGCGTACAGTGGAGAAGGTAGTGAGTCTGTCCCCGGACAGTCTGACGGTGCATTCTCTGGCCATCAAGCGGGCCTCCCGGCTAAGTCAGTGGATCCAGGAGCACGGCATTGAGACGCTGCGCAACACGGACGAGACCATGGAGATCGCGGCGGCGGGAGCGAAAGCCCTGGGTATGCATCCCTATTATCTCTACCGGCAGAAAAATATGTCCGGTAATTTTGAGAATGTGGGGTATGCCAGAGAGGGAAAATATGGTTTGTATAATATTCTGATTATGGAGGAAGTGCAGACCATCGTGGCATTGGGCGCAGGCAGCATTACCAAAAGGGTGTACCCGGACGGGCGGATCGAGCGGTGCGAAAATGTGAAGGAAGTGGCGCAGTACATCGAAAGAATTGATGAGATGATCCAACGCAAAAAGCGGCTCTTATAAGGAGAGGAGATATAAATGGCAATGAATAAAAAGCCGGTACACGGCATGAAGGATATTTTACCCGAGGAGATGCAGATCCGGGATTATGTACAGGGGGTGATTAAGGACACATACCGCCGGTTTGGATTCACGGCGATTGAGACGCCCTGTATGGAGAGCCTTTCCAATCTGACCAGCAAGCAGGGCGGGGACAATGAGAAGTTGATTTTCAAAGTGTTAAAGCGGGGTGAAAAGCTCAATGTGGCCCAGGCGGTTACGGAGGAGGAAGTGGTGGACTTCGGCATGCGTTATGATCTGACGGTGCCGCTGGTGCGGTACTATTCCAACAATGCAGCCAATCTGCCCTCTCCCTTTAAGGCTTTGCAGATAGGGAATGTGTGGCGGGCAGACAGGCCCCAGAAGGGACGTTACCGTCAGTTCATGCAGTGCGATATTGATATTTTCGGGGAACCCAGCAATCTGGCTGAGATCGAGTTGATCCTGGCCACCACCACCACCCTGGGGAACATCGGGTTCAGGGATTTTGAAATCCGCATTAACGACAGGCAGATTCTGAAGGCCATGGCTGCTTACAGCGGCTTTGACCAGGAGACTTATGACAGCGTGTTTATCACGTTGGACAAGATGGATAAGATCGGCCTTGAGGGCGTGGAGGCAGAGCTGCTGGAGAAAGGGTTTGAAAAATCCTGTGTGGATAAATACCTGGCGCTGTACCGGGAACTGGGGCAGCAGGAGGACGGGGTAGCCTATCTGGCGGAGACTTTGCGGGATGTATTGGAGCCCGGGGTGGCCCAGGGATTGCAGGAGATTATTTCCAGCGTCAGCGCCACCAAAGCGGCGGACTTCCGGATGGTATTTGACGCCACACTGGTGCGGGGCATGTCCTACTACACGGGGACGATTTTTGAGATCTCCATGCCTCAGTTTGGGGCAGCCTGCGGCGGCGGCGGCAGATATGACAGGATGGTGGGCAAGTTCACCGGGCAGGATGTTCCGGCCTGCGGTTTTTCCATCGGGTTCGAGCGGATTATCATGCTGTTGATGGACAGCGGCTTTAAGGTGCCTCAGGCCCGGAAAAAGGTGGCGTACCTGATCGAGAAGGGCGTGGGCGGCCAGGCGCTGTGTGAAGTGATTGCCAAGGCACAGGCGGCCCGGCAGGACGGCAGCCAGGTGCTGGTGGCCCGCATGAATAAAAATAAGAAGTTCCAGAAAGAGCAGCTTGCGGCGGAGGGGTATGAAGAATTCGTGGAGTTCTACAGGGAGACGCTGAAAAACTAAGGTACCGGACGCAGGGTTCGGTAAGCAGATCATAGAACCGGCAAGCGGAGAAGGGGAAGAATTTTTGGACGGAAAAGTATGAATAGCCCCATGGGGCGGAAGCGAGGTTTCTAGTATGGCAGAGTCAATGAAAGGCTTAAAGAGGACTTACAGATGCGGTGAACTGGGTCTTAACAATGTGGGTGAGGAAGTCACCGTTATGGGCTGGGTGCAGAAGCAGAGGAACAAGGGCGGCATTATCTTTGTGGATCTGCGGGACCGGGCGGGCATTTTGCAGATTATATTTGAAGAGAGCGACTGCGGCCCGGAACATTTTGCCAAGGCGGAAAAGCTGCGCAGCGAGTTTGTGGTGGCTGTGGTGGGCAGAGTGGAGAAGCGCAGCGGCGCGGTGAACGAAAATCTGCCCACCGGGGAGATTGAGGTGCGGGCTGCTCAGGTGCGTATCCTGGCGGAGGCGGAGACGCCGCCTTTCCCCATTGAGGCGGAATCCAAAACCAAGGAGGAGCTGCGGCTGAAATACCGTTATCTGGATCTGCGCAGGCCGGATCTGCAGCGCAATCTGATGCTGCGCAGTAAGATCGCCACCACCATCCGGGCATTTCTCAGCAGAGAGGGCTTCCTGGAGATCGAGACGCCGATTTTGAACAAGTCCACGCCGGAGGGAGCCAGAGACTATCTGGTGCCCAGCCGGGTGCACCCGGGGAATTTCTATGCTTTGCCCCAGTCCCCTCAGATATTCAAGCAGCTCCTGATGTGCTCCGGGTATGATCGGTATTTCCAGATTGCCAAGTGTTTCAGGGATGAGGATCTGCGGGCTGATCGGCAGCCGGAGTTTACCCAGGTGGATCTGGAAATGTCCTTTGTGGATGTGGAGGATGTGATTGACGCCACCGAGCGCATGGTGGCGGAGGTGTGCCGGGAGGCCATCGGTCTGGAGGTGCAGCTTCCGATTCAACGTATGACCTGGGAGGAAGCTATGAACCGCTACGGTTCCGACAAGCCGGATACCCGCTTCGGAATGGAGCTGCAGGATGTGTCGGAGGCGGTGAAGGGCTGCGGCTTCGGGGTGTTTACCGGGGCGCTGGAGTCCGGCGGCAGCGTCCGGGGCATCAATGTGAAAGGGCAGGCGGAGATGCCCCGGAAGAAGATTGATGCGCTGGTGGAGTTTGCCAAGGGGTATGGGGCCAAGGGTTTGGCCTATCTGTCTGTGATGCCGGATGGCAGTTACAAATCATCTTTTGCCAAATTTATGACCGAGGAACAACTGGCTGATCTGGTGGCGGTGATGCAGGGACAGCCGGGGGATCTGCTGCTCTTTGCGGCGGATCGCCTGAAGACCGTGTGGGCCGTGCTGGGAGCCCTGCGCTGTGAGGTGGCCAGACAGCTTGATCTGGTGGACAATGACAAATTCAACTTCCTGTGGGTGACGGAATTCCCCCAGTTTGAGTGGAGTGAGGAGGAGGAGCGTTTTGTGGCCATGCATCATCCCTTTACCATGCCCATGGAGGAGGATCTGGAAAGGTTGGAATCCGATCCGGGCAGTGTGCGGGCCAAAGCCTATGATATTGTATTAAACGGCGTGGAACTGGGAGGCGGCAGCGTCCGTATTTTCCAGAGTGATGTGCAGGAGCGGATGTTCCGGGCGCTGGGTTTTACCCTTGAGAAAGCCCATGAGCAGTTCGGCTTTTTGCTGGACGCGTTCAAGTATGGAGTGCCCCCTCATGCCGGACTGGCCATCGGGCTGGATCGTTTTGTGATGCTGCTGGTGAAGGCGGAGAGCATCAGGGAAGTGATTGCGTTCCCCAAGGTGAAGGACGCCTCCTGTCTGATGTCCGACGCGCCCAATACGGTGGATGAGAAGCAGTTGGAGGAATTGTGCCTGGTGATTAAAGAGCCCGGGCAGGATTCTCCTGAGAATTAAAATACGTAATGGAAAGGCGGGGAGTTGTGGAGTAATGTCTGCAGCTCCTTTCATGCCCCGACTAAAGTGGTTCCAAACGGGGAATAACTGCTGTATGGACAGATATCATTGTATATGGAATACAGGCGCATGCAGAGGCTGGGCCCGGCGCGGGGAGGGATCAATATGTCTACAGGAATCCAGAGACGGAGGTGCATTTCCATGTGGTTGCTATTTGCGTTATTATCGGCAGTGTTTGCGGCACTGACCAGCATATTGGCCAAGATCGGGATTGAGGGTGTCAATTCCCATCTGGCCACAGCCATCCGAACGGTGGTGGTATTGCTGTTATCCTGGGGGATGGTTTTTCTGACCAGCGCCCAGGGGGGAATCGGGGCCATCAGCGGCAGGAGCTGGCTGTTTCTGATTCTGTCAGGCCTGGCCACCGGTGCGTCCTGGCTGTGTTACTACAGGGCCCTGCAGCTGGGGGAGGCGTCCAAGGTGGTGCCCATCGACAAACTCAGTGTGGTGATCACGCTGGTGCTGGCCTTTATTTTTCTGCATGAGCAGTTCACGGTAAAATCTTTTTTCGGCTGTGTGCTGATCGGGGCGGGCACTTTGCTGATGGTGCTGTGAATACGGTCCGGGCTTTCGGTTGAACCATCCGGCGGAAAACGAGCGGGCTGGCCCATCGACGTTCAAGAGAATATGGGAGGCGGGGAGGTTGGTATGAAATTAAGTGACTTTTTAAAATATGATTCCATAGTGGTGCAGTGTCATGACAATCCGGACGCGGATGCCCTGGCCAGCGGCTATGGTGTGTATTTCTATCTGAAGGCCCAGGGAAAGAAGGTACATTTTGTCTATGGAGGGCGCAGCCCTATCCAAAAGAGCAATCTGGTTCTGATGGTATCCGAGTTGAATCTTCCCATCGAGCATGCGGATATGTTGGAAGCGCCGGAGCTTCTGGTCACAGTGGACTGCCAGTATGGACAGGGAAATGTGACAAAGTTTGACGCGGGTCAGGTGGCCGTCATCGACCATCATCAGATCAGCGGCCCTCTGCCTCCGCTCAGTGAAGTGAGAAGCAATCTGGGGGCGTGCGCCACCGTGGTGAGGGAACTTCTGAGGCAGGAGGGGATGGATGTCAACGCTGACAGGGGCCTGGCCACGGCTCTTTACTATGGGCTTTTGACGGATACCAATAATTTCACGGAGATATCCCATCCCCTGGACAAGGATCTGCGGGATGACGCAGTGTTTGACAGGAGTCTGATCCTGCGCTTTCGCAATGCGAACCTGTCCTTGCGGGAGTTGGAAATAGCCGGCGCGGCGCTGATGAATTATCACTACCACGAGGAATACCGCTATGCGGTAGCCATGGCGGAGCCCTGCGATCCCAATATTCTGGGTATGATCAGTGATCTGATGCTGGAGGTGGACGCTGTGGATACCTGCCTGGTATACAGTGTGCTGCCCTTTGGCGTTAAGATTTCCGTGAGAAGCTGTGTGAAAGAGGTAAAGGCCAGCGAGTTGGCGGCGTTTATTACGGAGGGTGTGGGATCCGGGGGCGGGCATCTGGAAAAGGCCGGCGGCCTTCTCCAGATGGAATTGCTGGAAAAGGAGATCCCGGGAAATCCCCCGGAGGAGGACATTCAGGAATTTCTGGTCCGGCGCATGGACGATTATTTCGACGATATCCAGATTATTCATGCAAAGGAGTATAACATGGATATCGCCGGCATGACGGCATACAAAAAGAGGAAGGTTCCCCTGGGCTATGTGGAGGCGGACCAGATCTTTCCCACAGGCGCTCAAATCTGCATCCGCACATTGGAGGGGGACCTGGATGTGCGGATTCATAAAGACTTGTTGGTTATGATTGGGATTCAGGGAGAAGTATATCCCAACGACAGGGCTAAATTTGAGCGCAGCTATAACCGCCTCGATACGCCTTACGTCTTTTCGGGAGAGTATGCGCCTGTGGTCAGGGATGTATTGGAGGGGAAAAATGTATCCTTGATTCCCTACGCCAAAACCTGTGTTTCCAGCGGCGAAGTACATATTTACGCGAAAGAGTTGAATCATAGAGTGAAAGTTTTCACCGCATGGGACGAGGAAAAATATATGCTGGGAAAAGAGGGGGACTATCTGGCGGTGCGCGTGGACGATCCCCATGATATCTATGTGATCGAAAGGCGCATTTTTCATAAGACTTATGAACGGATGTGAGCCGGAAGGGGAAAACGTGATTCAGGTATATTTGCTGGAAGTGGGCGGACTTCGCCTTCAAATGGAAGAGACAGGCAGCGGAGAATTCATCCAAAACGCCGCGGCTTTGCCCGGCTGGGATAAGCTGACCGCCTGGCAGCAGGAGAAGGTGGCCGGCTGTGCCAGGCCGGGCACAAGGGCGCAGAGTATGGGAGGACAGCTGCTGCTGCAATATGGGGCACACAGACAAGCCCTTACGGAATCTCCCCAGGACGCGCCTGTCCGTTGGCGGCAGTTGTCCTATCCGCAGCTGCTGGAAGAGATCCCCTTCCCCTTGCCGCTGCAGGTGGCTTACGCCCCCGGCGGGAAGCCTTATATCCGGCAAGTGCCCTGGCATTACAATCTTTCCCACTCCGGGGACTATGTAGCGCTGGCAGTCAGCGATGTCCCGGTAGGGATTGACATTCAGCAGATGCTTCCCTATAAGGAGTCTCTGGTAAAACGTTTCTTTGCGCAGGAGGAAGCGGCCGTCTTTGAGAGCGGCGTTTCTGTAAACAATATGGAACAGGGATTGACAGCGGATCGCAGCCCGGGAACGGCTTTGTTTTACAGGTTGTGGTGCCGTAAGGAGGCATATGGGAAGCTGAAAGGAACGGGCTTGACAGAGGATGTGTTAAAGCGTAATATGTTAAAGGATACGGGTATGCGTCTATATGAGTATGGAGAGCTCCCCGGATATTATGTCTGCGTGTGCTGCGAGGAGGAAGGACGCAGATGTGAAATGCCCAATGAGGCGGGCGGACAGGAGTTGCGATGAAAAAGCTGTTTGTTTATCTGAAAGACTACAGGAAGGAGTCTGTACTGGCCCCGCTTTTTAAGCTGCTGGAGGCTTTTTTTGAGTTGTTTGTGCCTCTGGTAATGGCCAGCATCATTGACCGGGGAATCGGCAGCCCCGGCAACTCGGATGTGGGGCATATTGTCAGGATGGGTCTGTGCCTGCTGCTTTTAGCGGCGGTGGGATTGGCCAGTTCGGTGACAGCCCAGTTCTTTGCGGCCAGGGCGGCGGTAGGATTTTCCGCCAAGCTGCGGCAGGCGGTGTTTGAACATATCCAGAGGCTTGATTTTACCAATATCGACAGGGCGGGAACCTCTACCTTGATCACCCGGATGACCAGCGATATCAACCAGGTGCAGTCCGGAGTGAACATGGTGCTGCGGCTGTTCCTTCGTTCTCCCATCATTGTTTTCGGAGCCATGATCATGGCTTTTACCATTGACGTAAAGAGTGCGCTGATCTTTGTGGTGGCTATTCCGCTGCTGGCCGTGGTGGTTTTTGGCGTAATGATGATCACCATGCCCATGTACAAGAAGGTACAGAGCGCCTTGGACCGGGTGCTTGGCATTACCAGGGAAAACCTCACCGGTGTGCGTGTGATCCGTGCGTTCCACCAGGAGCAGGTGGAGGAAAAGCGGTTTCGGGAGCAGAATAATGCGCTTTCCCATCTGCAGACGGCGGTGGCGAGGATCAGCGCGGTTATGAATCCCCTCACTTATGTGATTGTCAACGGAGCCATCATTGCGCTGATTTACACCGGGGCCCTTCAGGTCAACATGGGTAACCTGACCCAGGGCGAGGTGGTGGCCATTATCAATTACATGTCTCAGATTCTGGTAGAACTGGTAAAGTTAGCCAATCTGATTGTCACCATCACCAAGGCGCTGGCCTGCGCGGACCGGGTGGCAGGGGTGTTGGAGATCCCGGCAGGAGAGGCGGCAGAGAAGTGCAATGTATCGGCACAGTCTGCGGCAGAAGAGGCCGGAAAGCCTGTGGGAGATACGATGCAGTATTTGCCCCCCTATTTGGAGTTTGACCATGTATCCCTGACCTATCAGGGGGCGGGAGATAAGACTTTGCAGGATGTGCATTTTCGGGTGGAGAGGGGACAGACCATCGGCATTATCGGCGGTACGGGCTCCGGCAAATCCTCTCTGGTAAATATGATTCCCGGTTTTTATCCGGTGACGGAGGGAGCCATCCGGCTGGAGGGGCAGAATATTCAAAGCATTCCCATGGAGCAGCTTCGCAGACGTATCGGCGTGGTGCCGCAGAAAGCGGTGCTTTTTAAGGGGACCATCCGCAGCAATCTGCAATGGGGGAAACCCGACGCCACGGATGAGGAACTGTGGCAGGCCATTGACACGGCCCAGGCCAGGGAAGTGGTGGAGGGCAGGGACGGAGGGCTGGATGCCAAGGTTGCCCAGAACGGTAAAAACCTTTCCGGCGGCCAGAAGCAGCGACTGACCATTGCCAGGGCATTGGTCAGAAAGCCTGAAATTCTGATTCTGGATGACAGCGCATCAGCTCTGGACTATGCCACGGACGCCAAACTCAGACAGGCGCTGAAGGAGGTGGAGAAAGATACCACCACCTTTATCGTTTCCCAGCGGGCGTCCACTATCCGTCATGCGGATCAGATCCTTGTATTGGACGATGGCATGATCGTCGGTATCGGCACCCACGAAAAGCTGCTGGAGGACTGTCAGGTCTACCAGGAGATCTATTATTCCCAATATGAAAAAGAGGCCGTGGAGTAAAGCGGAGGAACCTTATGTTAAACGACAAAAGTGTTGAGGCGTTTCTGTCCGATCATGAACATCGGCAGATCGGGGGCGGGCAAAGCGGGGCCCGGATCTGGGAGATAGACGGAAGATATGTCTTAAAGCATGTGATAAAGGACATGCTTCCGGAGCCGGAGATGTTTCCGCTTTATCTAAATGAAGCCTTGTTTTATCAATTTTACAGGGAAGAAGGGCATGGGGAAGCGCTGCCCTGCCTGCCGGAGGTGCTGGAGACACGGGTTTCGGACCGGGAGATTCTGCTCCTGATGAAAAAATATAGGCAGCCTTCCAAAGAGGCCCTGGACGATGGTCTTTTGCGGGGAATCATGCGGGCGCTGGCACAGGTACATACCCGGGAGATACCGGATTTTTTAAAGAGGCCGCAGGGGGAGCCGGGATATCTGAAGGCGGAGCGGATCGCCGAATGTGTGGATGGCTGGCGCTCTGTGCTGGCAGAGCACCCGGGAGCCCTGGATCCGGGAATCCTGGAGCGGACGGCGGACAGGATCAATCAGATCATCGGCTGGCACCATGAGGAGCCACAGGTTCTGTGCCACGGGGATTTTCACTGGGACAATCTGCTTTTACGGGAAAACGGGGAGATCGTGATCTGTGACTGGCAGGGAGTGAACGGGGGAGGGGCTTCCGGGGATATCAGCTTTTTTATAAGCCGCCTGGGGGCCGACGGGACGGAGATTGCTCCCGAAAAGCTGGTGGAGATCTATGTACAGGAGAGGGCTTTGCTCACAGGAGAAACTCTTTCTGAAGATATACTGCTGGGGCATATGCAGGCGGCCAATAGTATCACGACTTTTCAGTTCTGGCATGAGTATCTGCATGGCAGCGCCTGCGGACGGGTGAGGGGTATCTATGAGAAAATGGGGAAGTAAGGCTTAGATTTTGGCTTAGAATATGTGAAAAACAGTTGACAGAAGATGGAAAAGTGGTTATAGTGTTTAATGGAACTAAAAACGAGAGAAAGGAGGCAATCAAAATGTTCAATTTATTAACAGGCGCAAGGCAGATCAACCATGATTTGTATCGTATTGTCTCCCGAAGGTATGCTGTGTTGCCGGGCTGATGGTTTGGCAGCATACACATGCGTAAGCATGGCATATATGGATGAACCGAGGGCATGACATACATTTTGTAGGTTATGCCTTTTCTGCGTCCATAAAGTTTTCGGGAGATCGTGATTGGAAGAGTGAGCATATGGAAAAGCGGTCGGCCGTCAAGCCGATCCGGGAGTCTGCCGCAGGCAGGCTGTAAGTATGCGGAAAGAGGAAGAAATGAATTTACCGGGAAGTTTTACGGATGTCATACGCAGGTATGGCATTGAAAAGAATGATGTGGTATTTGCCGCCACGGGGGATCTGGACGAGGAGCAGCGGTTTGCGGACTCTATCGTGGCGCTGACAAAAGAAAAACTGATTGTAGCCAGATATCCCTACAGGGAAAAGCAGGAATACCGTCTGGGCGGTTACAACAGCTGGTCTCTGGAGCAGGAAACCCGCATGGAGGAACCGGCGGTGGTGCTGTATGACCTGGCCGAAGTGGAAAAGCTGGAAGTGATCCGGCAGGTCAGCACCGGCATCCTGATGGGGCGTATCGGCGGTATGGACAAATATCTGTGTCAGTTTTCCAACACCAGAATGGAAGCCTTTATGCGGATCGGCCGTCTGCTGGAGAAGATGAGGAAAAGCGAGGAAATCACCCAGGAGGACCTGGATGTGAAACGGGGGAAGGAATGCTGCCCCAAATGTGGTATGATTTACCCCGATCAGGAACGGAAGGTGTGCCCCAAATGTATGGATAAGGGTTCCATCCTGATTCGGGTGGTGTCCTATTTCAAGCCTTACAAATTCCGTCTGCTGGTGATGATGTTCTGTTACTTAGCCACAGCGGGACTGAATCTGGTGTGGCCCTATCTCAGCGGCACGGTGCTGTATGACAAGGTGCTGGCCAAAGACGAGGGATTCCTGGCCGCGATGCATCTGCCCGCCGGGCGGTTTGTGCTGGCCCTGGGTATTCTGGTGCTGGTGATGATCGGTTCCAAAGTGCTGCTGCAGGGGCTTAGCATTCTCCAGGCGGTGCTGACGGCCCGCATTGCCCCGGAAGTGGTGGGTAAACTTAAGAGCCAGGTGTTTAACTCCATGGGAAAGCTGTCCATCAGCTTTTTTACCAGGAGACAGACCGGAGGCCTGATGACCCGTGTCTCCGATGACGCGGAGGAGATATCCAGCTTCTTTATCGACGGTATCCCCTACTTTTTCATCAATGTGGGAACCATCGTGGCCACCTGCGTCATCATGTTTATGCTGAATCCTCTGCTGGCATTGGCATCGGTGATCCTGATGCCCATCCTGTTCTTCATCAGCTATCTGCTGATGCCCAGACTGTGGCATTATTATGGTAAGCGCCACAGGGCCAACCGCAGGCTTAACGGGCAGATGAACGAGAATTTCACGGGAGCCCGGGTGGTCAAGGCTTTTGGCCAGGAAGAACAGGAAATGACCCGATTTACCAAAAACAATAAAAAGGTGCGGGACGCGGAACTGGATGTGTCACGGTATGACTGCCGTTTTTCCGCTCTGTACATCTTTGTGGAAGATATGCTCACTTTCCTGGTATGGGCAGTGGGCGGAGCGCTGATCATCAGCGGATCCGATATGGAACTGGGCGTGCTGATCACATTCAGCGGTTATGTGGGGCAGTTGAAATGGCCTCTGGAGTTTATGTCCAGGATTATCCGCTGGTATACTAACGCCATGAACTCGGCTCAGCGGCTCTTTGAGATTGTGGACGCAGTGCCGGAGGTCAAGGAGGTGGCGGACCCGGTGAGGCCGGAGCGGCTGCGGGGTGAGATCACTCTGGAGCATGTGACCTTCGGCTATGAACCCAACAAACCCATTCTGAAGGATGTGAGTTTCCATGTGGAAGCCGGGGAAGTACTGGGAATTGTGGGCCGTTCCGGCGCTGGAAAATCCACGCTGGTGAACCTGATCTCCCGTCTGTATGATACCCAGGAAGGGCAGGTGCTGGTGGACGGCATCAATGTAAAGCAGTATGGATTCAGGGAATTGCGCAAAAACGTGTCCATGGTGTCCCAGGAGACTTATATATTCATGGGTACGGTGGCGGAAAATATTGCGTATGCCCGGCCGGAAGCCACACGGGAGGAAATCATCAAGGCGGCCATACAGGCCAGCGCCCATGACTTTATCTGTAAGATGCCCCAGGGCTATGACACCATTCTGGGAGCTTCCAACAGGTCGCTGTCCGGCGGCGAAAAGCAGCGGATTTCCATTGCCAGGGCCATCCTGGCGGATCCCAGGATTCTGATTCTGGACGAAGCCACATCGGCGGTGGACACGGAGACGGAATTGGCCATTCAGAAATCCCTGGAGCAGCTGGAGAAGGGCAGAACCGTATTGTCCATTGCTCACCGTCTTTCCACTCTGCGCAATGCCACCCATCTGATTGTGCTGGACGATGGCCGGGTGACGGAATCCGGGACCCATGAGGAATTGATGGCGCTGAAGGGTACTTTCTTCAAACTCAGTGAGTTGCAGACCAAGGCGCTGGCTATGCGCGGTCTGGAGTAAGCTGACCTGAACAGATAAAAGATGAGTATCGTCAAGAAAGGAAAACATATATTATGGAAGATAATAGAGAAAACGGGATGCCGAATCTGCTGGATCTGGAGGAGTTTGACGAGGAGGCACTGAAGAAGGAGTCGGAAGAAGTGCTGCAGATGCGGCTGCTGACGGCGGACAACGCTGTTTTTACCCGTACAGAGGGAGGCTTTTTGTCCCTGCAGTTTGACGGCAGAAGCTATGACCGGGTGGGGGTGTATTTGACATTTCCCCTCACCAATTCCCAGGAGTTTATCTCCATACGGGAGGCGGATGAGAAAGCCAAAGAGATCGGCATGATCCGTTCTCTGGGAGATATGCCCCGGGATGTGCAGGACATGGTGCAGGAGCAGGTGCGCCTGCGTTATTTCATGCCCGTGATCCGCAAGGTGATGGAAGTGAAGGATGAATACGGCTATGCCTACTGGCATGTGCAGACGGATTTTGGAAGCTGCCGCTTCACCACCCATATGGGAGGCGACGCAGTGGTGTCTCTGGGCGAGGCCCGCTACCAGATTACGGATATTGACGGCAATCGCTACGAGCTGCCGGATCTGTATGCCCTGACCGTTATGGAGCGCAAGAAACTGGATTTGTTTATCTAATCCGTATGTTTTTGAATTTCACAAGGAGCAATTATTCATGAAACTATTATACACACTGAAGGAGTCTCAGCAGCAGGCTCTGTCCCTCCGGGACGGCGAGACCATCTGGTACTGTGTGCCTGTGGATCTGGCCTTTGACAACCGGGCGCGGAGTCCTCAGACCAGCTACACGGACCAGACCTGGATCGTGGTGACGGAGGAACGCCTGATGACTCTCCGGGGGGAGGAGAAGACCTCTGAGCATTTGCTGGCAGACTGCGAGAAAATAAAATGTGAGCACCAGGTAGGCTGCGGCATTGTGACCGTATTCCCCAGGGAAGGCCTGCCGGAGTGCGTGGCCCGGTTCTCCATGCGCCAGATTGTCCGGGTAGCCTATGCGGTCCGGGGGGCGCAGACTCTGGTGCAAGCCATGCAGGAAGGGAAAAGCCTTCGGATGGTCAGCCGGGTGGAGAGCCGGGAATACGAGAAATATTGTGAAAAATGCGGCCGGGCTCTGCCGGGCACCAGCAAGTGCATGTACTGCGACGGCAAGTCGGATATACTCAAAAAATTTATGGCGCTGTGCGGGGAATTTATCGGCAGGCTGGTTGTGATCTCTCTGCTGCTGGTACTGCTGGCGGGCATCAATATGTTTAATCCCATGGTACAGCGGTACTTTATTGACAATTCCCTGGCCACCGGGCAGGGGACCACAGTGGATTTATGGCTGTTTATCATTCTCACCTTTGCTCTTACTGTGGGGGGCATGGTCTGCTGGATCTATCGTTACTGGCTTTGCGTTAAATTGGGGGCTTCCCTGAGTATGAGCCTGCGGGCCAAGCTGTATTACAAGATCCAGGCACTGTCCCTGTCCTTTATCAACAACCGCAAGCCCGGAGAATTGATGAACCGGGTGTCCCGGGATACCAGACAAATCAGGGTTTTTATGCAGGATGTATTCGGAGATATGTTCTCCATGCTGGTGACCATGGTGGTGTCTCTGGTGATGATGATGATTATAAGTTGGCGGATGACTTTGCTGTCCCTGGTTTTTGTCATTGTCGTGATTGTGATTACCAGACTGTTCTGGCATCATATCCATACCATTTTCCACAAGCAGTGGCTGCGGGCGGATGATTTAAGCAGCAATCTGCAGGACATCCTGTCCGGCATGCGGATTGTGAAATCCTTCGGCAAGGAGGAGCGGGAGAGCGCCAGATTCACCGAAAAGACCAGGACTTATGCCGCAATCCAGAAAAAGAACGAGACCTTCTGGGCGGTATTCTATCCCATATTGACTTTTCTGCTGGGAGTGGGAACCTATATCGCCGTCTACTTCGGCGGGATCCAGGTGCTGGACGGCAGTATGACCGTGGGTCAGCTGGTACAGTTTATATCTTACAGCGGCTATCTGTTCGGCCCCTTAAGTTGGATGACTCATCTGCCCAGGGAGATGATGCTGATGCTGACCAGTTTAAACCGCATCTACGATGTGCTGGACGAGGAACCCATACTGGCAGACAAGGCGGAAAGTAAGGCATTTCCCATTGAGGGCGGGTTTACCTTTGAGGATGTGTCCTTTGGCTATCAGACCTATGAACCGGTGCTGGAACATATCTCTTTCAATGTAAAGCCGGGAGAGATGATCGGTCTGGTGGGGGCATCCGGCACGGGAAAATCCACGTTGATCAATCTGATTATGCGGCTCTACGATGTGGACCAGGGAAGGATTACCCTGGACGGGTACGACCTGCGGGATGTACAGATGGAAAGTCTGCATTCCCAGATCGGCGTGGTGCTGCAGGAGACTTTTCTGTTCTCCGGCACGATCCTGGCCAATATCCGTTTTGCCAAACAGGATGCTACTTTGGAGGAAGTTATCATGGCGGCCAGAGCAGCCAATGCCCATGACTTTATCTGCAAGACCCCGGACGGCTACAACACTTATGTGGGTGAGCACGGTTATAATCTGTCCGGCGGCGAGAGGCAGCGCATTGCCATCGCCAGGGCGATTCTGAACAATCCCCGGATCTTGATTCTGGACGAGGCCACATCGGCTCTGGACACGGAGAGCGAGTTCCTGATCCAGCAGGCATTGAATCGTTTGATAAAGGGCAGAACCACCTTTGCCATTGCTCACCGTCTTTCCACCCTGCGGGACGCGGATCGGCTGGTGGTCATTGACAAGCACGGTGTAGCCGAGATCGGTACCCATAACGAACTGTTGGAACAGCAGGGAATCTACTATGGCCTAGTCAACGCCCAGCTTCGGATGAGCGGCGGGGAAAAATAGACGGAAAATCTTCCGCAAGAGGCCGGAAAAAATAGTGATAGTATGCTAAAAGCGGCAGAATGGCTTGGAAAATCAAATCCGTCATTCTGCCGTTTTTTATTGATACACTCATAGAAAGTCATATGTGGACTTGCGGAAGACATTGTGTTATACTATTTTACAAGATCCGAATTTATAAAGAGGAGAAAATGAAAATGGAAAAGTATCTGCAGGTGATGAGTGATGACTACAAAAGAAAGCATTATGCTGAAGGGTATTTACTTCTATCAGAAAGAAAACGGCGAAGATTTCTTTCGGGGTTTATATTTTCTTCGGAATCGTGCTTTTCGGAAGCGCTTACGGCTTTTACTGGGCAATGGGACGAATAGAAGAATATCGTCTGTCGGGACAGGAGGACATGATCGGTGCCGGTAAATTCATAGCGGGTTTCTTTGTCGGTTTTGCGCTGGTTGCCCTGGCTTCCATTATTATTACAATTATACGCCATGTAAGAGGAGCAGCCAGTTGGAAGAGCAACTGTGCAAAGCAGAGCGGATATACCGTAAGCGATATGGACGAGTTTGAGCGCCAGACTACAGATATGGAGTGTCGGGTTATCAGGCTTTTGGACACGGCGAAAGCATTGGCGGTGGGACAGTCCGACGGTATTCTGACAAGAGATTATATCTATCTTGCGGACGCGCAGCACACAATTTTAAAGATATCCGATCTTTCAGCGGCCTGCCTTGTGAAGCAGACGGCAGCGGTGGGGGATATGCCCAACAGAAAGAGAATAGAGTATCTTACCGTCATGCTGCTGAGCAAAAGCAAAAGCCGTGCCATCGCGGAATGTTCTGAGGAATCCGGCACGGAACTCATCGAGTATCTGAAGCAGAAGGTTCCCGGCCTTTATACTGCGGACGGGGAAGTGATTCCGGCTGAGGCGTTTGATAAACTGTCGGCAGAATGATCTTTAGGGGGGGCTGCCGTGTGCAGGCAGGGGATAGAGGTACTCTGACAGAAGAATTTATGTAATGGGGATTTATCTGAATCCGTCGGTCTTATACGGATGATTGGTGCGGACATGGTTTTTGAAAGCCGGTGTCCGCGCCTTTTGCGTTCTGCCCTGCCAGGCTTTGGGCATGGTCCTAAACACAGGGGAACGGTCTGGACCAGTGGGATGGAAGAACCTCAGAAAAGTCAAGAAATTGTATATAAATCCTGATAGAATAGACCTACACTGCAGTGAGAGAGGAACCAGTCAATGAGTTATTCAACCATTACACGGGCCATGGTCAGCTATGTGGAGAGCCATGTGGCCGACCCATATCTGGATCTGAAACAAATGGGACGGAAATTTGGGTTCTCGGAAAATTATATTCGGGAATTGTTTGCTGGTCAGGTGGGCATGTCAATTATGCGTTACTATAAAAGGCGGAGGATCATTCTGTCGGCTGCGCAGCTGCTTCGCACCCAGAGAAGTGTACTGGATATAGCGCTGGAATGGGGGTTTGGCTCCCATGAAGCCTATACCCGGGCCTTTTCCAAAACCATGGGCATGTCTCCCCGGGCATTCCGCAGTACCAGACCGGTGGTGGGCAAGGCGCAGCTGCTGCCCGGTGTATATGGTCTTGAATTACTGGGAAAGCATATGGAGTTTCATCTGAAAGAGACAAGGAGCGATGTAGAGAATATGAAGCAGGAGAGCATACTATTACATGATATTCAGCAAGTGAAATATGGCAGTTACGGAAGCTGTACACCTTTTCCCATCTGTGTCAAGGCTGTGTCGGAGTATCTGGGGGACGATGTGTCTTATCCTTATATCATGGCAGCCACCGGAGCGGCTTTTCGTCTGGTGTGGAACACAGAGATATGGGATCTGAGCAATGTGGATATATACCATGCATTCACGGAATCCAACCAGGTGTATGGGCTGGGGGCCAAGGCTCTGGGCCGGGAGTTTTCTTTTCTGGGCAGGGAAGAGTCCACTGCCAGGGAAGCGTTTCTGGCCTATATCGAAGAGCATCTGGAGAAGGGATATCCCTGTATTGCCCTGGGGATCATCGGGCCGCCCGAACCCTGCATTGTGGCAGGCTACGAAGACAACGGAGACAGCCTGCTGGGATGGAATTTCTTCCAGGAGGAGCCGGAGTACGCAGTTGATGTGAAAACTGCGGAGAATGGTTACTTTATCAGCAGGAAATGGTGGGAAAACACGGACACCCAGGCAGTGATGTGCCTTGGCCCCATCGTTGGGGAGAGAATGGCGCCCCGGGAAGTGCTGCGGCAGGCGGTGGCGGCTCTGGAGGGGCGTAAGGAGTATTCCTACGCCAAGGGAATACTGGCCTATGACGCATGGCGTGAGATGCTTCTGGAGGAAAGCCATTTTGCCAGTGAAGCCTATGACAGCCTGTTCTCCAAGCTGCTGGTTCAGAACGACGCCACCCAGTGCCTGATGGACGGCAGGAGCCACGGAGCGGAGTATCTGTTGGAACTGGCGGCCAGACAGCCGGGTCAGGACAATGGGAAGCTGGAAGAGGCCGCTGGTCATTTCCGAAAAGTAAGTGGTTTTGCCCAGGAGATGAGCGGTCGGATCGGGGACTGGTCAGATGTGGATGCCATGCTTCGGCATTTGGCGGACAGGAAAGTACGGGAAGAACTGGCGGAGCAGATTCTCAGGGCCAAGGCGGAGGACGAGGCGGCGCTGCAGTGTGTCAGAGAATATTTGCAGTAAGCAGGGAACAACAGAGCGGGGCTGTTGCAAAAGTAGATGAATAATCTGCCGGAGCAACGGCTCCGTTTTTAT
>BLLU01000120.1 GCA_011959105.1 Lachnospiraceae bacterium | reverse complement strand
GCACTTTATGGGAACATACTGTTTTAAGTTCCGTATGTTCCCATAAAGCACACATCCCCCTTGATCATACCACGGCCTCCATAGCGTCCGTGCTCTGATCGACTTTTTACAGAGAATGCTCCTTCACAAAATTGATCAGTTCGTCCACTGTGGTGAAGGCCAGCCCTGTGACTGTGTCGGCACATCCGTAATAAATGGCAATCCGGCCTGTGTCCCCGTCTGCCAGCGCCGCGCAGGGGAATACCACATTGGGCACATCTCCCACACACTCATACAGTTCATGGGGCGCAAGGATATAATCCCTTGTCCGATACAGTACCTTCCAGGGCTGTTCCAGATCCAGCAGCGCCGCTCCCATGCGGTACACAAAACCGTTACAGGTGGTGATCACACCGTGATAAATCAGCAGCCATCCCTGGTCCGTCTCAATGGGAACAGGCCCCGGGCCCACCTTGGTGCCCTGCCATGCGGACAGATCTCCCTTAACCGGGCTCATTACATGATGATGCCTCCCCCAGAACTCCATATCCCTGCTCTGACTGATAAAAATATCTCCGAAAGGGGTATGGCCATTGTCGCTGGGCCGGCTAAGCATAAGGTACATGCCGCCGATTTTCCGGGGGAACAGCACTCCATTGCGATTGCAGGGCAGAAACGCATTCTCTAACTGCACAAACTTTTTAAAATCAAAAGTGTACGCCACGCCGATGGTGGGACCGTGATAGCCGTTGCACCAGGTGATATAATAGCGGTCCTCCAGAAAACAGACCCTGGGATCATAGCGATACTCCCTTGCGAACCTTTCCCCGTCGTCATCGGACTTTCCCGGGGCGGCTTCTCTCTCAAACTGTATGGGGGTATCCTCGATTGTCCAGTGGATGCCGTCGCTGCTTCTGCCAACGAAAATATCCATGCTGACGGAAAAGCTGTCGCAGCGGAAAACTCCGGCAAATCCTCCCTCAAAGGGCACCACGGCGCTGTTAAAGACACTGTTGGATACCCGGTTCCCCTCTCTTCCGATAATGGGATTGCCCGTGTACCTCCAGACCGGCCTCTTGCAGCCCTCCGGCTTATCCTGCCACGGGATATGGGGCAGTGCCCCTCCTACTATTCTGTTCATTGCGTCCTCCTGTTATAGCTTGGCTATGGTTTTGCTGAAATTCCACACATCTTCCGTTACACACAGCCGGAGGGGCTGTGAAAATATACATTGCTTTATCTCTTCACAGCCCCTCGGCGATTAAACTTTTCTTTTGGGGAATATTAACATTTAAAACGCAGCGTCAATCTGCCTCTGAGCCTCGGCCATAATATCGTCAAAGCCCGCCGCACGCATCTCATTCATCATCGCCGCAATCGTGGTCTCCGGATCCACGGTACCCGTCATCAGCTCGGGACGGTAGCGAAGCCAGATTTCGTTGCAGGAGGAGATCTGATCCCTCACGCTCTCCATGTCAAAGGCAAATCCCAGAACCGGGGAGGGCTTGGCCTGCTCGTTCAGTGCCTTTACCTCGTCCCACTGGTTGTAATCTTCTTCGTCCGTCAGGGAGATGTTGAAGAACGTGCCCTGGGTGTACCCTGCCATAGGCCATACCTTATCTTTATCCACATGCACTCTTCCGTCCTCGGTATAGGTGAAGTTGTCGCCTTCCAGACCGAACCGCAGAGCATCTCTCACATAGGAATCCGTATTTACCAGCTGCAGCAACTGAAGAGCCTTGTCAGGATGCGCGCTGGAAGCGGAAATGCAGTTGATGGAACCTAACACGGTGTCATTGGAAAGCACAGTGTCGCCATACTGAGAGGCCACGGCTTCTACTCCCATGTTGGGGCCCCAGGTGGACTTGGCTGCATAAGGCCAGCCCTGGGCGATGAAGCAGGCACGGTAGTTGGGATTCTCAGCCAGAGTAGCCGCATCCTTGTTGATGATACCGGACTGATACCACTGCCGGATCACACCCAATTCCTCCAAAACATCCTGCTGCTCAAATACCGCCACAACTTTGCGCTCCTCACCGTAATAACTCACGCCGAGAGCGGGAATCCCGGTTCCGATATTATCATACCGGCTTCCGTAAATGGCGTCCAGTCCCATATTGGTCAGAATGAACGGAGTGATGTTCTCTCCTTCTTTCAGCTTGGTCAGCGCCTCTGTAGCATCGGCAAGGGTATGAATATTGTCGTAATCAATACCGTACTTATCAGCCAGTTCCTTATCCCATACAAAATACTGGGTGGAAGAACTGTCCTTGTAGGTGGGTACACCATAGATCTTGCCGCCGATGGTAGTAGCCCCCCAGTAATCCTCGGGAATGAAATTGTACAATTCCGGGGAAGCCGATTTTACCAGTTCGGTGATATCGGCAAATGCACCGATACTCACATCATTGCTGTAAGTTCCCAGATTGGTGAACATAATATCATAGGGCTCGTTGGTGCTGACAATGGTATTTCTCCTGCCGTCCCAGTCTGACCAGGACACCACCTGTACATCCAGATGAACGCCGATCTTCTTCTCCAGATACGCGTCCAGGTTCGCCTTCCATGCGTCATAGTTGTCAGGCATTCCGTTTCCCACCGAATACCAGACCAGATCCACGATCTCCTGAGGATCGGATGCAGATGTCTGTTCCTGCGTGCCCTCCTGAGATGCGCTCTCCTGGGGCTTACTCTCAGATGTGCCGGTGGATGCAGGCGTACCGGGACTGCTGCCGCATCCGGCCAGAGCCGTACAGGTGAGTACCGCCGTTGCCAGTAAAGCCACCGTTTTCTTTAAATAATTCTTTTTCATGTTCTCCTCCTTTATGTCTTTGTTTATGTGATCAAGCGACCGATACTGCCGCTTATATCCCGGATCATCCTTTCACCGCTCCCACCGTCAGGCCGGAGATAAAATATTTCTGGAAAAAGGGGTAGATGCAGGCTATGGGAACCGCCACCACCACCGCGATGGCCATACGCACGCCCTCAGTGGGCATGGCCCGCTGGTATGCCTGCAGGCTCAGGCCCGCAGTAGGGTTCTTTGTAAGAAATTCTATGTTTCTCTGCATATTGTTCAGCAGCGCCTGTAAGGAGTACAGATTGCTGTCGGAGATATACAGGGAGGACTGGAACCAGTCGTTCCAATACCCGAAAGCCAGAAACAGGCCGATGGTGGCCAGCACAGGCTTGGAGATCGGCAACACGATCCGGGTAAAAATCTGAAGCTGGGAAGCTCCGTCTATCTTGGCCGACTCTATAATCGAGTCAGGGATGGTACTTTGAAAGAAAGTCCTGCTGATCACCACATTGAACGAGGACACACAGAGGGGAAGAATCAGTGCCCATATGGTGTCGCTCAGGTGCAGCATCTGGCTCACCACCACATAGTTGGCCACCATGCCCCCGCTGAAAATCATGGGGATGAACACCAGCATGGTAAATACCCTCCGCAGCTTAAATCCCGGCCTGGACAGCACATATCCCATGGTAGTGGTCAGCGCCACACCGATGAGAGTACCCAGTGCCGTTACCTCCACGGATACCAGCAGCGCCCGCAGGATCATCTTGCGCTCCCCCCACAGGAAGCGGTACGCGGAACCGGAGAATTCTTTAGGGATGAACTGATACCCGTATGCGGCAATGGATTTCTCCGAAGTGATGGATATTATAAATACAAAAATAATAGGGACGAAAGCCATCAGGGCAAGCAGCACAAACAGGATGTTAAAGACCCCGTTGGTGACTGGGTGGATTCTGTTCAGACGGTTTTCCTCGTTTGCTCTCTTCATGATTTTCTGTCTCCTTATATTAATGCGCTGTCACTGTCCACTTTTCTGACAATCAGGTTCGCCGTCAGAATGGTGACGCAGCATGCCACCGCCTGGAAGAAGGACGCCGCCGCTGTCCTGCCCAACGGCACATTGGTCTGCAGCATATTGAATATGTACACGTCAAATGTGGTCACTGTCTTGAACAGGGAATTGGTCACTCCTCTGGGAATCTGATAGAACAATCCAAAGTCAGAGGAGAAAATGCGGCCTACGCTTAAGATAAACATAATGATAATGATAGGCTTCAGCGCAGGCAGGGTAATATATCTCGCCTGCTGGCTCTTGCTGGCCCCGTCCATTACCGCCGCCTCATAAAGGGTGCTGTCTATGCCCGAAATACTGGCCAGGTATACCACCATATTGTAGCCCACACTCTTCCAGGTCTGCATAAAGATCAGGATGAAGGGCCAGAACTTTGCTTCGGAGTACCACATCACCGGTTCTTTTCCAAAAAAAGCCAGAATGGCATTCAGGAGTCCCTTATCCGGGCTGAGGAATGCAAATACGAAATAGCTGACCACCACCCAGGACATAAAGTGGGGCATGAACATCAGCGTCTGGTAAGTCTTGGATTTCCGCTTGCTGTAGATCTGGCTGATCATAATTGCCAGCCCCACGGGTATCACAATGTTCAGAATAATGAACACCACATTGTACAACACCGTGTTTCTCAGAATCACCGATAATTGGTTGGACTTTAAAAAGAACTGGAAATTGTCCCATCCGCTCCATTCGCTGTGCAGCAGACTGTAAAGAAAACTCTTGCCCGCGGAAATCTTATAATTCTTGAAAGCCAGTATCAGCCCGAACATGGGGAGATACGCGAAAGCCAGATACCAGATCACTGTGGGCGCGGCGAGCAGGGTCAGTTCTGTATCATCCCGCACCCATTTCCTTCGCACAACGGTTTTCTTCTTTTCTCTGGATTTGGGCACTTTTTCTGTCTTTCCCAATTTACAGCACCGCCTTTCTCGACTTTATTCGTCGTTTTGTATATTTTTCTCTTGCTTTTATATGACTTATTATATATTTTTTCGCATTTCCCAAAAAGTCTATAGAGGATTGTTTATAGTATAAAAAGGAAAGGGCTTTGGCTGAAAACCGCCAAAGCCCTTTCCTTCTGTTCAATCTATCTACTTTTGTGCCATCCATTGTTCTATCTGGCTTTGTAATTCCTGCCGCAGGATATCAATTCCCGCCTGCTCCAGCGCCTCCCCCAGGGCCGGCAGAAATTCCCGGGGATCCACCGTGCCCGTCATCAGCGCACTCTCATACTTCTCGCAGACCCGGCTCACACTGCCGCATTCTTTCGCATAGGCAGACAGATCCGGAGTGAATCCCAGAAGGGGAGACTCTATGGCATACGCGTTAAACTCCCGGTACAGCTTCCACTTGTCCGGATTTTCCCCCGCCACAGTCCTCAAGATAAACCAGTTTCCCTGGGTATATGTCACCCCCCTGTAATCCTCTGTGAGATATTCCACCTGTCCGTCCTCATTCAGAACATAATGCTTTCCCTCCACACCGTAGTTCAAAAGATTCCGCACATCCGGGTCCGTATTTACCGCATTCAGAAAAACGGCGCATTCCCTGGGGTGTTCAGTCCTGGCATTGACCGCCATGACGCCTCCCAGCGCGGACTCCGAAGTCACCACCAGCCCGCTGACCCGCTCCGTCAATATGGGATAGCCGAAACTGGTGGAAAAGCTGATCTCGGATTCCGGGCCGCCGTTGGCAAGCCTCAGAAAGACCTTTTCCCCCTGGAACCGTGAAAAGGCGGTGCGCATGGATGCGTCCTGATTGATATAACCCGCCTTATAATATCTGTGAAGCGTATCCAACAATTCTGCGCAGAATTCCGTCTCAAAAAAATTCACCACCGAAGCCGAAGCATCGTCGGTGCTGATTACCAGAGGGATATTGGTGTCCGTGATATATTCATACCCGCCCATAGCGGCAAAGTTCACATGGCTGTTGGACAGAAACAGGGGAATATACCCGGGTTCCTCCCGGGAGACCATCTGCAGCAGCGGTTCCAGAGATTCCAGCGTATGATATTTCGAAAGGTCAATCCCATATTTCTCCGCCAGTTCCCTGTCATACAGAAAATACATGGGAACCGCCAGCTCCTTGTTGGTGGGGATTCCGTATATGCCGCCGTTCACCGTGGCCCCCTTCCAGAACTTTTCATCCACCGCCTCATAGGTTTCCGCGCAGAGGTTTTCCATATAGGGAGTCAGTTCCAGCCAGTTCCCCGCCAGAGCGTTTGCCAGATAATTTTCCGTCCAGGCAAAGGCAATGTCAAACTTTCTGTTGGTATTCATAAAGGAGTTAAGCCTGGTCTCATAATCGTTCCATCCGATCTTGTTATAGCTGACCGTGAAACCATACCGGGACAGCAGCAATCGGTTCAGCGCCTCCTCCACGCAGGATAAATCCGCATCAGGCTCCCCTATGGTATAATAGATCAGCCGGACAGGCTCCTCCCGTCCCGCCGCCGGGAGTTCCTCCTCCCTGTTTTCACCGCAGCCCGTCGCCAGGGCCGTCCCCAGTCCCAGCAGCAGTATCCGGAAAATTCTTTTGCAGGTCCGCATGATCCTCCCCATTGGCCGTCTCCTTCATATCCCGCAGCGCCGTGGGGGATATGCCATAGTATTCTTTGAAATGTACATAAAAGTTATTAAGCTGGGTATATCCCACCCTGCCCGCCACCACCGCGATCTTGTCCCTGGTGGTCTCTATCAGCATCCTGGCCTGCACCATGCGATAGGCCATCAGATATTCAGAGAATTTCATTCCCGTGTCCTGCAGAAATATTCTGCCGATGTATTTGCTGCTCATGCAGAACATCTCCCCGATCCCCACCAGGGAAAGAGAACTCCTGTAGTCGCTCTTTACAATCATGATGATTTTATTTGTGATCTTGGAAAGCCTTCCATACTCCACTTTCAGCACCGGGTCCACGTCCGGGGCACTCCCCCTTTTTTCAGGCAGTTCCCCCTTCAGTTCCTCCACAATCGCCCGCTCCACAAACCGCTCCAGTTCCTTTACGTCGATGGGCTTGAGCAGATAGTCTTTGGCAGAGGCCTGCATGGATTTTTTCATATATATGAAGTCGTCATAGCCGCTGATGATTCCGCACACTGATTTCAGACCCGCGGCCCGCAGATGCTCCAATAGTTCATACCCCCAGCGCCCGCCTCCCAGATTTACATCCATCAGGATAATATGGGGCCGAAAGTCCAGCGCCTTGTTAACCGCCTCCTCATAGGTTGCGGCTGTCTCAATCTGATTGATCCCGTAACGGGCCCAGTCCAGAAGATACCGAATGTTTTCACGGATATCCCTCTCATCATCCACCACCAACAAACGGTACATCAATCCTCTCCTTCCTCTCTCAGCAGCACCTCTATGCACACCCCTGTGGGCGCATTGTTCCGAATTTTCATACGCACCTTATCTCCGTAATAAAGCCAGAGCCTGTAGTATACATTGCGCAGGCCGATCCCCCGGGCATCCTCTCCGCCCTTCCTGCCTTCCTCCGGATTGAAACGCCTGTTCAGGAGTTCCATCTGCTCTTCCCCGATATGGCCTATATTGTCAAAAAAAGTGAACCTGATGCCCGCCCCCAATCTCTCGCCCTTCAGTACGATAATCTTGATTCTGTCGTCCTCCTGAAAATTATGCTTGAAAAAGTTCTCCATAATGGGCTGCATCCATATTTTGGGCGTTAGTACCGCCATCAGTTCCTCCTCCACATCACAGTGATAGAGAAACTGGTCGTCATATAAAAAACGCATCAGCTCCAGATACTGCCTGGTGATGCCGATCTCCTTCTCCAGCGTGATCACCGGCTCGGTCTTTACAATATTGCGGTAGAGCAGGCCCAGATTCGCCGTGGCCTCCGCCACCTCCACATTTTGATCCCGCAGTGCCCGTAACCGAATTCTCTCCAGTGTATTGTACAGAAAATGGGGATTCAACTGGGTGCTCAGCATCTGCATCTCCGCCCGCTGCTGGCTGATGGTCAGTTCATACTTCTGCCGGATCAAAGTCTCCAGATATTTATATAGTCCGTTCAGCTGACGGGCAATAGCGGCATACTCATCATTGTGTCTGTTGATGGTGACGCGTCTGAAAGAACCCGAACTGGCGCCCTCCATACTGTGCAGTATATCCTGCAGAAACCTGCCATCCGCCGAAAACTGACGGATATAGAGGGCGGTGATCAGCACGAATGCCAACAGCAGCCCCAGAAGCAAAACCCATAATTTCCGAAACTGTTCCAGCATATATGGGCCTGTCCTCCCTGCAGCCACCACCATATAAGAGTAACGCTCCGAGGTGTTCACCGCGTGAAAATACTTTCCCGCTTTCCCCAGGGGCAGCAAAAAGCGCTCCTGCATACGCTCCGCTTCCGCAAGCAGGTCGGCCCCCATATCCCTGCCGGGCCCCTCTCCCAGAAACCGGCCTTCCCCCTGGATCTCCAGCCACACCGCCTTTTCCCTGTCTCCGCAGAAAGCGTTCTCTGCGGAGATGCTTATGTCAAGCACAAAAGACACTTTCCCCACATACACCGAATCGCTGTAAATATCCTTGGCATAGACATAGCCTGTCCTGCACAATGCCTCCCCCTCCCAGGGTTCGATCATCTTATATCGGGAATACCCGGACTGGTTGTATTCCATACACAGAATGTTCTCTGTGCTGTAGTATAATATGTACCTGATCAGGTAATTACAATCTGCCACCAGATTGTCACAGTTCTTGAGATAACTCTCATAGAGGGCAAGCCCGTTCCGCAGTCTGGCCTCCGTATACTCCGAAGGGCTGGCCCCGAAGAAATCAAAAAAATCCTCTTTCTGGGAGGGACTGCCGAAAAGCCTGGCAAAGAAATTATCTATCGTCCCTGTGACGCCGTCCAATTCATCCTCTACCTGCATAAATGCCCTGTTTATCTGCTCCGTAAAAGACTGCTGTCCCGCAATCAGGGCATTCCTGTAGCAGTTGTAGACAATCAGGGCATAGAAAACGGTCACGATGAACAGGTATATCAAAAATGTTCTTCGGTATATCTTTAATTGTAGGAAGTTTGACACCTTCATTATGGCTGGATCCCCTATTTTAAGACAATTCGCAGCATGTTCATTATGACACAGTGCCGCAACCTTTTGCAACATAGTGTATCCTTTACATACTATGAAATATCCATGGCATCCTGAATGCCCTATTTTCAAATGCCAAAAATCTATTTCATTCATATGAATGAAATGCGGATTTTTTTGGAAACGAGTTTGTTAAGTCCCTGCCGGAAGAATATGTTTTTGATGAAATGATACTTTCTCTTAACGAATTTGATATGTGCAAGTATGATAAAAAATTTGACGGCGGCGTTTCGTTCGGCTTTTATGATGGCGGCCTTGACGAATTAAAGAAAAAAGTAGAAAGGGTTGAGGAACATTGGACGCCGTTTTTTAACGGAAAGGACAGAATATTTTGTGGATATGCAAACGGAAAAGCCGCAAGTTTCTGCCTTGTCAGTGACATGGGAACGCACAAAATAAAGGGACATGAATTTAAAATAGGCGGTCCCGGATGCGTAGGAACACTTCCGGAATATCGTGACAAAGGAATAGGGCTAACAATGGTTAAGCATGTAACACAAATATTAAAAGAAGAAGGCTATGATTACAGCTATATACATTATACATATTTAGCGCCGTGGTACGAAAGGCTTGGATATAAAACGGTAATCAAATGGAACAGGGACGGTATTCTGTAGCGTGACATTTCTTTTGGGATGTGAATTTGTGAAATGCAGAATAAAGGATAAGCAGTAAATCCTATACCGGCATTCACCTCCTATGATTCAAACTGAGCACAAAACAGTCTATAATATCCCCCCTGCAAATTCATTAAATATTCATGTGTTCCTTCTTCGAGGATTTTACCATGATCCATAAATATTATTTTATCACAAGCAGTAATAGAAGACAGTCTATGCGAAATAAAAATAACCGTTTTTTCCTTCAAATTTTTAAATATGGTATCATAAAACTGCTTTTCAAAGAACACATCCATTGCTGCAGTTGGCTCATCCATAATAACAATATCGCTGTCTTTGTAAAAAACCCTTGCCAATGCCAAACGCTGTAATAAACCTCCCGAAAAAAGAATTCCATTCTCATCAAATTCTCTTGTCAGCTGCGCATTTAAGTCTTTTATGCTGTCGGACAATCCAGCTTTATTCAAAGCATCAAGCAGCCTGTCCTCATCCATATCATCTCCCATACATACATTATTTCTTATGGATGTCGCATATATGTTAAAATCCTGAAACGCAACACTGAATTGTGACCTATACGAATATATATCATAAGTTCTTATGTCAATTCCGTTCTGTAGGATTTCTCCAGATGCAGCGTCATAAAAACGCAGCAACAGCTTTATCAATGTAGATTTTCCAGAACCATTGCTTCCAACAATTGCTATTTTGCTCCCTTTATGAATAGTAAGATTAACGTCTGACAATCCCAGGGTTCCATCAGGATAAAAGAAAGTAGCCCCCTTCACTGATAATGTCTGCATACTGTCAACAGGCCCTCCTACAGCAGCCTCTATATTACATTGAATTTTATCAATATTTTGAATTCTTTCAGCAAACCTGCCATTTTTCAGAAAATCTGATATGATATCTGTCAAGGATTCCAGTTTCTGCTGAATTTGAGCGCCGGCATTAATCGCAATCACAAATTCCGAAATCGATAGTTTCCCAAATAGCAGAACGACAACGCTCAGATAGAAAGGTATCAAAAAGTCAATGCAAAATGCATTGCAGAACATTTTCTGTAAAGAAGACAAATTTGCAATCTGTTTTCCGCTTCTTGCCGCAATTCTCTCCTTTTCTTTCACTGTAACATTATAATCTTTCAGAAATATATCGTGTACACGACTTAACCTGTTGTCTTTAGCATACTCTGGCAGATATAAAAGGCAGCGCAGCAGGGATATTTTTTTGTCTTTTATTCTCATATCCTCATCATATTGAACTACTTTCTTCGACTGGACATTTGTAATGAATATCCCGACAACAAAAGAAACTATGCAAATTCCAAACACAAATCCATTGGCAGGAATAATTCCAATGATTATTGTACCTATGGAAATCAGACATTCAACCCCACGAAACAAATTATCCATTGCATCCAACGGCCGCGTTGCAATCTCATCTTTCGCCAAAGCGACTGTAGTATACATTTGTGCAATATCATAATTTTCCATATCTGAATTGTGCAGCTTATCGAAAAGCCCCTGCTGTAGCCGATTGACAACCCGCTCTCTATGGACAGGCTTGAATATATGATCATAATAAGCCTGCAGCGCAAATGCAGCAATAAAGAAAACCATGCTAAGCGTCAAAAACAAAAGAATATAACTAACGCTATTCTCGTTTTCGATACAATATAAAACTATACCAAGCAAATATACATACAAAAAAGAGGTATATATCCCAGATAACATCCGAACCAACAGGGAGAAAATAAAGTATCCGGCATCTGCACGACACACTGCGCCAATCATATGAAAGTTGTTATTAACGATTTTTACAATATTTAATCTGCTTGATTTCATACGCTTTTTCCCTTATACATATTGCTTTGCGCCTGATACATTTTGGAATAGAGTCCCCCCTGCTTCATCAGCTCCTCATGGTTTCCGTCCTCAACGATCCTTCCATTGTCAAAAACTAAAATCCGATCCACCAACTTTGTGGTTGACAGCTTATGGGAAATAAATATCAAAGTACTTCCGATATCTCTCAGCGCATTCAGTATCAGCTGGTTTATATTTCTTTCTGTAAGCGCATCCAAAGCGCTGGTGGGTTCGTCCAATATTACAACCGAAAACTTATTTGCAGCTACACGCGCCAAAGCCAGTCTCTGGCGTTCTCCACCAGACAGCACCAGCCCCTTATCGTTGATTTCTTTTCCGATTGCAATGTTTATGTCATTAATCCGGTCTGCAAGCCCTACCTTTTGTATGGCATCTATTATATCAGCATCTGCAATCGGACCGTTTATAGATACATTGTCCCGTACGGACACGGGATAGATCTGATAATCCTGACAGACCACTCCAAAAAAAGATTTTAGTTCTCCCCTCTCGTAAGCATTTATATCTATACCATTCAATAAAACCCTGCCGCTGCTGCAGGAAATCAAATTTACCAGCAGCGAAACAAATGTTGTTTTTCCTGCCCCATTTTCACCAACGATAGCAATTTTCTCGCCGTTTCTGATATCTACAGAGACATCAGCAAGCGCCAAAACATCCTCCGGGGCTCCGGGATATCGGTATTGCGCATGCTCAAAGGCAATATGGAATCCCTTCGTTACATCAATTTTTTTCACTTTTTCTGCCTGATGCTCCTCCCGCGCCAGGTAATCCATGTAGTCACTTATATATAACGACGCCGTTTTCAGTTCAAGTGCCGTATCCAACAGCCACTCAACATCCGAGCTGAATATTGTGATTGCCTGTGTGATCCCGATAAAATCCCCCATCAGATATCGCGTGCCGCAGAGCATGCGGATGATGACATACACCAACGGCAGCACCATGGATACCGCATCGCCCAACAGCAGTTCAAAAAACGCGATCAGCGTAATCTTTTTTCCGTCTTTTTTGTATGTATCTACTGTCCGTCTAAAGCCTTCCTGATAAATCTCTCTCATAATACGGTCTATCTTTGTAGTCCTCATTTCCGCCGTATAGTCACGCAGATAGTACACACGCCTGGCATATTCTTTTTTTCTGGTTAAAGAAGAAACCTTTTTGTTCAAATCATATTCCAATTCCGCACTCTTTTCAGCCAAAAAAAACGAATACAGCAGTGGAAAGCCCGAAAGAACTATCGCAAATACATCTACATTAATTATGTAAAATAAAACCATGACAAATGCTTCAATTAACCCACACACCAAACCAAACGACTGATATGCCTGCATTACCATTTTTGACGAATTCTTAATTACTCTATTATACTTATCCAATTCGCTGGAGGAAGTTGCTTCTTCATACGGAATTGAGTTTGCTTTCCGCATGATTTCTTCATTTATGTAACTGTCGACCTTCAACTTAAAAATAGGCAGATAGATATTCTTGTAGTACTGGTCAAATCGACCGAATAAAACGTTAATCACAAACATAAACAAGATTATAACTAAAATATGCACAAAACTTTGCTTTGTCTCTAATCCTGCCAGTATCATTCTGATAAAATACACTCCATAAAAAACATTCATAAGCTGCTTTATCAGGTTATACACAACACATATTATTACACTTTTTTTCTCTATATAAAATGCTATTTTAAGCATAGCTTTAATTGATACAACACTTTTCTTCATTTTAAGCTCCCATAATATAAGTGCCTACATTAAAATATCTACATAAACCACACTGCGGCAACTCCATTACCAAGTATAACATATATCAATACCAACAACATATATTTTGTTGTCCTTCTTCCAATTTTTATTTATGGGCAAGCCAAACAACATTAAAACAAGGACTGGCCAAAAACTGCCTCAAGCAAATCATGACAAAAGTTTAACGCCTGTGTTTCAAGACGAAGTACATTTTCAAATTCCAGACAACAATAACGAAAAAAAGGAGTTTCGTCAACAAACTCAATATCAAATTTTGACTCCAATGCTACCAATATTTCAGTTGTAACTATTGAAAACCGCCGAACAGGCAAAAGGAAATCTGGCTGGAACCCATTTCTCCAGACTCGGATTTACGAAAAGAACTACAGGGATGGTACCGTGTCAAGGATCGGTTTATCGAGAATGAGTATGGGAACCGGTTTTATTTGGATACTTATGACTCCAAATGGCTGGCATTTAGCCCGGAAGCTGAATCTTAATAAAAACTTCCGATAGACTTATGAAAAAGGGACACTGGCCAGTTTATGGCCAATGTCACCTTTTTTTACACTTTCGGCATAATCCAGAACTTCATTGCAGGATAGCTGAGTGCCGCAATTTATCCCCCTGTCCGCAGATCTGTTCTATATGGCCGTCCCGGATGCGGTATGCCTCCCCATACAAAGTCTCCTGTCCGTTTTCCTCCCGCAGAATGTAGCTGCCGTCATTTAAGGCGATAAACTCCCTGCCCGCGCTGTCCGGAAATGCGATATCCTCCATCACCCGCAGCCCGTCCAGCATCTCCGTTCCTGCTTTCTGAAAATGGGGGATTATCTGGTGTTTTGTAACGCCCAGCCCCGGCAGAAAACGCCTGTAGCCCGGATCAACGCCCTCTCCCTCCAGTTCCGGCATGGCATAGACAGTCTCCGCGCAGTTCATGGAACCGGCACTCCAGGCGATCAGCAGACCGCCGAAGGTTTCCAGACGGCGCTTTAAATCCAGCTTCTCAAAAAACCGATTTTGGGTGGGAACATGTCCTCCCGCCAGCACCAGCACGTCAAATGCGTCTATCCCCCGAGCCAATTCCTCTGTCCGGCTGTCGCACAGGGCAAATTCCTTTACAGCCAGCCCGCTCATGGGAAACGCCTCCCGCTGGCAGCCCAGGATACTGTCGTTTCGCTCATGCTCCTCCGGAGAAGCGCTGATCAGCAGCACCCTGGCATTTTCCTTCCACACCTGCCTGATCTGCTCCGCCAGTCCGTTTTCCTCCATAAGCGGAGCCGGATACCTTCTTCCTTCGATCTTCCGGGAGCCACCCAGCGAACTTGTCATAATTGCAATCATTTTTTTACCTCCCTGTCTGTACCAATCGGCTCTGCACATCCGTCTCTTTTGGTCCCGCACTGCTTCCGGGTTCTGCTGCCCCGCAGCAGCATAATCCCCGCAAACGCCGCAATGCTGACCGCACTCAGCAGGATCCCCTGCTTCAGGCCATAGGGCACATACTCCAGGTCAATCTGATAGCTGCCGGGTTCCAGATCCAGCGCCATCAGGCAGCCTCCCACCAGCACAGGCTCCCGCTCTTCCCCGTTGATCTTCACCGTCCAGCCCTTCTCAAAGGGGATGGACAGGATCAGCCGCCCGGCCCGGTCCAGCTCCAGCCTTCCGCTCACATGGGTATCATCATGGGACAACTCCTCCAGATGCCGCTCTCCCAGCACTTCCAGAGCCTCCGCCAGCACTTCCTCCTCCATCCGATAGGCTGTCAGATGGAACCCGGGTGTCTCGTCCGTCTCGTCGTCATTGCTGAAAGTCACTGTGCGCCCCTTTTCCAGATAACCCACATACAATACCGAATATATTTTAAGATCGCTGTACTTACGCTCCAGCGCCCCTGTCATGGCAATCTTCCTGGTTCCCGAACCCGTGAGCAGCATATAATAATAGCCGTCCTCCTGGGCCGTCATAGTCACCTTCTCCCCGGTCTCCTTACATTCGCAGCGCCGGAACAGACTTTCCTCCACCCCCAGCAGATGAACCATCTCGTTCTGCAGCTTCAGCGGTTCTCCCTTGTAGCCTTCGGGCAGATCATAGCCCTCCGGAGCCACATATCCAAAGGGCAAGGTAGCCTCACAGGCATATAATGCCACTTCTCCCCTGGTATCCAGCAGAGAGTAAAGGCTGTTTTCCTCATTCTGTGCTTTGTCCTCCGGCTCCCCGGCGGCCTCCCCCAGTTCTCCGGCAGTCTCCTCCATATCTCCGGCAATCAGTTCCCCGGCTATTTCTCTGTCAGCCTCGCCAAAAAAGTAATTCACGTTCAGCAATGCAGAGAGGAATGCGGTGGCCCCGTCAAAGCAATAATACACCTTGCTGTGGCGCATCCCCAGACGCTCATAAAGATCTGCCACGGGAGAATTCATGGTGGAAGAAAACACGGATGCAGTGGGATATCCCGCCAGCGTGCCGTCATTCTTGGTGGTGCGGGCAAATTTCTCCATGCGGAATATGCCGCCGTTCCCTGCCTCCCGCTCCCTTTGCAGAGCCAGATTGTACAAATCCTCATAGCTGCTCAGTTGTCCCAGATACGCGCTGCGGCTGGTGGTGCCCACACTGGTGTTGAAGGTGTTGATGCCCGTTTCCAGCACCACGGCCAGCAACGCCATGGCCGCCAGCCAGATGCGCCAATCTTTCTTTCCCCAGCCATGACGTCGGGGTGCTGCCTGGGACCGGCTCTCCTGCTCCTGCACGTTCTCCGCAGTCTGAGACAAATGCTCCCCGGCGGCCACGGGCGGGCTCTCCTGTTCCCGCACATTCTCCGAAGTCTGCACAATGTCCTCATCGGTCTGCGTTTCCTTCGCATTCCCTGCAGGCAGGAATAACGCCTCTGCCCGCCCCTTCTCACATCGGGTACGGTACAGATGCAGCAGAACGGCATCCACAGTCACAAACAGCATTGTGCCCAGCCACACCTCCCCCGAGAAATCCTCATGGTCTATGAACTGCTGACAGCCCAGCAGGAACAGCACCGTGCCCAAATAGCTGTACAGGATATATTTCGGCTCCAGATCCCGCAGATGAAGAAAACACTCAAAACACATGGTCAGAATCAGAAAAATATAGAGAAAGGTCTGTCGGCCCGGCAGGGAATCCGGGTAATTATATCCATGCCAGAGAAAGTCCAGCACATTGGTGCCGAAGCTGACCAGCATAAAACCTGTCAGAGCCAGACGGGCGAACCGTCTCCTCAGAGGAATCCCGGGATTCACTGCGTACAGGGGAATCAGCAGGAACGCCGCCACGCCGCAGTAAATATTGGGCCAGTGGTCCAGCCCCCGCTCCGGCGAAACACTCATACAATGCCTTGCCAGTTCCTCCAATACGGAAAAATAGGTTTTTGCCTCCGCCGGAAAGCTGCTGTGACCAAAATCCGTGGCAAAAAGGGCACAGGCCTCCGGCACCAGCAGCACAGCCGCCATGCCCCCTGAGAGCAGGGAAAACAGAGCAAAGCGCCACAGAATCCGCAGACTGCATTTCTCCGTGGCAATCAGTGTCAGAAAATACAGTACCAGAAAAATACACACCATTATGGACAGATAAAAATTGGTGTAGATGCACAGGGCCAGAGCCACGCAGTACAACCCGCAGCGTCCTTCCTTTACCAGCATTTCCAGTCCCAACAGAATCAGCGGCAGCAGAATCACCGGGTCCAGCCACATAATATTCCAGTTATATGCCGCCATAAATCCGGACAGGGCATAAAAGCAGGAGAATATCACACAGCTGAAAGATCTGGTATGATAATGCCGTTGCAGATACAGGCAGGATGTCAGCCCGCAGAGCCCCACCTTACCCACTACCAGATAGCTCAGAAACTCCAGAATATACGCTTTGGGCACCAGCGCCCCCAGAAAATGCAGGGGGCAGGCCAAATAATACACATAGAGCGCCAGAAAGTTAGAACCGATACCCACATTCCAGGTATAAAACAGGCTTCCCCCCTCCCACAGCTTGTCGTGAAGTTCGCTGAAAAAGGGCATGTACTGATGGTACATATCCATATAGAGGAAGCTCCTGTCTCCGAAAGGGAAGATGGATCTCAGGAAAAAGATGGCCAGCATAATACCGGTGGGAATGGCCCAGGCTGCCGCCAATCCACCGTTGATCCGAATCCTAATATGCCTTTTTCCGCTTATCCCTAATTGTTTCATACTCTCCTCATAACTTCAGGCCCATCCGTGTAGATTCCGCCCTACTCCGTTTTCAATTTTCCTGTTTCCGGCAATTATTTATTCCTGTGCCTAATCTTATTTTGCAAAATCCGCGGCGGTGAGCACCACACTCTCCCCCGCTTCCAGCCGCAGAGGTAGAACGCCCTCCCCATAGCGGATCCGGGTTTCCAGTTTGCTGCCCGCCTGAATCCGGCAGCACTCCAGAATGCCGTTCTTCCAGGACAGGTCTGTCACTGCGTTGCCCTGCAGCCTGAGCCCGCTGACTCTGCCGCTCTCCCAGGCATCCGGCAAGGCGGGCAGCAGCACCACTCTCCCTCCGCCGCTCTGAACCAACATCTCCGCCATGGCCGCGGCTCCGCCGAAGTTACCGTCAATCTGGAAAGGCGGATGCCGGTCAAACAGATTGGGATATGTGGAATTGCCCAGCAGCTGCCGAATATGCCGATAGGCAGTATTGCCGTCCCAGAGTTTGGCATAGTGATTGATGATCCAGGCCATGCTCCAGCCCGTATGACCGCCCCCATGGGACAGACGCTGTTCCAGGGTGGCTCTGGCCGCCCTGGCCAGTTCAGGAGTACCGTCCACGGTGATCTGCTCCGAGGGATGCAGGCCGTAGAGATGGGAAATATGCCGGTGCCCCGGCTCCCACTCCTCATAATCCTGCCGCCACTCCAATATGGTTCCTCTCTCGCTGATCTGCGTGGGAATCAGGCGCTCCCGGGCTTCCCCCACCTGCCGGATAAAATCGGGGAGATCATTGATCTCCGCCTCTTCCAGGGCCGCCCTGGCCTTCTCGCCGCAGCCTCCCTGTTCCGTGAGCACCCGGTAAGCCTCCAGGCACTGCCCGAACAGATCCCGCAGAATCTGATTGTCCATGGTCACGCCGATGCCGTTGGCTCCCTTTGCGCCGCCGGGCAGGATGTAGGTATTTTCCGGGGACACAGAGGGACAAGTCACCAGATAAGGCCCGTCCTCCACCAGGAAATCCAGGAAAAACAGAGCCGCTTCACACATGATGGGGAACTGCTCTCTCAAAAATTCCACATCCTGGGTATACAGATAGTGCGTCCACTGGTGGGTGCACAGCCATGCCGCCCCCATGACCCAGTACGTGCCGGGAATCCACTGATCCTGGGGTGACGTATCCCCATTGATATCCGTATTGTGGTGCGCCACAAAGCCCCTGCAGCCATACATCTCCCTGGCTGTCCTGCGCCCATTGGGAACCATGGTGCGGATCAGATCAAACAGAGGCATATGACAGGAGGACAGGTTACAGCTTTCCGCCAGCCAATAATTCATCTCCGTGTTGATATTGATGGTATATTTGCTGTCCCAGGGAGGCGTCATATCCTTATTCCAAAGCCCCTGCAGGGTTGCGGGCAATCCGCCGGGACGGCTGCAGGAGATCAGCAGATAACGGCCATAATCAAAATACAGCAGCGCCAGTCCCAGATCCTGCCCGCTCTCGTCCTGCGGGACCGCAGCCTCTCCCGGTTCCTGCTCCCCACCCAATTCCGGCATCCCGGAATTCTCCTGCTCCTTCGGGAAAGCCCCAGCCCGACGGGCTGCCAGTTCCACGCGCCTGTCCGTGGGCAGCTGTTCCGCCTTGTGATCCCAGTCCACCTCCAGGCGAACCCTTCCGAACAATTCCTGATAATCCGCCACATGGGCTGCAAACAGATTCCCATAGCCCTGTTCTCCGGCCCGGTCCAGCCTGCGGCGCAGATTTTCCTGCAGCAGTTCCTGCATCCCCTGCTGCACCCGGATTTCCTGCCGCTCCCAGGAACACATGCGCCCTGCGCCCATCCATTCCTCCGGCCTGCCTTCCGTCTCCTGCATCCAGGACGCTGCTGCTGCCTCTTTTTCCTCCGGACCGTAATGCCAGCTGGTGTCGGCACTGAAATACAGTTCCGCCTCATCCGCGCCCTCCACCACAATATGTTCCCCCAGAAGCCGCAGGCTGCCGCCCCTGGTCCTGGCCCGTAACGTCATGGCAAACTCCGTACCGCCCCTGCCCAGATTGCCGTAAAGGCAGATTTCTCCCGGCCCTCCCTGTTTCACGCCGTCAAAGAAATGCCCTCGCTCCAGTCCGGCCCAGAAACTGATTTTCCCCGGCTTGTCCGCTGAAAAACGCATCACCATACAGTCTGCCGGACAAGAGATAAAATATTCCCGGCTGTAACACACTTCTTCGGAGGAAAAGACAGTCCGGCACAGGGCATTTTCCAGATCCAGTTCCCGTTCATAGGCCGTCACCTTCCCGATCCCCTGAAAGCCGATTTGGATGTCCCCCAGGGTCTGATAGGGGTGCTGACCGTTGGGACATCCGGACATGGCATGCCACATAAGCTGCTCCGCTTCGGCGATTTTCCCCTCAAACAAAAGCCGGCGGATATGAGGAAGCTGCTCTTTCATGTCGGGATTGTTCCGGGCTACCGGCCCGCCGTACCAGATGCTTTCCTCGTTGACCTGGATGTGCTCATGATCTGTCCCGCCATATACCATGGCTCCCAGCCGTCCGTTCCCCAGAGGCAGCGCCTCTTCCCATTCCCTGGCCGGAGATGTATACCACAATCTTCCCATCACTGTAACCCTCCTTACTTCAATTCCGCATTTTCCCTGCCTGTGCACAAAATCTGTGATTCCTGTCAGACTGTCCCAGGTAATCTCATGCCAATAAGTGTACCATTTTTTTCCTCCTTTGAAAATGAGTTCATAAAAAATTAAACTTTTTCATATAGTGTAGGAGCCCTGACCCGGCAAAGCCCTCTGGCCCAGACAGGCTCTGAGCGCCCCGGTGAGCACGGAAGCTGGACAGGATTTATCATATAGTAATCATAAAGGCAGGGAACAATTCTATGAGAATCGGAATCGTAGGAAGAAAAAAAGATACGGGAAATTATGAGGCTTTCCTGGAGCGGCATGGAGCAGAACATCTGACCAGCCTGGCCATCAGCGACCTGGCCGCCTGCCAGGGCCTGCTCTTTCCCGGCGGCGGCGATATCACACCCGCCTTTTTCGGAGAAAGGGACAGGGGCTCCCGCTCCATCGACACGGAACTGGATATCCTGCAGTTACAGGCGTTTGAATACGGCATCAACCGCCGCCTTCCCATTCTGGGCATCTGCAAAGGCATGCAGATTATCAATGTGGGACTGGGGGGCGGCATTATCCAGGACCTTCCCACCGCCGACTGCCACCGCTATCTGGGAGCAGACCAGTACCACAGGGCATATAATCTCCCCGGCAGTTTCCTGCACCGCCTGTACGGAGAGGATATGCTGGTAAACAGCGCCCATCACCAGGGCCTGGGCAAGCTGGGAAAAGGGCTGCAGGTGGCTTCCCGCTGCCCTCTGGATGAATGTGTGGAAGGCATCTGCCACGAGAGTCTGCCCATTCTGGGGGTTCAGTGGCATCCCGAGCGGCTGGACCCCGCCAGAACCCAGGCCCGGGGCATTGTACTTCTGTCCTACTTTCTGTCAATCGGACAGTGAGCCTTTGCCCTCCCTCTTCTGGGCGCGGTTTTTAAGTTCCTGCCGAATGCGCAGTCCTCCGATCTCAAACAGAGCCTTCACCGCCTGTCTCAGTCCCTTCTGGGTATCTTCGTCCAAATCCTTCATGGCTCCCAGAATACCCGTCATACTGCGCTTTAAGTTGGCGGTAAAATCAATCAGATTGTCAGACTCCGATGCCGCCAGGATCTGGAACAATGTGTCCACAAAAGTCCGCAGGCTCTGCTCGTCCAGAGACAGAATCCATTCGTTTAAGGTATCGTCCATAAGGCGCCGGCTTTCATATATGTCGGAAACCGTAACAAAATGCCCGTCCTTCACCAGCCAGGTAAAGGGATTGTGCTGGGCCAGTCCAAAGGTACGGCTCTCCACCACCTGGTAGCGGATGTCCTTTTCAAACAACATGCCCACCAGGGAAGAATGGGGCAAAATCTTGCAGGTACGCTCCTCAATTTGCCCGAAATCGCATTTTTCCAGCACCTCGGGCCGAAAGCCGGGACCGTCCATACTGTATATCTTCCGTATCCGATCCCGGGCCTGGGGATAGCAGTTCATAGCAGCATAAACCGCCAGATTGCCGCCCTTGGAATGTCCTCCCACATAAAAGTCCCTGGGCAGCCGCGCCGTCACCATATTCAGATATTTTACGGCAAATTCCTGCCCCGGCACCGGGGAGAGGAATGCCATGTTAAAATCTTCCTTCCATCCCACCATGGTCTCGTCCGTGCCCCGGAAAGCCACGTACATGGTTCCGTCTTCCAGCAAGAACGTCACCGCGGAGAACTGGGTCTCGAAATCAGCCTGGGCCTCAATAATATTGATGTAACAATTCAGCTTCATATTGCGGAACCGCACACATTTCCGCATGGCTTCAAAAAGCGCCCGGTTCTCCTTTTCATATCTTTCATCCCCATAAAGTTTTTCATAGTCCGAATGCTCATAAAGCTGCTGCAGGGACACGGAGCGTCCGTTCTCCGTCACCAGCGGCACCAGGCCGTCGAATTTCAGATAGGAAAACTGGCACAGCACCAGGCTGTCCACATCGTTCATGGGCTCGTCTTTCAAACTCACATCCGCGTATTCCTTCAGATAATCTATGATGGTCCCTTTCATGGCTTCCTCCTGTTTTCGTTCCGGGGATAACTGTTTAAGGTTCGGCCTGTTCCCCTTCTTCCCCGTAAATCCGTGTCCGTATGAATTCCTTATTTTTCTCAAAATCCACCTGCAGTACCGACATTTTCCGAATCGTGACATTCTGGTAGCTTCCCGCAATGGGGATGCTGGCCTGCACCAGTTCATAAGTCAGCAGCTTAGGCGCATCCAGACTCAGTGCATAGCACTCGTTCTTGCTGATGTTGGTGGTCAGATTGGGCAGGATGCCGTCAATCATGTCATCTAAATTGGTCAGCACCGAGGAGGGCAGCTGGTGGAACACCGCCTCCAGGATTTTGCGCTGACGTTCCGTGCGTCCAAAGTCGCTACCGATATATCGGTTGCGGCTGTAAGCCAACGCCTGGGGCCCGTTCAGATGCAGCAGGCCGCTGGCGTCTGACGGAAGATAGTCTGTGTCCATGGGACGGTTCTCCAGCATATTGTATTCGTTCAGGTAAGCGTTTACCAACTGCACTTCCTCATTGGTCAGTTCCAAATCCACGCCCCCCACTGCGTCGATCAGGTTGGCAAATGCCTGGAAGTTCACCTGCACATAACGGTTTACCTCGATATCCAGATTCTGCTTAATGGTCTTAAGCAGCAGTTCCGGGCCTCCAAAAGAGTATGCCGCGTTCAGCCTGTTGCCCTCATGTCCCGGGATTTCCACATAGATATCCCGCAGCAGAGAGGTGAGATAAATGGTCTTGGTCCGATTGCTGATGGATACCAGGATCATGGCGTCGGAACGCCCATCCTCTCCTCCGGCCCGGGAATCATTGCCGATCAGCAGAATGTTGGTCACACCCTCTTCCTTCATGGGTTCATCCGCCAATATTTCCGTGGGCGCATATTCCACCTTGTCATACAGGTGGGATATGGTCAAATACCACAATCCTGTCACTGCCAGCAGAAGCACGATTACCGCCGTGAGAAAGCGCCGGAGTCCCCTGTGCTTTTTCTTTTGTTTTGCCTCCCGGGGCTGCTGTCTGCCCCCTGCCCGGGACATGGAACTTTCTCCATCTGCCGAAACCCGGGAGCCTTTTCCCGCTCCGCTTCCCCCAGAACCGGCAGACTTTCCTCTTCTGCTCTCCCCGGAGCCAGTGGACTTTCCTCTCACGCTTCCCCCGGAATCGCTGGACTTTCCTCTCCCGCTTTCCCCGGAACCGACAGACTTTCCTCTCACGCTTCCCCCGGAACCACCGGACTTTCCTCTTCCGCTTCTGCCCGCTCTCGAAGCCTGCTCCGGATTCTCCCTCTGCCTTGTCCTGACGACATTTCCGTTCTGCTTTGCCATAGCCATCCTCACCGGCTCCTCATTATCATATACACTATCATTATATTCTTCTACATATCCCCCATACGCTTCCTCATTGGCATTTCGGTCAAATGCGAACTCCTGCTCTTCACCGGGATATATTTCACCAGCTCTTTCCTCCTGCCCGGCCTCATAGACCCGGTTCCCGTTCTGGTGCCCGTTTTCCCGCTCCTCGTATACTTCTTTCTCCAGAAATGCCTCAAGTCCCCTGTGGATCTGTTCCATCTCCGACAGCTTCTCTCTGTTACGCTCCTCTGCCATGCCTGTTCCCTCCTCCACATTCCATACAAACACAATAATCGGGTTTGGGTACCCGATTATTATATTGCCCTTTGATCCGCATGACAAGGCAGTTTACAGAAAATTTATTAATTTTTCTCAATTTAGTATGGCTTTTCTGTCTCCAGTTCCAGAACGATCCGCAGCTTATCCTCCTCAAGTTCCGCGTTAACGCTTCCTCCCATCCGCTCCGCCAGTTCTTTTACAATAAACAGCCCCAGCCCGGAGGAACCTTTTCCCCGGGCCGAGTCTGCCTTGTAAAATCTGTCAAAAATATGTTCCGGGTCGGGCCTGCTGGTCTCAGGCACGGCATTTTCAAATATCAGCCCGGTCTCCCTCTGCCGGATTGCGATCCCTCCGTTTCCGTGGAGCAGCGCATTCTGGATCAGATTATGAAAAATACGGCGCAGGCATTCTTCATCTGCCTGGACGCGGAACCCTTCCTGCACAAAATCCACTTCCGGCGCGGCGCCCTTATCCTCAAAACGGTGGTAGAAATCCACCAGGCAGCGGCCCAGCAACGGCAGCACCTGCACTTCCTGCATATCCAGCAGAAAATCCTGTCCCGTAAGTTTCGTGTACAGAAACAGTTCCTCCAGCATATTCCCCAATTCCCCCAGACGCCGGGCCGCCACCTGCAGATAGTACTCCCGGCGTTCGTCTTCCCCACACTCCCGGGCCAGCTGCACATACCCCGTCGCACCCGTAAGAGGTGTGCGTATGTCGTGAGCTAGGGCCGTGACATTCTGCTTTAATTGTTTTTCCGCCTGTTCATACCGCATCTGCCGATGGTACCAGAATCGCTGAAGCCTGTTTAATGTCCGGCAGAGAGCCAGCATATCCTTCTGCCTGCCCTGCACCCAAAGTTCCATATGGCTTCCCTGCTCCAGTTCCTGAAGCTGCCTGCACAGGGAACGTATTTCCAGAATGCCGCGGATATGCCACACCGCCAGGCATCCGCAGATTATGCTCACTATCACCAACGCCGCAGCCATATCCGACCTCCTGTTCCTGTCTTTACTGTTTCTGTTTTTACTGTTCCTGGCATTTTTGCTACTATCTTTCGGTTTTATCTTCCTGGTTTTAATCTTTTGGTTTTATTCTTTTGGTTTTATTCTTTTGGTTTTATTCTTTTGGTTTTATTCTTTTGTTCCTATCCTTTGATCTCTTATTCTTCTGCCTTTATTTTTCCTACTCTATCTTTCCGTCTTTTGTCTTTTATACGTTCAGCCTCAATGGGGCTGTTGCAAAAGTAGATGAATAATCTGCCGGAGCAACGGCTCCGTTTTTAT
>BLLU01000119.1 GCA_011959105.1 Lachnospiraceae bacterium | reverse complement strand
GTCTTTCAATTCCCCGCTGGAACTCAAAATGATCTGTGACTCCTCGGACAGGGAGACCGATTCAATGGCCGCATAACGGTTGTTCCGATCCAGCACCTTCGGGAGTTTGACTCTTCTTTCTAAAATCATATCGCAAAGTGAGGCTTTCCCATGTATATCTCGCTTACTGGAAATTCAGATAGCAAAGATGTCTATATTAAACGCTCATACTGTAAAAGCAATGGAAAAACTGCTACTCAAATCCATAAAAAAACTCGGAAAGCTGAACCAACTCTTAGAACAGTTTTCTGGGGATTATATATCACCAATAAAGCCATGTCCATATAATTTTAAAAAGCACGGGAAATAAATCTAATAGAAATATGCGTTTGTTTATGATAAAATAATTGTGTTGTGTGGTTTTACAAATTCTTTAGGTTAGAATCGCTGATGGGGCAAACGAAAAAGCAGCCTTGATTTTGCGATAAACTGCCCTTTCGTTTGCGCCATTTGCGATTTAACCTAATTGAACAAAGTGAGCGTCCCTTTAGCTGGTACCTATGGACTTTCAATCTTTTTCCTTCTGGAAGATATCATATCATAATCCTGCAGAAATGGAACCCATTTTCTGTGGTATTTGAAATTTCTGTGTGGCAAACAAGCCTCCCAGAAGGAAGCCTTCGAAGCCATATGATGCCCGACGGATCAGTTCCGCAACGGAATGGCCTTGTGGTGTGATACGATATGTCCCCCGCAGTGCCTGCATTTACAGATATCCACGCCCCAGAGCTGCTTTATGATTTCAGGCCCGGTCTTGTCTTTCAGCTGTGAAAGGTAGGCCCTGCAGCCCAGCAGGTTCCGGCACAGGGGGATGAGCTTCTTCTTATTGCGGGAAGCCAGGATTCCGTAGTGCCGGATACGTACAAAACGCTTCGGCGGCACATGCATCAGGAACCGGCGGACAAACTCCACCCCGAAAACCGTAAGTGTTTTCCAGCCTCCGCCATTTTTATAGTCCTTGACAGAAAAGGTGACCGTTTTTTCATCCATACATAGGATCCGGTGGTTGCTGACTGCGATTCTGTGGGTGTATTTCCCAAGGTAGGCGATGACCGACTGTGCCCCGTTGAATGTTTCTTTGCAATGGGGGATCCATTCCTTTTTGTAACAGGCATCCATCAGCTCATGGAATGTGTAATGGTTTCGGTATTTTTCGGATGTCCCGCCAAACACAAGGCGGCCGTCCTGCCAGAGCCTCTTCAATTCCGCCATGTACTTGCCGCGGAACTTCCGGGACAAAACATGGATGGGGAGGATTTGCCCCCAGGTATTTTGGGTCTGCACAAAGCTCGTCAAGGGTGCCGGAAGCAGCATAAGTATCCTTTCCAGATATCCCGGATAAAAACGGTTGAAAATATCCTGCACAGTCGGCTTATCCATTGGCTCCCTCCCAGTCAAAAGGGCTGTGGGGAGTGGCGCCTGCCGGAAGCCCCGCTTTCCTGACACAGCGGCGCATGACCTGTTCTAACGTAGACACCGTAAGGTAACCGCCGGTAAACTTATTTGGAAAGAGGATATCCTGGGGCCTGCCGCACCGGAACCAGTATTCCGTAAGGAGGTCGAGGTTGCGCCTGGACAGGATGGTGTACCTGTCCATCCGGCTTTTGGACTCCCGCACATGGATCTGCATGTTCGTCCGGGAAATGTCTTCGTAATGCAGGTGGATGACTTCAGAAACCCTCAGGCCGGAAGAATACATGGTGGCAAACATCGCCCTGTATTTCAGGTCATCGGTCGAATCAAGGAGCCCGTCAATATCCTGCCTGGACAGGACGGTGGGGAGCTTATGGTCGATGCGCATGCGGGGCACCCTGACATCATCCCAGAGGATATGCAGGACATTCCTGTAAAAGAAACGGATGGCTGAATTGTAAAGGTTGAGTGTGGTGGCCTTGAGTCCTTCTTCCTTCTTTGCAAGAAGGAAGCCCCGGACATCCTGGCAGGAAAGCTCCTGCGGGTCTTTGCCCACATGGTTCAGAAAATAGGATACATAGTTTTTATAACAGAGAACGGAACGGTTTTTAAGATTCCTGATTTTTGCTTCTTCTTCGAGAAGCAGCATATATTTTTCGTACATATCGGTTCCTCCATAAAATCAGACAGTCAGCAGTTACGGAATATCTTTTTATGGAGGGGCATTTGCAAAATAAAAGTGCTTGCCAATGCAGCAGGAGGGTGTTATTCTTATCATAAGCAGTGGTCAGGGATAAGCCCGTATTCGAAGTATGTTTTTGGTCGCACTTAAACAATACTATCTTGGGACGTTCCTGTCCACTGTTTTTAGGAAAAGAAAAGCTGCGCCATAGCCTTGGCAGGCCATCGCGCAGCGATTTTGTTCAATCTGAATTTGTTATGAGGTGACAATATGGAACATATGGCACAGTTGGGCGGAATCGTAACAGGATTTCATGTTGAGGAGCATTATATTGACTGTATGTGCGGAAAAAATTTAGTTAAAATTGATAAATACTCCAAAGAGATCGTCTGTCATAAGCCGTTTTTTGAAAAAGAGGGCTTATCAAGGAAACTGACCGCAGATGATGAGCAGATTTTTGTGTATGATTTTTGCACGCTTTATGTATTAGGCCAAAAGAATTATGAACTTATTGGTAAATGGCAATTAGGAAATGATTTGAGTTCTGATATATGCGGAATGGCTGTTGACAGCAATACTATTTATTGTTCTATCCGCAACGGGAAAATTATTGCCATCGACAGACGGTCGTATCTGGTACAGGAGTTTATTGTTTCCGACAGCAGTATGTGGAGCATCAAAGCATATGATTCCTATCTGGTTTGCGGAACAGTAGACGGGAAAGTATTGCTATTAGACAAATCGGCTCTTTCCATTGAAAAAGAACTTGTTTTAGGAAAGAAAAATATCGGTAGTTTATATATGGATGGAGAAACCTTATATGCCGCAAGTCACGATGGAAAACTTTTCAAAATCAAGATGAAAAACTTTGAAATCGAATCTTCAATGAAGAATGTGCACAAAAAGATGTTTGATTGTGCAGGGATCTATGAGGATATGCTGATAACGATTTCACATCCTTGCTCGGAAATCGCCTTTTGGAATAGAAACACCTTAGAAAAGATAAAAATAATTGATATGCCTTTAAAACTATCAGGGCAAACACATATAGAAAACAATTTTATGTATATTTCTTCCCGCAATATTTCGGGGATAGACAGAATTAAATTGAATGAGTTGTAATCTTCAGAACGAGAGCCGACAGCATAACAGGCAGCAGAGCAGAACAAAGGAAGGTGATGCCGGTAATTTTACATGGCAAGAAATGTTAAGCAGGAATAAATATGCGTGCTATACTATTTATTGACAGTTGCAACTGCACAATTAATTGGAGCGAATGCGAATGAACAACTTTGGCAAGATCAGCGAGGCAATTAAATATATTGACGCTCATCTCAACGATACGTTATCAGTGCGAGTGATTGCGGAACAATTTGCTTTTTCTCCATACTATTTTCACAGATTGTTTACATCCATTGTTGGTAAATCCATGATTGCTTATATTCGCGACAGAAGGATTGCTTATGCTTGTAAAATGCTGAATGAAACAGACCGAAAAGTGTTGGACATTGCGCTTGATCTGGGTTTTGACTCTGCGCAGGGTTTTTCCAGAACTTTTAGATCAATTACAGGAATGTCCCCAACGGAGTACCGCAGCAGAAAAATTACACCATGCATTGTTCCTGCAGCTGAACTTGTAAAGCGGTTTACCAACCGACTAAAAGGAGGTATTTTGATGAATCCTGACATGATAAAGAAAGAAAAAATGATTTTGGCAGGAGTATCGGGTTTTGGCAATGAAACGGCGGAAATATGGAAACATTTTATGAAACTCTATAAGGAGGCCCCGCCTGCAGGCAAAATATCCGATGACAGCTATGAAGTACGCATCTATGACAGTGCTACAGAAAAGGAAAGCGTCTTTATCGGTTGTGAAATAAAAAGCGACTGCAATAGCGGCTGCGGTGGATATGAAATCTTTCAAATTCCCTCTTCCGCGTATGCTTCCTTTGACGTATATGTGAAAGAGGGGTATGAAAGCGAAAACCGTGCCATGGAAGAGTGGCTGGTTTCCAACGAAAAAGGATATGTCAGAAATTTGCTGGAAGGAAAGCCGTACTGCATCGAACATTATGATGCACGATTTGATGACAGCAATGATGAATCCATTGTGGAAATCTGGCTTCCTGTAAAAAAAATTAAGCAGTCATTGGCACAATAAAAACAGAATCATTGAGACCGTTTCAAAATTTGTGTAAAGTTCAAAAACTGATATAAGATGTGTCATTACACAGCGTCAGGGCAATAGGCCATTCGGTGCCCGCAAAATGATCTTAAAAGACATTCTGCAGGCACCGCCCTGACTTGTGTGATTTTCACATAACAGAACTATAATCCAACAGGGGATCACTCCACGATTCTAACCACCGCATTGTCTTTCAATTCCCCGCTGGAACTCA
>BLLU01000118.1 GCA_011959105.1 Lachnospiraceae bacterium | reverse complement strand
AGAGGACGCTGTTTTTGAACGGATACAAGAACTAAGAGCGAACAAACGCCGCCCCACAAAAGCGGACAGACAGGGATTGTTTTCCGGCTTGGTATATTGTGCGGACTGTGGGAGTAAGCTACATTTCGCTACTTGTAAAAGTTTTAACGGCTCACAAGACCATTACCGCTGTGCAAAGTACAAGAGCAATACGGGAAGCTGTACGGCTCACTTTATCCGCGAGGAAGTGTTGAAGCAAATCGTATGGAGCAGGATATTTGACGTGACTGCCCTTTTCTTTGATGACATCATGGCTTTCCATGAAATGATGTATCAGCAACGCTCCGCTGAAACAGAAAAGGAAATGAAGCGCAGGAAACGTGAGGTCGGACAGGCGAGGAAGCGGATAGCGGAACTTGACCGTATCTTCAAGCGGATTTATGAGGACGACATAAGCGGAACAATCAGTCATGACAGGTTTTTGAAGCTGTCCGCAGAATATGAAGCGGAACAGCGGGAACTGGAAGAAAAGGTCAAGGCAGACCAGCAGGAAGTCGATACCTACGAACAGAACAAAAGCGATTTTGACAGCTTCGCCGCGATTATCCGCAAATATGTGGGGATAAAGGAGCTCACCCCCGCAATCGTCAATGAATTTATCAAGAAAATCATAGTCCATGCGCCGGAAAAGGTGGACGGGAAACGGGTACAGAAAGTGGATATTATTTTCAACTTTGTTGGAGAAATCAATTTCCTTTCTGCCACGCAACCGAAACGGCAAGGCGCATAGGAACTCAAAAAGACGGTATAGCCCTTGTAATCGGGGCTATACCGCCTAATCTGAAATTACTTCCCTCTAACCGTAAACATTTTATTTTCAAGGCTTTCTCTCTCCCATCCCTCTAATTTAAATGACCTCATAGAAAGGATCACTTCCTCTCTACAAGGTCATTTGAACTTACTCTATTCTCTTTTTGGGGCTACCCCAGATTGCCCTCACAGGATAATCGGGTGTGCCTCTGGATATATCCGTTACTCGAACTCCTCGGCGGATAGCTTGAACTGGTTATTTTTCTATGTTTTTTTAATGGATTTATTGTACATATTCTTCAAAAAACACTCATGTATTTATGCCAGTCAAAATTTTTAGAGCCAAAATAGAGCCATTATTTTAGTCACCTAAATTCTGTTGACTTAACATCTTTTCTATAATATCCCTATCAATATTTACTGCATTTTTATTTGAGCGAACAGGCGTTCCGTAACTAATAACTTTTATACCTTCAACTAAGATCAAATTAGCTATTTTAGCATCAACTGCACCAATGGAGCCTCTCGTTCCTGCCCCTTTCTCAACAAGTTCATATGCCAATTTGAAACGCCCTTCAAATACAGTTCCTGTCGTGATAGCATTATCATCCAACCAATCTGCCGCCCTATCTTTAGCCAAACAATCAACATACCAAATATCATTATCCACATCA
>BLLU01000117.1 GCA_011959105.1 Lachnospiraceae bacterium | reverse complement strand
TGATATATTTTCCAGAAAGCAGATAGAAAAACTGTTGGCGGAATATCACCCCACCATGCTTATTGTGGAACATGATGTGAGGTTCAGGGAGAAGATTGGTACGAAGACGGTGGAGATTTAGGGTGGGCGGGGGTGTGCCTATAGGGTCTGTTGGGGAACAGGCCCTATAAACTTCCTAATTGTTGGAAGCAGGTTTGGAGTTTGGTATACTCTTCCCATTTGACATTTTTTAATATATCCTGCCTTTGGGAAAACTGCTCTGCCGGAGTCCTGATAGAAAAATAGGTAGGCCGCAGCGTCTCCCTATCAAAAGCCATCCGGGCATTCACCACATGCTCCGCTTCTTTTGCGTACTCTTTTACTTCCGGATAATGGGTGGTGACCAAGAACAGGCATCCGCTTTTCTTTAGTTCCTCCAAAATGGCCACTGCGATCCCCATGCCTTCCACCGGGTCTGTTCCTGATCCCAGTTCGTCCAATACTACCAGGCTTTCCCCATTTGCCTCCTGCAAAACCTCCAACACATTTTTAATATGAGCTGAAAAAGTGGACAGATTCTCCGTCAGGTTCTGGCCATCCCCGATATCGCAAAGATAAGCGCTGTTCATACAAATATCCGCCTCTTCACACGTTACATGCAGTCCGCACTGGGCCATCAGGCAGTTTAGCATAACTGTTTTCAGGGCCACCGTTTTTCCTCCTGTGTTCGGCCCCGTCACTACGATACCATGCACATCTCCCCCGATTTCAAACTGCAAGGGAACATTCTCCCCCCTCTCCATCAAAGGATGCCTTGCGCTTTTCAGTACGATTCTCCGATCCAGATTAATGGAAGGTTCTGCCCCATCCAAATCGGCGCTCAGCTTTCCTTTGGAAAAAATAAAATCCAGTTTTTCTATAGTCGCCATATTCTCTTCCAGTATATCGCCTCCTTCCGCCACCATGGCCGTCAGCGTATATAAGATTCTGTATACCTCATTTTCCTCGCTTATTTTAAGGAGCTGCATCTCCTCATAATATCTGGAAACCTCTGACGGCTCCATAAACAGCGTATTGCCCGTCGCCGACTTGTCAATGACCGTTCCCTGTACTTTCAGCTTATACTCCTTTTTTACCGGAATGCATAGCCTTCCATTCCTGAAGGTATAATAGTTGTCCGCCATACATTCTTTGTGGGAACGCATCGTTTGTTCCGCTTTTTGCTTCATCTGATCTTCGCACCTGGATACCTGTTTTCTGATTTCCCCTAATTCCTTAGAGGCATAGTCATCCACCGCCCCGCCGCGTATCTGCCGGTAAATTTCTCCTCTCAAATCCTCCAGCCC
>BLLU01000116.1 GCA_011959105.1 Lachnospiraceae bacterium | reverse complement strand
GGGATTTTGAGAGGATCAGGAAAGAAGATGTCATTGAAAGCATGAATTTCTCCAAGCCGCAAGGGGAACGGGTGCAGGAGAGCATGGTTTCCGATAAGACCGGAAGGGTGGCAGCATATTACAGGCGGGTGGCGGACAGGCTGGACGATGAGTATTTTGACGAACTTTTCAGGCGGTACCTCTACCTGAAAGATGAAATAGATTTCTTTGGGTTCCTGACAACACAGTTGAGCGGCAGGCTGCCGGAATTCGTAAGGGACATGGTCATGGAGCAGATGGACTGGAACGGCCTTATGGAGAAATACAGCATCAGCTACAGCACCGTGGGGCGGTATCGGAAAAAGGCGGCAAGGGAGATGGACCAGATGTATGAATTCAGGGATGATGTGGAAATGAAATATATTTTAAGTTAGGTGATACTAACATGAGACTAAGTGTAGACTATATCGGAATTGTTTTTTCAAAATTTTTATGGTAGTATCAAACTGCGGAAAAGTGTAAGGGGCCCTGTTGGAGAATCCACGGGGCTTTTTTCACGCCTCCGCACAGGGCAGCGGGCTTTATCCTTTCACCGCTGTCCTTTTCTTTTGCGGAAAGGGTGGAAAGGAGTTACTGATGGATTGTTTTGCAAAGAATGAAAATGGGAACTGTAACATTCTGAGATGCGGGAAATGCCAGGGCGAGACCTGCCATTTCCACAAGACACATGAGGAACAGGCGCAGTCACTGGAAAAGGTGAATGAGAGACTGCGGAGCCTGCCGGAGTACCAGCAGGAGGCCATCGCTGACAAGTATTACGGCGGCGTGAAGAAGTGGTGACGCCATGCCGAGGAGACCGATGAAACCATGCAAACATCCCGGATGCCCAAAGCTGACGGGCGGGATGTACTGTGAAGAACATGCAGGGCTGCACGCCTCTGACCGTGCCAGCGCATCCGCCCGCGGGTATGACAGCAGATGGAACAAAGCAAGGATACGATTCTTAAAAGCACATCCCCTGTGTGTGGAGTGTCAGAAACAGGGACGGCTGGTGAAAGCCGCCGTTGTTGACCACATCGTTCCCCACAGAGGGGATGCAAAGCTGTTCTGGGATGAGAGCAACTGGCAGAGCCTTTGTAAGAAATGCCATGACCATAAAACCATGACGGAGGACCGCTATCAGGAGTTCCATTACTGAGGTTTCCGTGATGGTTCTTTTTCCGCCATGCTTTGACAAAGTGTACTATTTCCCGTGGAAATCTGACCGGGGGAGGGGCGGTTCTTATCTCTGTAATTCGACAAAATACTGACCGCCGCCCCCCTCAGACGCGCGTTTTCGCAAATTCGCACAGGGGGGATAGGAAATCGCCCCAAAATCTTACATAAACATTGATTTTTCAAGGCTTTCAGGCACTTTAGTTTTGCGTGAAAGTACCGAAAAACCCATGTTTTTGGGCTTAAAAACCATCAAAAAACGCTGGTTTTTGGGCCTTTTTTGATGGAGGTG
>BLLU01000115.1 GCA_011959105.1 Lachnospiraceae bacterium | reverse complement strand
CGGCCGGACATGATTCACCGGAGTGTGCAGCGGCAGGGGATATGCGGAACTAAAATAGGAGGTAAACCAAACCATGAATTTAGAAGAATATAAAGGCGTATATGTGTTTGCCCAGCAGGTGGACAATGAGATCAGCGGTATCGCATACGAACTGCTGGGAAAAGGAAAGGAGCTGGCTGCCAGTCTGGAGACAGAGGTGGTGGCGGTTCTCATCGGTTATCAGGTGAAAGACCTGGCCGACAAGCTGGCGGAGTACGGCGCAGACAAGGTGATTGTGGTGGATGACCCGGAACTGAAGGTATACAGGACCGAGCCCTATGCCCATGCGCTGTCTTCCGTGATCAACCAGTATAAGCCCGAGATCGTTCTGGTGGGCGCTACCGCCATTGGACGTGACCTGGGTCCCACCGTATCCGCAAGGGTGGCCACCGGCCTTACCGCGGACTGTACCGTGCTGGAGATCGGTGACTTCCCTCTGAATCCCATTCCGGGCCAGGAGCAGAAGCACAATCAGCTGCTGATGACCCGTCCTGCTTTCGGCGGCAACACCATCGCCACCATTGCCTGCCCGGACAACAGGCCTCAGATGGCCACCGTCCGTCCCGGTGTTATGCAGAAGATTGATCCCATCGTGGGCGCGAAGGCCGTGGTGGAGGAGTACAATCCCGGTTTCACACCCAACAATCGGTATGTGACCATCAAGGAAGTGGTGAAGGCGGTTTCCGATACCGTGGACATCATGGATGCCAAAGTACTGGTATCCGGCGGCCGCGGCGTGGGCAGCCCGGAGAACTTTAAGATTCTGGAGGAGTTGGCAGAAGTACTGGGCGGTACCGTGTCCTGCTCCCGTGCTGTGGTTGACAGCGGCTGGAAGCCCAAGGATCTGCAGGTAGGTCAGACCGGTAAGACCGTTCGTCCCCAGATCTACTTTGCCATCGGCATTTCCGGCGCCATCCAGCATGTGGCTGGCATGGAGGAATCCGATATCATCGTGGCCATCAACAAAGATGAGGATGCTCCCATCTTCGATGTGGCTGACTATGGTGTGGTAGGCGATCTGAACAAGATTGTTCCTCAGCTGACCGTGGCTCTGAAGGCAGCGCTGGCTGAGAAATAAGCAAGGATGCTGTGCGTTCAGATTAACCCAACAGCGCGGGCATGGCCCGGGCCATAAAGAGGCAGAACCTGTTATTAACAGAACAGGATGTAATTCGGCATAAACATAGCGGATTACATCCTGTTTTTTGACGTTAAACGGAAAGGGATCTCTTTGTGAAAAAATCTTTCCCCTGAGTAGTCGCATTTCGCTAAAAATTGGTCTGATATTGTGTTGTTGTGCATAAATAGTCTATGTTATGTTGAAAATGTATGATATAACAGAGAGTATTAAAGGTATTGGAGATGGTGAAATGGGACAGGACGCGAAAAGAAAATTTACAGCCCTGGATGCGGAGATTCAGTGTGAATGCAAAACGATCACGGCGCTTCTGGATTACTCCATGGATATGCATAACCACGACGGGTATGAGGTTCTGCTGGTCTTGGGGGGTATTATAAATTTTTATACCGAATTTGGGGGCAGCAGGCTGGAACGGGGAGATCTGGTATGTGTTGATGAACTGAATTTCCATAGGGTCGAGGTGATCACCAGGGGAATCTATGACCGGGTCGTAGTCAACGTGAAAAGGCATATTCTGGAGGGAGCCTCCAGCGAACAGACGGACTTACAGACCTGCTTCAGGCGCAATCCTCTGAACCCGGTCAATGTGATTCATCTGTCGGAGGAGGAAGTGCTGCGGCTGGATGTCTATGCGCGTTCGCTTCAGGCAAGTCTCTGCGGGAAAAAGCCGGGAGATGAGATCCTTTCAGACGCGTACCTGAAGCTGATCATGGTCATGGTAAACCGCCATTTTCTGGGGCAGGATGTCCTACCCCGCCCGGAAATCATGCCTGGACTGGTGATGGAAACTTTTAACTACATAGAAAACCATCTGACGGAGGAGATCACGCTGAAATGCCTGGAGGAGAATCTGCATTACAACGGGACTTATATCAGCAGACGGTTTAAGCGGATTACGGGTATCTCTCTTCAGAATTTTATCATTGCCAAAAAGATTATGCTGTCCTGTAAACTGCTGCGGGAGGGGGTGTCGCCCTGCAATGTATGCGAAATGACAGGATTTAACAGTTACTCCAATTTCTCCAGAACTTTTTCAAAACAAGTGGGGATGTCACCAAAAAAATATCAGATGGAAAACAGATAAGATTGGTGTGCCGACATGTGAAATTTGACATGTCGGCATTCTTTATGTCGTATTTCGCTAAAAAAGTGGCCCTATTATGTGTAGGTGCACAAAGAAAGAGTGTGATATATTCAAAGTGTGTACAAAATAGACAAAGGAGGCACAAGATGAGTAAAAGTGTTACCAGAAAAAAGCCTAACAGGACCCTTGTGAAAATGTGGAATTACAAGTGGATCTACCTGATGCTGCTGCCAGTGATGGCGTACTACATCATTTTCAAGTACATCCCCATGTACGGAGTGACCATCGCCTTTAAGGATTACAATGTGTTCAAAGGTGTTCTGGACAGTCCCTGGTGCGGCCTGGAAGTATTTGAAAAAATCCTGAAGAACAAGAACTTCTGGGAGGCGATCAAAAACACGCTGCTGCTGAATGTGCTCACGCTGCTGGTCAGCTTTCCGCTGACGATCATTGTGTCGCTGATGCTGAATGAGGTGATGAGTTCCAAGTTCAAGAAGATTACCCAGTCGGTGCTGTATCTGCCCCATTTTATTTCATGGGTGGTGGTGGCCGGCATCGCTACCAACCTTTTCTCCATGCAGGGAGGAACCGTCAATCATATTCTGAATACTTTGGGAATAGATTCTGTTCCGTTTTTGAGCAACAATGCCTGGTGGGTTTTCACCTATGTCATCTGTAATGTCTGGAAGGAGATCGGATGGGGAACCATTATTTACCTTGCAGCCCTTACAGGAGTGGACGAGAGCCTGTATGAGGCGGCCTATCTGGATGGGGCAACCAAATTCCAGCGGTTGATTTACATCACGCTGCCCTCCATCAAATCGGTGATCGTGACCATGCTGATTCTCCAGATCTCCAAGATGATGACCATCGGGCTGGATGCTCCGCTGCTCCTGGGTAACAAGAAAGTCATGGGCGTGTCGGAGGTTATCAGTACCTACACCTATCGGCTGGGTATTGAACGTGCGAAATACAGTGATTCCACGGCAATCGGCCTGTTCCAGTCTGTGATCAACATTATCATCCTGTTCGCGGCGGACAAGTTTGCCAAGGCCATCGGAGAAGACGGAATCATATAGCCCCGGCAGATGCGAAATACTATTATAAAAAAGGAGCGGACTATGAAAAAGAAAAAATTATCGGTGGGACAGGTGGTTAATTACATACTGCTGCTGGTGCTGGCTTTTGTCTGCCTGTATCCCTTCCTGAACGTGATCGCCTACTCCCTGAGCGGTTATAACGCGGTCCTGTCGGGAAAAGTGACATTTTATCCCATCGACTTTACTCTCAGCGCATACCAGCAGATACTGGGAAAGACACAGATCTGGAATTCCATGCGGACCACGGTGCTGGTGACACTGATGGGAACGGGGCTCAGCCTGATTCTCACGGTTTTCGCCTCCTACGCTCTGTCCCGTAATGATCTGCCCGGGAGAAAGTTTCTCACGGGGATGATTCTGTTCACCATGTATTTCGGGGGCGGCATGATTCCCACCTTCCTGGTGGTGAAAGGCGTGGGACTGTACGATACTCTGGGAGCCCTGTTTATTCCTCAGGCGGTGAATGTCTTTAACTTCATCGTTATGCGGACTTTTTTCAGGAATCTGCCGGAAAGCCTGGAGGAGGCGGCCAGGATCGACGGAGCCTCCTATATGCAGGTGCTGGTCAAGATCGTACTGCCGTTGTCTCTGCCCATCATCGCCACCATCGGGCTTTTTTACGCAGTGGGTTACTGGAACACCTATTTTGACGCACTGTTATACATACAGGACCCCAACAAGTATACCCTGCAGCTCCGCTTAAGGAGTCTGTTGTTCGGAGAGGAACTGAACAATTCGGGTGTAAATTTGGAAGGGCTGGGCACCCAGGTTATGACCCAGTCCCTGAAGATGGCCACTGTGGCCGTGTCCACCATTCCCATCCTTATCGTGTATCCCTGGCTTCAGAAATACTTTGTCAAGGGCGTTATGGTGGGTTCCGTAAAGGGTTAATGAACTGCCGGAAGGCATTCATTATAGAAACAGCGGCCCCGCTGCCGGATGAATGGATGGCGGGGTACGCGCAACACTTATTCTTAAGAAAGGGAGGAAGTATTGTGAAGAAAAAAGTGATTTCATCTATGCTGGCAGTATCCATGCTGGCAGTGACCCTGTTCGGCTGCGGAAGCCAGCCGGGGAGCGGAGAGGCAACAGGTAGTGCCGGAGGCGGAGAAAGCCAGCCGGTTCAGTCCTCGGATACGGCGGGGGGAGACGACAGCCAGGGAGGGCAGGCGCAGGCCAGCCAGTACCAGACCACCTACGGCTCCAAGATGTTTGACAATGTGACCATCACCGTTGAACTGTTTGACAGGAGTAACGCGCCGGACGGCTCCACCATCACCGAGAACAAGTGGACGGAGTATGTGAACCAGGAGATGAACAAGGTGGGCATCAATGTGGAATTCGTGCCCGTACCCAGATGGGACGAGGTTACGAAGATGCAGAGCATGGTGGCGGGCCAGACGGCTCCCGACCTGACGCTGACCTACACATACGCCTATGCGGAGGATTACTTCAACCAGGGCGGTATCTGGGATCTGTCGGAGTTTATTGACGGAGCGGATCAGGCGCTGAACATGAAGGAATATCTGGGACAGGAAGTACTGGACATCGGCAGGAACGCGGACGGTAAACTTTACGGCATCGTGGCCAAGCGTGCCACCACGGCCAAGAGCAATATCTGCATCAGAAAAGACTGGCTGGATGATTTGAATCTGAGCATGCCCACCACCCCCGACGAACTGTACAATGTGGTGGAGCAGATGACCAAGAACAACCCGGACGGCAGAAACGATGTGCTGGGCATGATTATCTGGAATGCCTGGAATCTGCGTATGGCATTTTCCAAGATCGCGGGAGACCCTACGGCAGTGGAGATCGCCAGCACCGAGGACGCCATTCAGGATTACTATGACGAGGGCATGAGGGATTACTACCGCTTCATGAACAAGATGTACAACAATGGTCTTCTGAACCAGGAATACTACACCATGTCCGAGGACAATTTCAAGAGTTATATCGTTACGGGTGCGGCTGCCAGCTTTGAGTATGCCGTAAACGGCAGCGTGGATGTGATGAGAGGCTCCCTGCTGAAGACTTTGCAGGAGAACGACTCGAGTGCGGATATTGTCTCCATCCCTCCTCTCAAGAATGTTAACGACGGAAAACAGTACAGCGCCGCATATGCTTCCGGCGGTTTGATCGCATTCTGCCCTCTCACAGCGGATGCAGAGACCGTAGAGGCCTGCATGACCTATCTGGACTGGATGTGCACAAAGGAAGGCGGACATGTGCTGTACCATGGCTTCGAAGGCGAGCACTACGACTATGACAGCAACGGCGTGCCCGTGGTAAAAGATGCAGAGTACAACACCAAGGACAAGGACTGGATCAGGGCTGACATCTTCCTGGTAGGCAACCAGGGTTACTTTGCCACCGTGGACGACTTCAACGCATGTACCGCAAAGGAAGCGCCGGGATACGAGGATCATGTGGTGGCCAACTATGAGAATGCCATGATCGGAACGCTGAATCATGACTCCACCTATACCTCTCCTTCCACACCGGAACTGATCACCGACATCAATCTGGTGAAGGATGAGTACCAGGTGAAGTGCATCACTTGCCCCATGGATCAGTTTGAGCAGACTTATGACGAATATATGGAAGAACTGAAGAACGCGGGCGTACAGACGATTATCGACGAGCGCACCGAGCACGCAGGCAACTAATTGGCTATCCGAGGCGGGCCCCTTTGGAAAAAAGGGGCCTGTTTCTACAGTTGAGGTAAAACAGGATGGAACAGAAAAAAGACGGAATGAATTATGCACCCAAAGGAAAACCTGTGCCGGTGGTGAAACCGGGAGAGTTTGCCATCGCCGCCGTGGCCCTGGACCATGGGCATATATACGGGATGTGCAACGGGCTGACGGAGGCGGGGGCCTACATCAAATGGGTCTATGACCCGGACCCGGCAAAGGTGGCGGCCTTCCAAAAGGCGTTCCCGCAAGCCCGGGCGGCCTCCGGGGAAGAACAGGTGCTGGAGGATCCGGAGGTCAGGCTGGTATGCGGGGCCGCAGTCACCAGCGAGAGATGCGCTCTTGGTCTGCGGGTGATGGCGGCTGGAAAGGATTATTTTACAGACAAGGCTCCCTTGACCACCCTGGAGCAGCTGGCAGCGGCCAGGGATATGGCGGCTCGTACCGGGAGAAAATACATGGTGTATTACAGTGAACGCATCCATGTGGAGTCGGCGGTGTACGCAGGACAACTCATTGAGGCTGGAGCCATCGGCACGCCTATTCATGTGGACGGTTTTGGGCCCCATCGGATCGGGAATCCGGCGGCCAGGCCGGACTGGTTTTATCAGAAGGATAAATACGGCGGCATTCTCTGTGATATCGGCAGTCATCAGATTGAACAGTTTCTGTTCTACTGCGGTGTGAAAAAGGCGAAAGTACAGTACAGCCAGGTGGGGAATTATGCCCATCCGGAATATCCGGAACTGGAAGATTTCGGCGAGGCAGTGCTGCTGGGAGACAATGGGGCCACCCAGCACTTCCGGGTGGACTGGTTCACGCCAGACGGTCTCTCCACCTGGGGAGATGGGAGAACCTTTATCCTGGGTACGGAAGGCTATATTGAACTGCGCAAGTATGTGAATGTGGGCGCCGGAGACGGAAAAGGGGATCATGTGTTTCTGGTCAACCGGGAGGGAGAGCAGCATTACCAGGTGTCGGGGAAGGTGGGTTATCCCTTCTTTGGACAGTTGATCCTGGACTGTGTGAACCGCACGGAGACAGCCATGACCCAGGAACACGCCTTTCTGGCAGCGGAACTCTGCGTCCGGGCCGAGAGCCAGGCAGTGAAAGTACGGTAGATCAAACAGCATATTTCCGGTGGCCGTATATGCGGCAAAGGACTGCGCGTCTGCAGGGGATATGCGGAACTTTAATCAGCATATGCCCGTAAGACGCGCTGCCACATAA
>BLLU01000114.1 GCA_011959105.1 Lachnospiraceae bacterium | reverse complement strand
AGAATGTATGTACGGAGTGAAACGCTTGACCTTGCTGCCAAGAGATAATATAATCAAGGAAAACACAGTGGATTTACAAGGTATTTATAATGCATGATATAAAATCTACATAGGGATATTGTATAAACTCATTCGCCATGAAAGGAATGATTACATGAGTTCGCTTTTTGAAAGACAGGACAGCCTTAATTCTCCCATTGAAACGTTCATCTTTGATACGGAAAAAAGGGACTTCCCCGTGAAGCAGCATTGGCACTATTTTGCCGAATTTATCTATATCCTAAAAGGCAGGGCTGAAGTCACCTGCGATGGAAGAGCATATACTGTTTCAGAGGGGGAGTTGATTATTTTTTATCCGTCGTCAGTTCATTCAATATTTTCAGCGGACGGTTCGCCTGTTCTTTTTGCCGGGATCAAATTCGATTCCGCAAAATTTCAGAATATATCTTCCTATGTGCCGTCTGTGACAGCGATTCTCCGATATGCTCGCACCAAGGATATGCAGATACATTTTAATGCAGAGCAAGCCGAGACGCTGCACAGCCGTGAGATTTTTTCCGACTGTATTAGAGAAACGGAGCAATGCCTGTACGGAAGAGATATTATGCTTCGCTCGCAGATATACAGGCTTATTCTCGGCATTGTCAGACAATGGATCTCTTTAGGACTTGATATAAATAGCTGTCCTATGAGTTCGACGGAAATCTACGGTATAGAGAACATAGCGGAATATATAGACAGGCGGCTTGAGGAAAATATTCGTGTTGCCGATATTGCCGAAAAATGTCATATGAGTTATTCGGGATTTACTGCGAAATTTCGAGAGCAGTACGGCATGAACTGCAAGGAATACATTGAGCGCATGAGGATATTCAAAGCAGAAGAATATCTGCTTTTTACCGACCATAGTCTCATGTATATAAGCCAACAGACAGGCTTTTCCGATTGCAGTCATTTTATCCGATGCTTTAAAAAACACATAGGGCTTACTCCGAAACAGTTTAGGCTGAGCAAAAAGCATTCCTGCTAAAAACCTCATTTCTTATAAACATATCAAAAACCCGTCATAAAAAGAAGAATTTTTAAACACAAAAATAGAACAAATCTCCAAAACTCCCTGTAAACCATTGATGCCGAAATTCCAAATGTGTTATAGTTGATATCATCTAAAATAGAGAGGAGATATATCATGAAGGTATTACTGATCGGCGGGACAGGAACCATAAGTATGGCGATAACAAGGCTGCTGGCAACAAAGGTAGACCAGCTTTACCTGCTCAACCGGGGCCGTAGAAAGGAAGCGCTTCCCGACAATGTACAAACCATCACAGCGGATATTGAAAATGAGGAAGAAACAGCAAAAAAACTCGAAGGCATGACCTTTGACTGTGTTGGTGAATTTATCGGATTTGTTCCCGGACAGGTCGAGCGTGACTATCGGCTTTTCAGGGGCAAAACCAGGCAGTATATCTATATAAGTTCTGCCTCTGCATACCAGAAACCGCCGAAGAACTATATAATCACAGAGGAAACGCCGCTTGACAATCCATACTGGGAATATTCCCGCAACAAGATCGCCTGCGAAAAATACCTCATGGACAGATACAGGGAGGATGGATTCCCCGTTACGATCGTTCGTCCAAGCCACACCTATGACGAACGCAGCGTACCGCTCGGCGTTCACGGAAACGGTGGGAGCTGGCAGGTGGTGAAACGAATCATGGACGGCAAACCCGTCATAATTCATGGCGATGGGACTTCACTCTGGACGATAACGCACAACAGCGACTTTGCAAAGGGCTATGCAGGGCTGATTGGCAGACCGGAGGCAATCGGTCAGGCATATCATATCACTTCTGACGATAGCCTGAGTTGGAACAGGATATATTGGGCTGTGGCAGATGCGCTGGGCGTTAAATTAAAACCATATTATGTGGCTTCGCAGACACTTGCAGCGCTGAGCCGTTACGATCTTATCGGTTGTCTTATCGGCGATAAGGCAAATTCGGTCGTGTTCGACAATTCTAAGATAAAGTCGCTCGTACCTGGATTCAGAACTGCAATCAGTGCGGAGGAGGGCATCCGGATGACCATCGAAAATATTCTTGCGCACCCCGAATTGCAAAATGAGGACAAGGAATTTGACAGTTGGTGTGACGATGTTATAGAAAGGCTTGAAAAGGCCAAAATGGATATAAGCTAACTGAAAATAGAATTAAAAGCGCAGGGAGGAGCTCATGAACAACTTTAATTTTTGCAGCCCTACGGAATTTATTTTTGGGAAGGGCAGAGAGAACGAGTGTGGCGATTATGTCAGAAAATACGGCGGGAGTAAAGTGCTGATCCACCACGGCGGAAAATCGGCAATAAAGTCGGGGCTTCTTGACAGAGTAAAAAACGCACTTGAAGAAAAGGGTATTGCATTCTGCGAACTCGGCGGAGTACAGCCCAATCCCCGGGATACGCTTGTCTATAAGGGGATCGAACTTGCCCGCAGCGAAAAGGTAGATTTTATTCTTGCTGTCGGCGGCGGTTCGGTAATAGACTCGGCAAAGGCCATTGCGATCGGTGCTTTGTATGAGGGCGATTTCTGGGATTTTTACAGCGGAAAGCATGCAGAGAAAGCCCTGCCGGTAGGCACGGTGCTGACCATTGCCGCAGCAGGAAGCGAAGGCTCTGGTGATTCCGTTATCACCAGAACGGAGGGAATGCTCAAAAGAGGTACCGGATCAGACGTGATGCGCCCGGTGTTTTCGATCATGAACCCCGAACTTACGCAGACTTTGCCCGCCTATCAGACCGCCTGCGGCGCTGCGGATATAATGGCGCATGTTTTTGAGAGGTATTTTACCAATACTACGGAGGTTGAGATTACCGACCGCCTTTGTGAAGCGGTACTCTGCACAATGATCAGGGAGACGCCAAGAGTTATTGCAGATCCCAATAATTATGAAGCACGGGCGAATATCATGTGGGCGGGAACTGTCGCACACACTAATATCGTCGGTGTCGGCAGAGACCAGGACTGGAACAGCCACAATATAGAGCACGAACTTTCGGCACTTTACGACTGTGCCCATGGTGCGGGGCTGGCCGTAATAATGCCTGCATGGATGGAATTTGTACACAGACACAATGTACTGCGTTTCTGTCAGATGGCGACAAGGGTATTCGGCTGTGCCATGGACTATGAAACTCCCGAAAATACCGCTGCCGCAGGCATAAAAGCATTCAGACATTTCCTGCATGACATCGGTATGCCGATAAACTTTGCGGAGTTGGGGGCCAAAGAAGAAGATATTCCGAAATTGGTGGAAAAATTAGGTCTGCTTGACGGACACACGGGGGGCTTTGTATCTCTCTGCTCGGAAGATATTGCGGAGATCTATAGGATCGCCGCGAGAGCTTCGCTGTAATAATGCAGGAATAGTAAAGTGAATCAGAAAAAGATCTTGATATAGCTTTCGTCAATCATATTCAGCATAATATAAAGAGGAGGTTTTTATGGAAACAACACACAGGAAAGTTAATAAGAGGCTTCGTTTTACAGACGAACACGGGAATCCGCTGTCAAATCGTGAAATAGGGATCAGACAGGTAAACCACGCATTTTTGTTCGGCTGTGGAGGCTTTGATTTTATGCCGTATGTATTAAAGGGCGGGGATGAGTATAAGCAGCTGACAGACGGCTGGCTTGAGGTATTCAATTATGCCACCCTTCCGTTCTATTGGGGTAGGTATGAGCCTGAAGAGGGTAAACCAAATAAAGACGCGCTCATGAAGACGGCGCAGTACCTTAAGGATAAGGGAGTCAAGGTGAAAGGACATCCCCTGTGCTGGCATACCGTATGTGCTGACTGGCTTATGAAGTATGATAATCAGACGATTATGCAGAAGCAGCTTGAGAGGATTGACAGAGAGGTTACAGGTTATAAGGGCGTTATCGATATGTGGGATGTAATCAATGAGGTGGTTATCATGCCCATATTTGACAAGTACGATAATGCTATTACCAGGATCTGTAAGGAGAAGGGGCGTGTGGGTCTTATCAAGGAGGTCTTTGAGAGGGCTCATGAAAATAATCCTGACGCCATGCTCCTGCTTAATGATTTTAATACGTCCATAAACTACGAGATACTTATAGACGGCTGCCTGAATGCAGGAGTTCCGATAAGTGCCATAGGTATTCAGTCACATCAGCATCAGGGATATTGGGGAAGGGAGAAACTTGAGGAGGTATTGGAACGGTTTTCGCATTTCGGACTTCCGATCCACTTTACCGAGAATACTCTTATCTCAGGTGAGATTATGCCATCTCATATTGTGGATTTGAATGATTGGCGGGTGGATAGCTGGCCGACAACTCCCGAAGGAGAGGAAAGGCAGGCGCGTCAGATGGAAGAGATGTACAGGGTACTGTTTTCCCATCCGCTTGTCACAGCGATTACCACATGGGATTATAAGGACGGGGCATGGCTTAAGGCACCGAGCGGCTTTATAAGAGAGGATAATTCGCGCAAGCCTTCGTATGAGATGCTTAAGAAACTTGTAAAACAGGAATGGTGGACAGATACAACGGTAAAAACTGACGAAAACGGCTGGGCTGAAATAGAAGCCTTTAAGGGCGATTATCAGATAAGCACAGAAGGCAGGAAGGCCGAAGTGAGTCTTATGGACAATGCGGAGATGATTCTTGCCTTAAGGGACTGAAAGACGCCGATGAACGAAGTGCCGAATGATTATGGACGTGGATAATATCAGGAATAATCTGACCGCGGACGATCTGTCGCGGGATGCAATGGCTGAATATGATAAGGTTAGAGAAATCCTTGGTATTGTTTGCGCAGGATGAAAGGACATTGCGGATTATCAGGAGGGAAAGATTTATGAGCATTGATGTAAGCAGGATGCCGAAGCTGGGATTTGGGCTTATGAGGTTACCCGAAAAGGACGGCAAGATCGACCATGAGTAGGTATGCAGTATGATTGATAAGTATATGCAGGCCGGCATGAACTATTTTGACACGGCCTATATATACCACGGAGGGAAATCGGAGGCTGCTGCAAGGGAAGCACTTGTCAAGAGATATCCCAGAGACAGCTTTATGCTTGCGACAAAGCTGCCGGCATGGGAGATAAAGAAAGCGGATGACGTGGAAAGACTATTTAATGAACAGTTAAATAGGGCCGGAGTGGATTACTTCGAATTTTGTGTTTTTCATGGAATAACTTGATATAGTTCAAAAAAGTGATATAATTTGCAATATAACATGTGGATTAAAATGTTTATTGCAAATTATTTGATTTAATAGGAGTTACGAGGAGTGCGGACTGTAAGCGGAACATTTTGTAGAAGTTTTGATGAAGATCAGAATCGAGGATATTGGACATTTTTGCCGACTGAATTAAATTTGTTAGATATTAGAATTGATCAGGATATTACAGATCTTTTGGTACAGGCACATCGGGCGCTTGGTATTTTGGAGGGTATGACAAAATATATTCCGAACGTGGAACATTTTTTAGAAATGATGATTTGTGGTGATGCATATCATTCATGCAGGATTGACAATATTGCAGTGCATTATAGGGATATATTAATGGGAAACAATAATTTGACAGAAACGAAGAGTGCTATAAATTGTCGAAAAGCCTTCCATAGTCTGCCGAATAGATTTTTTACCCCAAATAGCTTATGTGATTTGCAAAATTCTGTTATGGAAGGAATTTTAGCGGATGGGGCAGGTATAATCAGGAAGAATCCCTTTTTAATGCGTCCAAACGTTATTGTCAATAGGCAGGAGTATAATCCGCCAGCTCCAGAGAAAATAGATGAGCTGTTACAGGATTTAACAAAATATATTGCAATAGATCAAAGCGTAGATATTTTGATTAAAGCGGCATTGGTGTACTACCAATTTGAGACAATACACCCCTTTAACAGTGGGAATGGGCGGGTAGGAAGGCTGCTTCCTGCTTTACTGCTTATGAAGCAAGGAATCTTATCAAAAGGCTTTTTGTTTATTTCGGAATATCTTCATAAGTATAATAATGTGTGTTTGGATTTGTATTTCGGAGTACAGCATTTTGGAAATTATACAGAATGGATAAAATTTTTCTTGCAATGCATCATTGATTCAGCAAACCAAACTATAAAACGTCTTAATGTTGCAGTTGATGAAAGGGTTAACATGAAGGTAAAATTGCAATATAATGGTAAATTTTCGGGTGAATTGACTGCAATATGTGATTTCCTTGAAAAAAAGCCAATCTTTATGATTAATGAATTAGTAGATGAATTTCATGTTTCTTATAATACTGCGTCAAATAGAGTAGACATGCTGGTAAAAATGAATATTATAAAAAAAGAGAAAGAACAGCATAGAAATCGAATTTTTGTTGCACAAAAATATATTGATATATTTATGGAGTCCAAATAAATAGTAATGATAAATTTGAATATTTTTAGAGGTAAAATTTATGTACGAAGAAAGATGCAATATAAAAATTCACACATTTCAAGCATTTGATGGTGACAGCTTTCTTGTAACAATATGTGAGAGTGAAAAAGAAATTAATATATTGATTGATTGTGGGAATCAAGAAACATATCAGAATTATATTAAACCGCATTTACTTCATATGTCTGAGCAAGGAAAAAAAATTAATTTCTTAATTTTGACTCATGTGCATAGTGATCATATAGGTGGTGCAATTCCACTGCTTGTAGAGAATAGAAGCTTTGCAGAATCATGCATTATAGAAATTGAACATGTAATTTATAATGGATATTTAGGATTAGAACTGGAATGTTATCCCTCATTGGACTGCACAGCCAAAGAGCAGAGAATGTGTCAAGGAATTTTAGCACAGGGGAGAGCCGTCTCAGGAAGGAAACAGACAGAAAAGCAAATAACACTAAATGAAGAACTCTGTATTTCTCATTTGCTGATTCAAGGCGGCTATAAATGGAATGTATGGGATGATGATAAAAGATGTCTTATTATTGCTGACACACATATGAAGATTGATATTGGCGAACATAGCTATATCCAATTTATATCACCCAATAAGCAACAATTGATTCAAATGAATAAAAAATGGGAGGCATATCTGAAGCGGATTTATAGAAAAGTTTTGAAAATAGATAATGAAATTGTAAGAAATGCATATGAGGCGTTTCAGTGGATTGTGAATAATGCTAATTATGATACCATACAAGAGCTTATAACATCAAAGGCTTTGAATAAAGAATCTGTTGAGAAAATGGCAAATATAACTTATAGTTATGACTATACAGAGGAGAATAAAGAATCGATTGCATTTGTGTTATCTGTAAAAAATAAGAAAGTTCTTTTCTTGGGCGATGCGAATATTGAAATATGCAGAAAAAATTTGGAAAAAATATATGGATTAAATCCTATAGAAATGGAACTTATTAAGCTGTCACATCATGGAAGCAAGCGTAATATATCAAATCATTTTTTAGAACAATTTGGTTCACGTTCATATTTGATTTCAGCAGGTATGACGGATTTACGTCCGTCTATGGAAACTATTGCAAAATTATTGGTTAATCGTCCTAAGGAACAAAAGAGTATATATATTACGAACAAGAATAGTACAATAGAATGTTTTGATACGGACAATATACATAATGCTTTTATGTTTGAATTTGTAAATATTGCAAATAGCGTGATAGAAATATAAGGATGGGTGTAATAATGGTGGAATTTAAGAAGAGTATATGTCAGGTTTTATATCAAAAACAAATAATTGGAACTGGTTTTTTTATTGGGAAAGGAAAAATTGTTACTGCAGCACATGTAGTAGATACTAATATAAAAGTACAGGTGAGTTTTAACGAAAATGATACTGTACCATATATTTATGATTGTGAGTTACAGGAACAACAACCTGATACAGATATTTGCATTTTGATATTTGATGAAAGCCAAAATGGTTTGAAGTTGCATGCGCTGAAATATTCATTAAAACCAGCGCTGGCAAACAGTGAGTTTATTTCTTATGGATATCCAGGCGAAAATCAGGGGAATATGTCTTATATATGTGGTAAAATTATTAATACACATGATGGGGTTGTTGACAGTCAGTATACTGCAGATCTTGAAGTATTGGAGGGGAAACTCAGCAATTATGAAGGATTTTCAGGAGCACCTATTATTGTAAAAAATGAAGTGGTGGGAATTTGCACTTATCAGTGTAGCGACCAACTTAGATTGGTAGAATTTTGTAAGAACATTGAATCTTTGAAGGAAGCTCTTGGTTTAAATAATAGGAAAGAAAAGAATTATATTTCCAACATACCAGTATATTATGAAGAAGATGTTTATATTTCAAGACAATTTTTGCTAAATGAAATAGAAAGTCATATTATTGAAACTAAATCGTCAATTATTGCTGTTAGAGGTTGTAGTGGTATAGGAAAGACAACGTGGATTGAACAACTTGAAAATACAAAAGAACTTATTATTTTAGGAAAATATTTTGTAGATAAGACATATGATTCTTTGCCCGTTGTTTATCGAAAAAGTGAAGAAGCATTATATGATTGGTTTTGCATGATGGGAAATCAATTTGCACTTGAACGTTTAGAAGCTTCACGTGGGAATGGTTATAAAGAACGTTTAGATAGTACACATAGAATTTTGCAGCAATTGGATAAATATTTGGATAGTATAGATAAGCAGGGATTGATATGTATTGATGGTTTGGATTCATTTGTAAATGATGATATAAGAGTTTTTGAACTTTTTTGTTCATATTTTTCAACCTATACAAGTAAAAGAATTCATGTTATTTTGACATTAAACAATGAAAAGGTGCTTCCTTTATCTGTAAAAAATAAAATTACGGATGATGATATTTTTGACATGGGGTTATTTAGCATTATTGCTATTAGAGATTTTCTTTTGAGAAAATTGGTTATAAATGATGTTGAAAAATATGTGGAACAGATAGCAGAGAAGTCCGAGGGACATGCCCTATATCTCCACTATATTATAGAATCAGTAAATCATTTGTCTCAAGATGAGGATGTGGCTTTTTTTATTGAAAAATTTCCTGCATATGGAGGAGATATACGCAAATATTATGATTATAAATGGGATGAGATAAAGAAAAAAGAAAGTAACGTCAAATTAGTTTCATATTTAGCAAGAGTGAGAATCTCATTGGACAAACAAATATTGTTTCAGATGGTTCCGGCAGCAGATAGTATTGCTTTTGATATTGCGTTAGATAATATGAATGGATTATTGATTCAAGATACAGAAATAGGATTTTTTCATAGCTCTTTTCAACAGTATGTTTGTGATCATACGGAATATTTGAATCAGGAAGTACATCATCTTATGGCATTATATTGCTTGGAACATCAAGATACGGATTATGGTACCACGCAACTTCTATATCATTTATCCAATGGGACTGAGGAGGACAAGAAACAATGTATTAGTGAATGCAATCAGCAATGGATGAATAAATGTGGAGAATTGGGCGGAGGTCCGGAGGTGATGCTGCAGGATATGAGGATGGTATTAGGTTTATGCTGCAGTTTGGGAGAATTCGCTCAGTTAATTGACAAATTACTGCTGATGCAGAGAGCGCAAACAAGGTACGATGAAATGTTTGCAAGATTTGCGGCTGATTTGGCAATGGTAGAGATTGAAAGAGAGCATCCCCAAAAGGCATTGGAGTATTTATACAGATACCAAATATGTATTGTCAGTGATGAAGACTTGCTAGCATGTCTATATAGAATGATTTGCAAGGAGCAGTGGGAGTGTGCATATGAATTGGTTTCGCGTATGGAAACAGAGATTATTAAAGCTTTTCAAGTTGAGGAGTCCGTTTCTATTGCAAAAATATGTGTTATGATTCGTGCATATCAGATGGTAGCATTATCGGGTAGCAGCTATTTTTACAAAAAAATGCAACTGTTTCTTAAACTTATTTATTCTCAAGAATTAGATGATTTTTCCGCAGCAGCAGTTATGCAAGCAAGTTGTGATTATAATTTGTGGAAAAACGGGGCATTTGCTACAGCAGAAAGATTAGAAGAAAATAATCTTACAATGAATCAGGCGGTTTATGATAATTGGTTATTGTCTGTGATAGGATCTGCAAATTTGGAAAATATTACAGGAGAGAAAAGTAAGTCATGGGAAGCTTTGTTGGAAGAGATTAGAAGATATGATACTCAGTATCTATGTGATGAGCGTATTAAAAAAGTTTTTATTGATGTTTGTATGATTAGGAAAGAGTTTGCAGTTTTACTAAATAAAGAAGATATTGCGAAATTTTCTCCTGAAAGAAGTCTTTATTTTAGAGCATCAAATGGTGTAGATGTTGATTATACAAAAGTTTATAATACCTATTCATGGCATAGAAATCAGGCGTATTTGGGAAAAGAGGTTGAAGATATAAGTTTATATAAAGGCGTTTGGTCAAAGAATTGGGAAGACGGATTAACACGACTTGTGTGTTGTGTTGGAAAATATTATGGTCTTGGTTTGTTAAGAAGTGATAAGGCAGATGTAGATGCTTTAAAGAAAATTCTAGAAAACAGTCTGTTTTCTTTTGATGAACGAACGGAATTTAGGGATGCATACGATATTCCGGAAAAAGTTATGGAATATATTACACCAAGTATTGCCAAGTATTTTATCATATTGTACCCCAGAGAAAAGATGTGGTTTTTAAGTTATGTAAAGGCAAAGGCGTTGGATCAGTTTGGGGTGTATTATGAGAGCTATATTCGAATTATGCTTCATATAATTCAAATATTCCAACAAGAGGGGGCAGTTGATGAAATTGTTGATGTAATAAAAATGACATTTCATGATATTACCTTAAAAGTGGCAAATAGATTTGAAAGAACAGAATGGCTGTTGAAGATTGTAAATAGATTTTTCGGGTCAGGATGCGTTGACTTGGCGGAAAATGCGTATAGTGAAGTGCTTAAAAGTTCAATGGGACCATTATGGTATAAAGAGGCACAATATAGTCTGCTTGAAGAGTCAATAGAAAATTTGTGTGTAAAGGATATCAATGAAAATGTTGTAAGGCAGAGCATGGTGATACTTGATGCAGCTTCTGGAGGAATGACATTTGAACGATATATTAGAACTTCGAAGGAGTCTTTAATAGAAAAGCTTTGGAAAATAGGAAAGTATAGCATGGCAATTCAGTGTATGAAATTACAGCTTTTACCTGAAGATTGGCAGGCAGAGATTATGAGTAATTATGAGCCTGTAGATAAGAAGAAGCAAGTTGTAGGAAATTACAGAGTATCTAATTGTATTTTTCCACAGAGAATGATGTCTTCAATTTTGGAAGATTCTAATATTCCAGAAGATTTTAAATGGGCATTTAGCGAGATATTTATGCTTGTTGAAAGAAGAAATTTTCGCGATTATATTAGAATACAGGCAGAAATACTCGCAAAGAGTGGGAAGCAAAAGAAAAGATACTATGATCGTATCCTTAATATATTAGTATGTGATGTGGGCGAATATTATTTTCATGATATTCTTGATCTTTATCAGCAATATGTCTCAGAGGATGAACTTCAAGTGATTCTTGAATTGTTGGAAGAATATATCGGGGTGGTTGAAACAAGAAAGATTCCGACAGAAAAGATGGAACAAGTGGATGTAGAAGAGAATAGAAAGCATGTAGAAGGAAATGAGAAGGACAAACTGTTTCTTCCAGGAACTTTCGGGAAAAGAGCATCAATTAAGAAAGCTAATGAAATATGGAACGAGATAAAGAATGAAGAGAAGAAAGGAAATATCTCACAGATAAGATCAAAATGCATAGAGATTATAAAAGTGGAAGAGGATGGAGGATGGCCAATATGGAATCATGGTGCAGATAAATCAGTTGGTCAATCGTTGGAAAAGCTTATTGAATTATCTGAGAAACCACAAGAAGCTATGTATTTGCTTAAAGATTTTATTATGGCGCCAAAGTATTCTGCGAGATGGCAGATAGCTGAAAAACTTTTGGTTCTTTCTGAAAATCTTGTAGGAGAAGATGAAAAGTTAAAATGTTATGAAGTGATTGTTAATCATTATAAGGAAATGATGAATATTCCTGAAAAATTAATAGATAGATATTGTAAATTGAAAGACGAGGAGATGACAATAGAAGAAGCTTGTTTTGCGATGTTACTTGGATATATAGTTTATCCTCAACATTACATTTCACAGAAAAGTATGGAGTTATTTAGTTGGGTGATGGCATGCAATGAGAAGTTAGTGCCATTATTAGTAAAATATAGTTGGTCAGATAATCTTGAAATTGCAGAGGTTTGCTCTTCTTATTGTTTGAAATTATCAGAACAAAATAACCGTGTTTTGATGAAGGAACTTGAGAAAATTCAGAATCTTAGAGAGTTGATTATCAAAAAACAATGGATGATTGTAAAAGGAAATATGTATCTTGTGATAAAGAAATATAAGGAGAGAAGCACTAAATTAAAGGAATGTTTTGAAAGCATTTCCAAAGAAATCATAAAATCAAATACAAATTGCGAAATGGTTGCAATTACAAATGAATTAAAAAAGATGCAGATAATTAATCAAAAACATCATTGTATGGATGAAAGATTTTTTCAAATTATCTCTAAGACGGCTCAAATGCAATATGAACTTTTAGATAATGATGCACAAGAAAAATTTGAGCAATATGTAGAAAGACTATGTGCAGGATTTCATGATAGTAGTTTAAAACAGGTATTGTGGAGAAGTAGATGGTATGGTTGCATGAATGGCTTAGAGTATCAGATATCCGATGAGAAAAAATTGCAAGAAGTTCTCAATGCGTTAAGAAGAGTAAACTGGTCATTTCCAGTACCTGAAGCGAATAATAATTATGCAAAAAAAATATTTTTATAGCATAAAGAAGGTGCTTTTAGATAGTGATAGCAGACTTTTAAACAAAATTTTTGGAGGAGAAAAAAATTTTCTTGCATATCAGGGGATAAATCTGAAAGGAGACAATATAGAAACTATTTCAATTAGAGCTTTTTTGGTAGAAAAACAAATAACAGAAGAAGAGTTGCTGGAAATAATACTTACAACAACAATGGACTATGCGGTAGATGATTATTCTCTTGAAAGTGCAGGGATACATACTTCTGCTATTAAAGAAATTAGTTATCCTTGGATTCCGGGCGCTATTATTGGCTTTAATATTTCGAGTAAGATGTTAAATTTGGGTATATTAGCTGAGGCTGGAATTACTAATAATGAGGTGCATGAAGGAGTTTTTATTGGTCAGAGAGAATGGAGGGAAGATTTTGGAGGAAGGCCATCCTTCAATTCGGCATTTGGAAATGTGAATATTTCAAATATGCAATATACAAATGGACAGAAGTTGATTGCATATATGGAATATCGTGCTGATACAATTGTTAAAGGTGCCTTAGTCAATTTTAGGGAACATAAGGTTATTTACTGTTAGAGATGAAAGTGAGGATGAGAAATGTGAATTTGGTTGAAATGCAGACACCCAATACTAGAGAAGAGTTTGAAAATAGACTTTATCGGTTGCATTATAGTATTGTAAATAATAAAATGCATTTTATGGATGGAATTTCATCAGTGGCGATAGAAGATTTGGTTCATATGAGAAGTATGCCTAATGGAAGAATGGACTTGCTCACAGTAGACGAAAGTGCCCGATTAAATGCTAATATGATGGTGCAAATGGATGGAATGTTGGATGAGATATTGGGTGAAGATGTGCAGTAACAAATTTCTGAAATTGTGGTTTTTATTAAATTTAGGCATTAAAAAATTATCTGTTCTTGATATTTGCCGGCATAAATATAGAGATCATTTTGCATATAACAATGTTATGTATTTAGGCAGATTGGCTGAATGAAAATCCGTATTAACGAAAAGATATTTTTTGGAGGATAAGTATGGCAGAAAGTCAAAACATAGAATATAAAGAGTCATGGAGAGATGAATATCTGAAATGGGTATGCGGTTTTGCTAATGCGCAAGGAGGAAGCATTTATATCGGACTTGATGACAATGGGGAGATTGTTGGTGTGGCTGACTGCCAAAAACTTCTTGAGGATATTCCCAATAAAATTAAGGATACAATGGGGATTATAGCCGACGTAAATTGCCTGGATGAGAACGGAAAACAATATATTCAGATTATTGTAAATCCAAGCTCTTATCCGGTTAATTATCGTGGCGAGTATCATTATAGGAGTGGAAGTACAAAACAACAACTTCGTGGTTCGGCACTGACAGAATTTCTAGTCAGAAAGACAGGATATCGTTGGGATGCAGTTCCAATAGATAATGTTTCTGTTGCAGACTTAGATATAGAGAGTTTTGAAATTTTTCGTCGGGAAGCAGTTCGTACAGAGCGAATGACACGTAAAGATTTGGAATGTACAAATGAGGAATTGCTCAATAAATTGGGACTGATTGCTGATGGAAAATTGAAACGAGCAGCAGTTTTGCTTTTTTATCGTAATCCACAACGTTTTTTTACAGGCTGTTATGTGAAAATTGGAAAGTTTGGTGTAGGTTCAGATCTTCAATATCAGGATGTGGTTGAAGGATCGCTTATTCTGATAGCAGACAGGGTAGTTGAACTGATTTATTTGAAATATTTAAAAGCATCTATTTCTTATGATAAAGAGATACGAGTGGAGACGTATCCTTATGCGAGGGAAGCAGTACGAGAGGCTGTATACAATGCATTGATACATTGTAAATGGGAAGACGGTATCCCGATTCAAATTCGAATAGAAGAAGAGTCTATGTATATTAGCAATGCATGTGTATTTCCAAGTGACTGGACAACAGAAAATCTTATGAAAACTCATAATTCCAGACCATATAATCCAGATTTAGCGAATACCTTTTTCAGAGCTGGGTATATAGAAGCATGGGGACGAGGCATACAGAAGATTTGTGAGGAGTGCGATTTGATGGGTGCTAAGATTCCAGAATATAGTATTCTTGGAAACGACATTACGGTTAAGTTTATTGCGGTTGTGACTAGCAAAGCGTTTAAAAGGACAAATGATGTCCGGAAAGAAAAAGGCGTGAATACAAGGGTTTTAGCGATTATAACAGCGCAAACGGACATTTCACTGTCCGAAATAGCTGACCGTTTAGGAGTGTCATACAAAACGGTGCAAAGGGCAATGGCAGACTTAAAAAAGATTGGTGTTATCGAAAGAGTTGGAGGAAGAAGAAAAGGGTATTGGAGAGTAAAGGAGAACGATTGATAATTATGGTAATATCTATTCCATGATGATATATTTGAATTTGTGTAGAATGATGGAAAAGTTTGATGAACTATAAGCAGATGCAGTCTGTAGTTCGCAGAAAAATAAATTTTTTTTATTCCTTACTTGACACAAGCAGATTTTTACCTTCTGCATTCGATGGAGGATGGTTCTAATTATGATACATATGTCGAGTACGATTGCTTTGACTGGTGCATGAAACGAAAGGCGGAGGGAAAGATCAGACACTTTGGGTTTTCGTACCATGGGAGTCCTGAACTTCTTGAGACGATTCTTGACGAGCATCCCGAGGTGGAGTTTGTGCAGATCCAGTTCAATTATCTTGACAGGACCAACCCGGTTGTACGCTCCCAGAGACTTTATGAGATATTGCATGAAAGAAAGATTCCCATTATTGTTATGGAACCGGTAAGGGGAGGTATGCTTGCCAATATGGCTCCGGAGATTGAGGCAAGGTTTAAGAACCATCGTCCGGAAAAGTCGGTTGCTTCCTGGGCCCTTCGGTTTGCAGGTTCTCTTCCGGGCATGATGACCATATTATCGGGAATGTCAAATATGGCACAAATCGAAGACAATATAAGTACATTCAGTGATTTTGAACCGCTGACAGAGGAGGAACTGAAGATCATCAATGAAGTTACAGAAGAACTTCTTGGTATGCCGCAGATAGGATGTACTGCTTGTAAATATTGTTGTGACGGATGTCCGAAGAAAATAAGCATTCCCGATGTATTCAGGACTGTGAACACATTGCGCCGTTACCCGGATGACTGGCGATCCAAGAATTTCTATTCGGGACTGATACAGAGGAGCGGCAGGGCTTCGGATTGCGTCGGATGCGGTCAGTGTGAGCGCGTATGTCCTCAGCATCTTCCGATTATCGAATTAATGAGGGAGGCAGCCGAAATACTGGACTGAAATTCTAATCGGCGCGACAGAAAAACTTTGGGAAGCTCCTCAATATGACATATCGGCAGCAAAATGGAATAAAGCCAAGGCAGATCGGAACAAAGGGGATAAAAAATGAATTACAGTGAAATGAAACGCGAGTACCTGAAAGGTTGGCATACCTGGAATGTGCGCAGTGTACTCTCACATGTTCATATGCCGGATGGCTTTGCCCTCAATATTGCGTTCAAGGAATACAGCAGTGGACATTATCTGAAAGAAACGCTGATCGGGCGTTTTGGGGGTGCGTATGATCGCACCCCTGTTGAAACGGCCTATCCTGGTCCTCATGCTTTTGATGAAACCTATACCAAGATGACGCTGAGATGGTGTGGTATGGAAATATGCGTGGAATCGGCGGTGGAAGAGGATGAATTGTTTCTGCTGGTCACGCCTGTCATAAAGCAGATCCGCCCGGCCATGCTGGTAGTGGAAGGAGGATTCCTATGGGGCCGGGGGGGATGGATTGAGAAGTGCGGACAGACACTGGTTGCCCATGGTTCTGAGGGGGACAAAATCCTTTATACCACCGGCAGCGCCACCTGGGATCCCAATATTCCGATACAGACAGCCTGCCTGTCTGTGGCTTTGGATACGCCTGTAGCATTTTCCACCGGAAGCCCTTTAAGCTATGAGGCAGTGCAGACGCTGATCGATGCTCATCGGTTGTCCCATTATGAGAAGACCACGCATTATGGCCCAATGCGGGAAATGTATGAAGCCCTGGAAAGCGCACTGGCCTGGGATACCATCTATGATGCCAAAAACGACCGGGTGATATCACCGGTCAGCAGACTGTGGAGTATCAGCAGCGGCGGCTATGTGTTGTTTTGCTGGGACAATTTCTTTGCCGGTTTTATGGCCAGTCTCGGCAGTCCGCAGTTGGCCTGCAGCAATCTGCGGGAGATTCTCAGCGAGCAGACTCAGGCGGGGTTCGTTCCCAATTTTGCCTATGCTACCGGGCAGGTCAGTGCGGACCGCTCACAGCCGCCTGTGGGCAGTGCCATGCTTTTGGAAACCTACCGCATATTGGGGGAAAAATGGATTGTGGAGGAGATGTACATCGGTCTGCTCCGGTGGAACCGTTGGTTTGCGGAACATCGCATGAATCCGAGCGGAGCGCTTTGCTGGGGCAGTGAGAGGATACCTGTTTTGTATGGAAACCGCTGGGAGACGGAGGGCGTTCACGCCACTTACGGGGCGGCACTGGAAAGCGGCCTGGATAATTCCCCCATGTATGATGATATTCCGCTGAATATGGAAACCAACCGGCTGGAATTGGAAGATGTGGGACTGACAGGTCTATATATTTTGGATTGCCGTTCTCTGATGGAGCTGGCGCAGATTATTGGTCGCCCAGAAGATATTTCGGAATTACAGGAGCGGATGAACCGGGCCTGCAGTGGTCTGGAAAATCTATGGGACGAAGAAAACGGGTTTTATTATAACCGCCGAACAGATACCGGGGAATTTTCTCGTTGCATTTCCCCCACTAATTTCTATGCGCTTTTTTCTCCCCATGTATCTTCAGCACGGCAGCGCTGCATGGCTGATGAACATTATTATAATCCGAATGAATTCTATGGAAAATGGATGCTGCCCTCTATCGCGCGCAATGATGCCGCTTATTCCGAGCAGAACTACTGGCGCGGACGTGTGTGGGCGCCGCTGAACTTCTTGGTCTATCTGGCGCTTGCCAGAACCGAATTGGAGGATGTACGTCGTGATCTGGCAGAAAAATCGGCGGTACTCTTTATGAAGGAGTGGACGGAACACCGACATGTACATGAAAACTACAACAGTATCACCGGCGAAGGCTGCGATTCTGGAAACAGTGATAAATTCTATCACTGGGGGGCACTGTTATGTGCCGTTGCGCTTGCGGACGCCGGATATATAAAGAATCTGGGAAAACCGTTGGAAGAATAGAGGAGATCATATTCCGTCAAGAGATCAAATGCCGGATGCCTTTGCCGCTCCAGGCAGTTCTGCCTTTATCAGACATGCTATGAACTCCTTGGGTTTTTCCACATGGATGCCATGCCCGCAATCAAAACGCACAATTTGTAAATCAGCAACAAGTGCTGAAACCCTATTTAAATCTTCTTCGCTTAAAGCCGCCATTAAAATACCGCTTTCACTGATATTTGTTTGCGCTTTCATGAATATTGTTTTACACTTAATATTTCTTAATATATCTTCGTGCGGTATTCCACAATGGAACCTGCCGCTATAGAATGTCTCTCCAAACAGTGGGTCATACTTATTCATGCCCTGAAAGCTGCTAAGTGCGGCTTTCGGCCAGAACATCACTTTTAGATTTCTGTCGGGATGCTTTTTTCTGTACTTTGACGCCATAGCGATCATTTTTTCTTTAATCTTGTCTCTGGATTTTTCAGGGAAAAAATTCCATGCGTACTGACTGCCGAAATAATACAGCACAAAATCTTTATGCTCGGATTGATTTATAAAATCATGGCAGATTGTAGATAAATCAATATAATTAAAGCTGCTTTTACGCCTTTCCCCCTGTGAAGAGAAAAACGGCGGATCTTCCAAAATTAAATATTTGCAAAGTTCTGTATTGGCTGCAATGTATGCCGCAATCAATCCTCCGGAAGAATGCCCCAGAAGAAAAACTTTCTCTTTAACCACATCTTCAATAAAACGTATAATGGCCTTACCAATGTCAACCACATTATATTGCTCTGCAGCATGCAGACTTTTGCCGTGCCCATAGCAGTCTATTGAATAAATATGAAATTTTTTAGATAAAGGAGTCCATACATTTTTAAAACTTGCAGCATCTACCCCTTGCGCATGAATAAGAACCAATGGCTGTAAATCATTATCTATTTCATAGTAAAAAAGTTCTATCCCTTGCTTTTTATAAATGTGCTCAGTTGTCATACGGACTTTCCCTCTCTATACCAGGTTTTCATCCCCTCAATCCATCTGCTATTACTTTGCTTATAAAATCTTCATGCGATTCAAATAAGATGCAATAAACGGAAACGATTGCAGTTCTGTATATGTTTCTTTATTGTATCCGATATGTACTGCATTGTCAATTTTATTAGCGTAGACAGCGATGGATCCAGGAGCGTACAGGGATTGATGTTGGACGTCATTATGGAGGAATGTCCGCAGAGATTGAAAAAGAAACTGTTGTCCGATCTCCTGGAGCAGATGAGAAACCGGGAAACAGATGCAATATTTTTTCTGCTTTTTAAGTCTGCAATTCATATAATTCGGTTTTGCCTGTGTGACGAGAGTGTATGGGAACAGATTGGTGTGCAGTTCGGCAGAGGAGTGGAATACTTATCCGCCCATGCGGAATTTTACAGTTTAGAAGTAATATGCAAGTGCATTTTGGAGACAGCGTCAGAGGTGGGCGTTTGTGCACAGGCATATGAGATAGCGGAGATTCTGGACAAGCAGTTATCCGCTGCATCTGCAAGTGTTGATTATTATTGGGTTCTCAGGCAGAAAGCGGAGTTGATGCAGAAAATGGGAGATCGCTTTGACTATGCGTCGATTGAAGCGGAACTTGACCGCATCTGTAAACTTGCTCTTGAATGGGAACCCGGGAAGCCAATGTTGGCTGAGAAGCAGAATATACGGCTATGGGCGGAGTATTATTTCTTTGGCAGGCCGGATCTGAGGGGAGAGGAGGGCGCAGGAAAAATAGGGGAATGCGTCGAAAAGTATAGGCAGTGCTGCACGGAGGAGGCAGAAGGGGATGTGGGGCTATGCGTGCTTGAGACGATGCAAGAGCGCAAAAAAAACGGTTTTATTCTAAATGTAACAAATGAATGGGCGTTGAAAGGAATGCGTATCCTGGAGAAAGAATATGGTCCCCAGGCGATAGAGCAGCCGGACGCGCAGGCTTTGTTTCGCGTCATCTATACCGCGGCAGATATGACCAGGGATGAAAGAGAACTGTACCGAAGGTTCTTTAAACTGTATTACAGGAGTTTTTACATAGCAGGAAACTGGCGTGTATATCCAATGTTGAAACAGGGCTGCTCTTTTGGGAATGCGGGAGTAACCGTTAACAATGAGGAAGAGGAGTGGGGGAGAGTTGGCCTGTTGGATATTATTCAGCAGGGAATTGTTTATTTGTCCAATCATGGAGTCAGCAACGGGCAGAACCCGTTGAAACTTTTGCTGTGTTACCATCTTTTCGGTGATAATAACATCAGTACGCTCAATTTGCAGGCAGCAATGAGAAAGGCATTAAATAATCAAGTTCTTCTTCACTTTGTGCATACAATACTGGAGAGCGGACATGAGGAGAGGCAAATGCTTGATGTGCTTTTGAAAGCGGTTTTTGGGAATGTTTCTTTCGGGAATGGCTGTTTTGGACTGGTTGAAAAACAACAGTTTTTAAATCTCCTGAAGATGTGTGGACTGGAAATGGACAGAACGCTGTGGAGGCTAGACTATACAGGCGATACAGATAAGGAAGAGTTTTGGATTTTAGATGCATTCAGCGGATGGCAGTGGGAATTGGTTTTGCAGGCGGATGTGCAGATGACGGAAGCCTTGCTCTATACCATATGGCGCCTGCATGATGGAAAGATGGAAGGACAGGTGCTGGAATTGTTGGAAAAACGGCTTCGGAATGCCAGCTGGAAAGAACACTTCTGGTTTGAATTGATGCAGGAGGCTCAATCAGAAGGCGGTGAGTGGGAACTTCATATGAAAGAAATAGTTGCTCTGCATAATTCGGAAACTGTTAAACAGCGGGATTTCCGCAGCCATATGTATGAAGCGGGCTGGGACAGATATGAGGGAAGTCAGTATGAGAAAGACTTAAGGGACGGGCTGAAGGCAGGGAACTATGATCTGGTCCTTAGCATGATAGACGAAGTGATAGACGGCTTTAAGAATGACAGTGATAAGAAATCCAACTCTGGTGAGTGCCTGGCCATTGCCTATTTTTATATGCCGGCAGCGAAGGATAGAAGCATGAACAGATTTATGGACGGCATACAGAAGATGGAAAAGCCGTCTTTTCTGGGAGGGAAGTACTTTATTTTGCGCGCCTATGCTTATCTGGACGACAGGGTGGGTTTTGCGGATTACTATAGAGAGAATTGCCAGGAAATATGGAAGGGGTTGAGAGATGGGGGGTATCGGTACTTTTATCCGAAAAATGAACTCTATCAGATGGCGGCGTATGTTTTCTCTCTGGAAGAAGAGGATATTTCACGGGATTTCTGCAGTCAGTTGGCAGATTTAATTGCGGAGTCTGTATCTTGGTATGCGTATACGGAAGGCATTTTATGCAATTTGGATTGGATGACGAAGTATGTTTCTTTTGAAACGGTGTGGAGACGGGAGCGCTGTATAAAGGAGATCAATACTACTGATTATGATGAAATGTTGGACGGCATTTTAAATGGAGTGGCGACTGCACAGTCGCCGCAAATAAAA
>BLLU01000113.1 GCA_011959105.1 Lachnospiraceae bacterium | reverse complement strand
TTGGGTGGATAAAATAATGTGCTGTTGGTGGCGACCAGAATTCGCTGTTCAACACATTCAGTGAAGTCAACGGCAAAAAGCGGGACTTGACCGCATATGAACAGCAGGCTGACAGCCTGACCTTTGTTCAGTATCAGGCAGGAGCAACGGGCCTGAACCTACAGAAAGCCCATATCACAGTATATTTCACTTTACCGTTTGGAAAAGGTAGCTGTGCAATATGGGAACAGTCAAAGAAACGGACACACAGGATCGGGCAAGGTCAAAAATGTTTCTACTACTACCCTATTTGTAAAGGGAGCATTGAAGAAAAGAACCTGATCAATTTGCGGCTGGGGAAGGAATACAATGAAAAATTATTTGAAAAAGAATTTTGTTAGTTTCCTAATCGGCTGCGTGATCGGCTTGCCAGTGTCAATATATGCGGTGAATCATCAGGAACCGGCCACAATTCCAGTATATTATGATCCGGGACTGTTTGAACAGTTCAGTGTGGAACCTGAACAGCCTGAACCAACGGAATCGGGGGAAATCATTGAAACCTGTGAAATGACAGTGGAAGAACTGGAAGAAGAACTTTTCTGTGACAGTCTTGAACTTCTGGCCCTGTGTGTGGAATCGGAAGCCGGGAATCAAGGGTTATATGGTAAAAAGCTGGTGGTGGATGTAGTCCTGAACAGGGTGGACGATCCAAACTATCCTGACAATATCGCAGATGTGATAATGCAACAGAATCAGTTCAGTGTAGTGCTGGACGGTAGGATCTGGACGGTGGAACCGTCAGAAGAAACCTTTGAAGCAATCCGGGAAGAACTGGAAGTAAGGACGAACACGGAAATAATTTTCTTTACGTCAGAAGGTTATTCACCATATGGGGAACCGTGGGGGAAGGTAGGGGATCACTATTTCAGTACAGAAAGAAGGTGAAAAAGATGGTCGTTGATATTTTCAACACTGACAAAAAATACAATGTCATTTATGCGGATCCGCCGTGGCGCTACAGTGATCGGAAATGCAACGGGGCCTGTGCTTTTCACTATGACACAATGACCTTGCAGGAGATCAAGGATCTTCCGGTTCCGCAGTTGTGTGAAAAAGACTGTGTTCTGTTCCTGTGGGCCACTTACCCGATGCTGAAAGAAGCTATACAGGTAATTGAAGCGTGGGGATTTAAGTATAAAACAATCGCTTTCCAGTGGATCAAACTGAATAAAAGCGGCAAGGGTTACTTTTTCGGGCTGGGACGCTGGACACGGGGAAATACAGAACCCTGTCTGTTAGCGGTCAAGGGAAAGCCGTCAAGAAAAGATAATTCAGTATCACAGCTAATCATGGAGCCGTTAGGGGTTCATTCAGAAAAGCCAGCTGTTACCCGTGACAGGATCAAGGCCCTGCTGGGGGGGGGATCTGGTGAAAGGTATAGAACTTTTCGCCCGTACTACAGCGGATGGGTGGGACTGCTGGGGAAATGAAGTTTTTGACGCAAGAGAAGCGGCCAGACAGCGCCGCAGAAAGAAGGTGAATCAATGAAAGTTTATATTGCAGAGCCGATCAGCGGAACCACGGACTATATTGAACGGTTCAGCAAGGCGGCTGAACAGCTGCGTGAAATGGGACACGATCCGATCAATCCCGCTGCTGAATCGGCACATTTACCAGCAAATACACCATATGAAAGTTTGCTGTTCATAGGGTTGGGGCTGCTTGCTTCCTGTAACTGTATTTATTTGTTGAAGGGCTGGGAAAAGTCAATAGGCGCTAATCGTGAATACGGTTTTGCACTGGGGCTGGAAATGTTTGTTATGAGGGAAGGTGATCAGAATGGCAGCTGAAAAGAACTTTGAAGAAAAGGTCAAGAAGTACCTGAAAGAAAATGGCTGCTGGTTCCTGAAATACTGGGGCGGCGGTGGCTTTACAAAATCAGGGATCCCGGATCTGCTGGTATGCTGCAAGGGCTGGTTCATGGGCGTGGAAATCAAAGGCCCGGATGGGAAACCGTCTGACTTGCAGATTTACAACTTGCGAAAGATTGATAGCGCCGGGGGCAGGGCCATCCTGCTATATCCAAAAGATTTTGACCTTTTCAAGCGTCTGGTGGAAGATCCGGGCAATCAGAAACTTTATGAAGTGCTGAAATCGAAGTGGAAACACTTTGAAAATATAATGAAAAAAGGAAAATAAAACAATGGCAAAGAAAAAAGAAGAAGCAGTTCAGGATCAGGTACAGGAGCAGACAGCGGAAACCGCAGCACCGGCCCCGGCAGCTAACAAGGGAATGAACCCGGTTGACATTTTCCGGGATGCCCTTATGAAAACCGAACGGGAAGGGATGGAGGACTTTCTGGACTTTGTTCAGTCAATAGGTTTTCTGGATGCGCCTTGCAGCGGCGGCAATCATTTGGCGAAAAAGGGAGGCTTGCTTGAACATTCAGTGAACGTTCTGAAATACGCTGAAAAGATCGGTGTTGCTCTGCTGGGTGGTGCGGAGTACAACAAGATTCAGGACAGCGTGGTTATTGCCGCCCTGTTGCATGATTTAGGCAAATGCGGGGACTATGGCAAGTCGATGTATGTTGACAATATCCTGAAATCTGGAAAACCGTCAGAAGCAAAGCCCTTCAAGCGGAATCCTGACCTGCTGGCAGTTCCCCACGCTGTACGGTCAATCAAGCTGGCTACACTGTACATTGACCTGACAGAAGATGAAGAATGGGCGATCCTGTGTCACGATGGCCTGTACGACTTCATGTATAGGGATTTAAAGGGCAAAGAAACGTGGTTACAGCTGATCATTCACTGGGCTGATATGTGGGCCAGCCACATTATTGAAGGTGGCAGCGATAAGGAAGGGACTGAATAATGAATACAGCCGTTACAATAACTTTGATTATCTGTATCACCATAGTGGTGATCGGAATTGTCAGTGAAGTGGGAAAAACAATCAGATACAAAATTTATCAGGAAAGTGAGGAAAAATAAGATGGCACAGAAAACTTTAGTAATGGGTGAATCTGGAACCGGAAAAAGCACCAGTATGAGGAACCTTGATCCGGCGATCACTTCCATTGTGAACCCGGTAGGGAAGCCGTTACCCTTCAAGAGCAAAAACGGCAAGTTCACCATGCTGAACAATGAAACGAAGTCCAGCAACATTGTTTCATGGATGAAAGGTCAGGTCAAAGCCGGGAAGAAAATTCTGGTGGTGGATGACTTCCAGTATTTGCTTTCTATCCCCTATATGAACCGGATCCATGAAGGGGGCTGGGATAAATGGAACGATTTCGGGGATGACTACTTCCGGCTGATTGATGTATGTGCAGAACTTCCGGCTGACGTGCGTGTTTATTACCTGTCCCACTGTGAAACGCTGGACAATGGGATAACCACTATTAAACTGATCGGTAAGCTGCTGCGGGAGAAAATCACCATTGAGGGACTTTTCACCACAGTGCTGCGTACTTCCGTGATTGACCAGAAATATTATTTCCTGACACAGAACAGCGGGAAAGATACAGTCAAGTCACCTATGGGAATGTTTGAAGCCTATGCGGTGGAAAATGACCTTGCCTATATTGATGACAAAATCTGTAACTATTATGAAATCGGCGCTTTCAAGTCTGATGAAGAAATGGCAGCACGGGATCAGGAAGTGGCCGGGGACGTTCAGAAGCCTGACAGCAAGGGCAGACGGGCAAGGGGAACCGCTGGCACGTCTGGAAGCACAGGAACCACGGGAAGCACCAGAAAGACACGGGCGCAGGTGGAAGCTGAAAACAATGAAAAGATCGGTCAGTATATGGAACAGGTTGACAAGGCCGTTACAGAAGCGTGTGGAGATCGTGAAGAAATCCCGTTTGAAGAAGCCGCCGCTGCTGCTGATACCGTACCGAAGCCGAATCTGGAAAAGCCGCCCCGCAGAACACGCCGGGAACGTCAGGAACAGACCGCAGAAGCCGCAGGAAATCCCCTTGATAAGTTTATGGACATTCCTGACGGACAGGACGAAGAAGCGCTTCCCATGAACCCGCCTGAACAGTCTGAACAGAATACCAGACAGCGCCGGTCAAGGGAGATTCAGCCCACAGGGGAAGCACCTACAGAAACACCGCCGCAGGAAGCCGCAGCCGGTGAAACAGCTGGCCGGAGCCGCCGCACAAGACGCACAAGGTAACAAGTAACATAAAAATAAATTTTTACAGCGCAAAAGCGCAGAAAGGATGTTATAATGGCAGTAGATTTTTCCGCATTGGACAGAGAAGTTGATCAGGAGCAGTTGAGAAAAGACGTAGAGGAAGCAAAGAACAACAGCGGGGACATCCCCAAAGGAACCTATATTGTGGGGATCGACAAGATGGAGATCCGGGCCACGAAGGACGGACGGCCTATGTTCTTCATTCAGTGCCGTGTCAAAGAAGGGGAATACAAGAATAAGTGTGTATTTATGAACCGGGTTATTTACGGGACAAAGAATGACGGCAGTATGATCCAGTCTGTTATTACCCTGCTTGACAAGCTGGAAACGGAAACCATCCCGGAGTTCAACGGGTATCAGGATTTTGTGGATGTGGTGGCTGACATTTACGAAGAAATTCAGGGCAAGGTTGAATGTGAAATTGACTATGACAAGGACGCTTTCAACAGTGTCAGCATAAAGGAAGTATTTGACGTGTAAATTTTTTTACCCTAAAAGTTAAGACTACTTAACTTCAAATGAAATCAGAGGGCCGCTGTTAAAAGATTCTTAACAGCGGCCTGATGGACAAAGAAAGGGTGATCAAGATTTTATTTTATGACTTTGAAGTTTTCAAATATGACTGGCTGGTTGTAGTGATTGACAGCGACACGCACAAGGAACACATCATAATAAATAACCGTGACCAGTTAGAACAGCTATATGAAGTAAATAAATACAACATATGGGTGGGGTACAATTCCCGCCACTATGACCAATACATCCTGAAAGGGATCCTTTGTGGTTTTGATCCAAAAGAAATAAATGATTTTATTATTGTTCAGCATATGGACGGCTGGCAGTTTTCTGACCAGCTGCGGAAGATCCCCTTGAATAACTATGACGTGATGCCGAACCCGCCCGTAGGATTGAAAACACTGGAAGGATTTTTAGGATCCGACATAAGGGAAACGGAAGTTCCTTTTGACATAAACCGGAAGCTGACACGGAAAGAAATTGAACAGACGGTGTTCTATTGCCGCCATGACGTAGAGGAAACCATAAAAGTGTTCATTGAAAAAATTGATGATTTTCATGCTATGTATGGGATCGTCAAGGCTTTCCCGGACATGGTGAACTTGTCAAATATAGGCGATACGGAAGCCCGGATCACTTCTAAAGTGCTGGGGTGTGTCAGAAAGAATTTCCGGGATGAATTTGATTACTTCTTTCTGCCCTGCATACAGCTGAAAAAATATAAAGCAGTTCAGGACTGGTTTGAAGAAAAGAAACGGGAAGCCCTGTCAAACAATATTCAGGGGAAAAACGATGCCGCAAAAAAGGCATGGTATAAAGCGCAATCTTTTGAAATGATTGTAGCCGGTGTTCCGCACGTTTTTGGTTTTGGTGGGCTGCATGGTGCGCCTGATAAGCCTATACACAAGAAGGGCCTATTGCTTCATGTTGATGTAGGCAGCTACTACCCTTCTTTACTGCTGGCGTGGGAACTTGTCACCAGAGCAGCCACAAATGACAACTACAGACGTGTATATGACACCAGAATGAGCCTGAAAGCCGCTGGTAAGAAGAAAGAACAGGCCCCGTATAAAAAACTGTTAAATGCCCTATCTGGAGCCATGAAGGACATCACTAACCCGGCATATGATCCACGGAACAATAACTGTATGTGTATCAATGGACAGTTAATGCTGCTTGACCTGATTGAACACCTTGAAGTAGTTCCGGGCCTTGAACTGATTCAGAGTAATACAGACGGCTTGATTATATGGATCCCTGATACTGACGAAGCCTTCAACATGGTGGATGATATTTGTTATGACTGGGAGTGCAGATGCAGCACTGAAAAATGCAATATCAGTCTGGGGCTGGATGTCGTTTCAGCGATATTCCAGAAAGACGTAAATAACTACTTATGGATTGACGCAAAGGGCAAAGTGGAGCGCAAAGGGGCCTATGTGAAGGAACTATCCCGGATAGACAACGATCTGCCTATTCTGAACACCGCACTGGTGGAGTATATGACGCATGGGACACCGATTGAAAAGACCATCAATGACTGTACTGACCTGATCCAGTTTCAGAAAATTGTGAAGTTGTCAGACAGCTATAAATGGGTGGAGCATGAACACGGGAACCCTGAACTGGTGCAGAAGGGTGTGCGGGTGGTCAAGACCTATTATAACTATACCCATACAAAACGGTACACTTACAAGTCATACCGTGTCTTTGCTTCCAAAGATATGACGGACGGGCGGATCCTGCGGTGCGGCGGGAAGCGTGGACGGCCTGAAAAGTTTGGAAACACGCCGGATCACTGCTATATCTTCAATGAAAGCGTGGAAGGGGTTCAGACACCGGAAAAACTGGATCGTCAATGGTATATAGATTTTGCCCGGAAGCGCCTGAAAGATTATGGGGTGAGCGCATGAGGGAGTATAGAAAAGCAGATGCCCGGAATCCCCACATGGGGCTGAATAACCGTATATGTCGGAATCCTGAATACTGGTGCAAGCTGCATCAGGTATGGCTTTCTGAAAATGACGTAGCAAAGAAACAATGTAAACATAAGCCCACTTTTGACATGATAGGCACAGTCAGGTGCGGCAATCTAGTGAAAAGATCGGACTGGGAGAAAGGACGGGTGAAAAAGAATGAACACTATAAAAATAAAAACCGGAAACGGCAGCATGACAATAAACATTGACAATTTCTTTCCTTGCAGTCAGGCCCGGTTCAATAAGCTGTTCAAAATCGTTCGTCAATTTTCGTGGCTGAATGATGTTCAGGCAATCGCTGAACAGCTGAACCAACACTTTACGGAACAGATTCAGGACAATGAGATCACAAAGGCGGGATATGCAAAAAGGCATTTCAGGCAAATGCAGGCACACGCTGACTACAGGGACATGGTGGAATCAGGAAAGCATCCCAACGGGATCCCGCTGACAAAAGAGGAATTGAAAGACTTCAAGAAAAGGATGGTCGATGCTGGACGCTGGGCGAAACAGTACCTTTGTGAGACAAAAAAAAATAGATCGTGAAATATCGGCATTAAAGAAGAATCTGGAAATGCTGGGAAGTTTGGAGATGTAACACATGGCTGATCTGTATAAGGGATATATAAAAACCAAAAATAAACAGGCTGCGGAGAGGTTCAAAGACAGGACTGACTTCAAGACGCTGAATGAAGTCAGTTCCCTTCCTGAATATGCTGGTATCCTTGAAAAAGATACCATGTTTATTGACATTGACGATCCCGATCAGTCTGAAATACTAATGGACATTGTGGAAGCGCTACAGCTGGATTGCCGGGTGATCTGTACCAGCAGGGGAAAGCATTTCATTTTTAAGAACACGCAGTTGCACCAGTGCAAGACAAAGGCAACGCTGGCCTGTGGCCTGACCGCTGATATAAAGGTGGGTTATGTGAACGCCTATGAAGTGCTGAAAGTGGGCGGTGAAGAACGTTTCTGTGAATGGGACATTGAACCGGGCGCACATTATCAGGAAGTTCCGAAGTGGCTTTTGCCTGTAGGAAAGAAAAAGCTGGACTTCATTGACATGGAAGCCGGGGATGGCCGGAATCAGGAATTGTTCAACTATATCCTGACGTTGCAAAGTAATGATTTCAGCGTGGAAGAATCACGGGAAACGATCCGCATTATTAACAGTTATGTCCTGAAGGATCCCTTGTCAGATCAGGAAATAGAAACCATTTTACGGGATGACGCTTTCAGGAAGCCGGTATTCTTCAACGGTTCCCGCTTCCTGTTTGACCGTTTCGCCGCTTATATGAAGAATACGCAGCACGTTGTCATTATCAACGGGAATCTGCATATATACCGGGATGGCGTGTACCTGAACGGCTACAGACACATTGAAGCAGAAATGATCCGCACTATCCCGGATCTGTCTGACGCAAAGCGCAAGGAAGTATTGAAGTATATGCAGCTGATATGTGAAAAGGTGGAATCTGCGGATGCCCGTTATATAGCGTTCAGGAATGGTATATATGACGTGGTAACGGACACCATGCAGGACTTTTCCCCTTCCATTGTTATCACCAACAAAATACCGTGGGACTATAACCCGCAGGCGTTCAATGAACTGACTGAACAAACACTGAACAAATTAGCGTGTGACGATCCAACAATCCGGGCGCTACTTGAAGAATGTATTGGTTACTGTTTTTACAGGCGTTCGGAACTGGGAAAAGCGTTCATTCTGACCGGGGAAAAGAACAACGGAAAAAGTACCTTCCTTGATCTGGTCAAGGCCGTTATGGGTGAGAATAACATATCAGCCCTTGACCTGAAAGAACTGGGGGACAGGTTCACCACTTCAATGATGTTCGGAAAGCTGGCAAATATTGGTGACGATATAGGGGATGACTTCATGCAGGGTACACAGGTAGCCATGTTCAAAAAGATTGTGACCGGAAACCGGATCAAGGCAGAAAGAAAAGGTCAGGATCCGTTTGAATTTAACCCATATATAAAGCTGCTGTTCTCTGCTAATGACATACCACGAATGAAGGATAAGACCGGGGCTGTTTTGCGGCGGCTGGTCATCATTCCTTTTAACGCACAGTTTTCAAAAGAAGATCCAGACTATGATCCGTTTATCAAATATAAACTGATTGAACCGGGTTCTATAGAATACCTGATCAAGCTGGGGATCATGGGCTTGCGCCGTGTTCTGGAAAATCAGGACTTCACCAGATCAGACCGTGTTGATCGGCAGCTGGAAGAATATGAAGAAGAAAATAACCCTATTGTGGCTTTTCTTCACGATCTGGAACATGGGGAAAATGACATAATCAATGAAACAACGGCTGATGTATACACCAAATATAAAATATTCTGTAACGCTGCTAATATGCAGCCCATGTCAAAGGTTGTTTTTTCAAAGCAGATAAATAAACGGTTATTGACAGAAGCAGTTGTTAAAAAAATAAACGGTAGGCCGGAAAGAGTTTTTGTAAAAGTGAAAGGAATTATGAAAGAATGAAAACCTGTATATGTGATAAATGCAGCACGGAAATTGAAATGAATGTTCAGGAAGAAGTTATTGATCAGGATAAGGACGGGAAGAACATCACGGAACAGTTCTTTGTCTGCCCGGAGTGCGGCCAGCGCTACACTATATTCATTTCTGATCAGTTCATGCAGCAGAAAATAGCAGCCAGAAAGCGCCTGAAACGGATGCCAAAGAATTACAATCCGGCACTGGATGCGGCACTGGTGAAAGAAATGCAGAAGCATTTTAAGAAGCTGAAAAGAAAATACGGGAGGGAGTGACACGGATGAAAAAGTATAAGCGTGATAAATGGATCATTATAGTACCGTCAAAGTGGGAACGTCTGTTACAAAGGTTTATAGTTTGGTATTACCAAAGGAAGGTGAAAGGAAAATGAAAAAAAGTTGTAGTGACAGCCAGTATTCTGCTGGTGGTTGTGGTGGTTTATAAAGTGTGCATATGGGACTATTACAAGGCAGCTATAAATTAAAAGTTACAGTTGGTTACACATGGTTACAGTTAAAGTTACAGTTAAAAGTATTGATTTTATGGGCGGTTACACATGGTTACAGTTAAATTCAATGTTCTTTTATATTTATGTTTAACAACGTATATTGTACTTTGTTTAAATATAAAAAATTAAGAATATAGACATTAAGTGTAACCTGTAACCGAACGGAAAGGAAGGTTCAAGAAATGGCTGAAAATAAAGGAAAAAGTGCGGTTACACTTTATGACAGAACTGTGAAGTATCTGTCACAGATTGAATATATAGACGAAATGATCGGTGAAAAGCAGGATATTATTGACAGTCTGCGGAGCAGCATCACAGGAACGTCAGCCAGTACGGAAAGTGAACGTGTGCAGACTTCCCCTAAAGACCGTTTAGGTGAAACCTGTGCAAAGATCGTTGACCTGTGCGAACAGCTGAACAAAGACATTGATTCTTTTGTAGATATGAAAGCGGAAGTCATACAGACCATAGATCAGTATGTCGATGACCTGAAAGAAAGACGTTTACTGTATTTACGCTATTTAAAGTTTATCCCTATTGAATCATGTGCTAAAGAATTGCACGTTTCACGGCGCACAGCATACAATTTACACAAGGCCGGTATTCACAAAATTTCTAACAAATTTAAAGACTTGCACAAAATTACATAAACTTGCACATACAGATACTTGTATTGCATTGTTTTCTGTAATATAGTGCAGGTGTCGAACAATACATGAATGACCTTCAAGGCGGGATGCTTTGAATGTTGGACGGCATTTTAAATGGAGTGGCGACTGCACAGTCGCCGCAAATAAAA
>BLLU01000112.1 GCA_011959105.1 Lachnospiraceae bacterium | reverse complement strand
GCACAATTCCCAGCTGACATTTTCTTCCCGGCACCTCCGTTCCGAGACTGTTTTAATTTCCTCTTAACATTTCTTAACTGAACCAGTCGCTGCGCAACAGCACTAAAAGCCGAAGTTCCTTCGCTACTTCTCCTGTCTAACGTCTGGCTTCCGGCCTGTAAAAAGGAAACAGTACATCCTCCGCCAGCAGAATCTTGTATTTCTTGGGCCTCCTGTAGGCATTGCCGTGCACCTCCCGGCGGCGGTACTCCCGCATCTCCCTGATGGGGAAATCTGCCAGGAAAATCCCCTCCGTCCCGTCCGCTTCCAGAAGCAAAGTATCTCTGGAACCGCTGCCGTCCGAATTGTAGGCTATGCCGTCAAAGGCATTGGAATGGCCGTTGCAGTCCGGCTGCCCCTGGGGATAGTTCACGGTGGCTATGCCCATCATGTTCTCATAAGCCCTGGCCCGCAGCTGAGCCAGACGATTCTGCTCCATGGGACAGGCGTTGGGCACCAGTACGATCTCCGCCCCTTTCAGCATCAGGATCCTGCCGCTCTCCGGAAATTCCCTGTCATAACAGATCATGCTGCCCACCTTGACCTTGCCCTTCGCCGTATCCAGATCCGCCACATAGAAATCCTCCCCCTGCCCGATCCGGCATTCCTCCCCGAAATCACAGGTGTGTACCTTGGAATAAGTATATGCCTCCCGGCCCCGCCGGTCAAACAGGGTAATGGAATTTTTGGGCAGCTTTCTGCCCTCGCCGGCCTCCAGGTAAGTAATGCCTATGGCCATGTTCAATTCCCGGGCCAACTGCCGATAGCTTTCCAAAAAAGGGCTTTTCCGGGTGAGAGCCAGGGCACTCAGCGTCTCCCTGTCCTCCGGAATCCGATAGCCGCAGTTCCACATCTCCGGAAACAGGGCAATATCCGCCTCCAGTTCACTGGCCTTCCGGCAATATTCCAGCCCTTTTTCCAGATTCCCTTCCATGGTGCCCGTGGGCATGATCTGCAGCATTGCCACTCGTATTTTGTCCATATTCCGTTCCTCCATTCCACCTATCCCTTTTACCGCTTTTTACCGGTCTGTTGCCATCCGCCAGGTACTCGATGCGTTTCCCCGGCCGCTTCACCGCCGCTGTACACCGCTTTGGCGCTTCCCCTGCTAAAACAACTCGTCCAGTAAAATATAGTAGCGTATCTTCTCCCAGTCGGGTTCCAGGCAAAGTTCCCGAAACAGGAGCATATCATCGTACCCCTCATGGGCCCTGCCGCCATAATACAGACCGCCGAAATCGTTGGACAGGTCACGGTAGCACAGGGCTATGTCACACCATTTATCGGCGATACCCGTTCTGCCCAGGTCGATATAGCCGCAGAGTCTGCCTTCGTGCTGGAACACATTGGGACAGCAGTAATCCCCGTGGGACAGAACCAGTTCCTCCCGGGGCCTGTTGTCCCAGAGCCATTGCAGCAGGGCAGCAGGGTCTTTGAAACCGCCCTCGCCAAAGGTGTCCGGCTGTACATTGTCCAGATTTACCCGGCCGTTTCGCACTGCCTCCCCGGCCTGGGCCAGCTTATGTTCAAGGCGCCAGTCCCCCGGGCAGCCGGATAGATCCACATTCCATAGCCTTTTTAACCCCTCCGCCATCAGCCGGGCCTGCCCGGCGGGATCCTCCCTGTATGCCTCCCCGCACACCATGTCTCCGGGGAGCCTGCTCATCAACAGATAAATAGTATCCCCCTTCTCTTCCCAAGCCAGCATCCGGGGAACCGGGAGCCTGTCCTGCAGCCATGCCATCATACGGCGTTCATTTTCCGATTCCCTGCTTCGCTTTTGTATTTTCAGCACCCTGTCCCTGAAAAGCAGCACCGAGGAACCGGACATGCCTGTCTCGTCCAGCCTGTATGTCTCCTCCGGGATCAGTGTGCGAATCTTCTCCGGCAGCTGCATCTTTGTCCCCCTTTCCGTATCATCTTGCGGCGGTTTTGGAAATGATCTTCCGAAATCTGCTTCCCGATGAGAACCGGAATGTCAATGCCGCTCCCTGTATGTCCACGGGCGTTTTCAGCTCTTTCGCCCCAGGGCCGCTGGCGTTTATACTCTATTATCAGCAGTTGTCACCGATTCTCCAAGTATTATATATCAGAATATTATGTTTGTAAATGCATCAGATGGAATTATAACGCTTTTTTATAAATGCGCACCCATCTTCCCGGCGCGCATATCTTAAAGCAGAGGCTTTATGGGGCAGCCCGCCTCCGGATAAAGCCTTTGGGCTGACAGGAAATCTATTTAAGATTGTTTTTTGGAAAGGAAATCGAAACCATATGACCAATATCTGCAAATTTGAAGAAGACACCAAGAACTATCTGGCCAGATTCTACGAAATTCTGGAGGAAATGATCCAAGGAATGGAGGGAGCGGAGTTGAGCGACAGTCTCTCCCACAATTTCATCGTACAGATGATCCCCCATCATATGGCGGCCATCGAAATGTCCAAAAACCTTTTGAAATACAATCCCTGTGCTCCCCTGCGCATCATGGCGGAAAATATCGTCTCCATGCAGGCCAGGGGCATAGAGGAAATGAAAGAGGCGCTGGAACCCTGCTGCAAACTGATCAATTCCAACCAGGACCTGTGCCTGTACCAGCACCGCTTCCGGCAGATCACCCGCAACATGCACATTGAAATGAACAATGCCTGCTCCGACAACAATATCAGCGCCAACTTCATGCGGGAGATGATTCCCCATCATCAGGGCGCCATCTATATGGCGGAAAATGCCCTGCGGTACTGCGTCTGCCCCAGGCTGCAGCCCATGCTGGAAGAGATCATTGTCTCCCAGAGGCGGGAGGTACGGGAAGTGAATCGGCTGTTGGGTTGTTAGAACTCTACCAAAACAGTGCGAACAAAGAGGCTCCCGCTACCGTCAGCACCCCGGAGACCACGATAGACAGGCTGCCCATGGCTCCCTCCACCTCTCCCATCTCCATAGCCTTGGTGGTCCCGATGGCGTGGGAAGCGGTGCCCAGCGCAATCCCCTTTGCCACGGGTGCCTGAATGCGAAACAGCCGCAGTACCGGCTCCGCCAGCACATTGCCCAGCACGCCGGTGATGATTATGACCGCCACTGTTACCGGCACATAACCGCCCAGTTCCTCCGAAACGCCCATGCCGATGGCCGTAGTGATGGACTTGGGCAGGAATGTCACATATTCCTCGTGCCCCAGGGAGAACAGCACCGCCATGGCCAGGATGGACAGCAGGGATGCTCCCACTCCCGCCAGGATGCCCGCCAGCACTGCCTGCCAGTTCTTTTTCAGCACTTCGAACTGCTCATACAGCGGAACCGCCAGACAGACCGTGGCCGGAGTCAACAGGTAACTGAGGTATTTAGCCCCCTGATTATAACTGTCATAGTCCACGCCGCCGGCCAACAGGACTACTACGGTAAACAGGATGGAAAGCAGCAGGGGATTCAGAAATCTCCATTTCAGCTTTTTCTTCAGCCAGCTTCCCAGGAAGTAAGTACCCAGGGAAAGTACCACGCCGCAGTAAGCGGACGTCCTGATCAGTTCATTCATGGCTCTGCTCCTCCCTATTTAGTCAAGTCTTTTTTCCTTATTTTTCAAGGAATTTTTAGTTT
>BLLU01000111.1 GCA_011959105.1 Lachnospiraceae bacterium | reverse complement strand
AGAAGAGGAAAATGTGATGAGAGAACGAGTAAAGAGGATGAAAGAAAGTCTTCGTATCAGCAAATATCCCCTGTGCGTGGAGCAGTTTCGACTGGCAAATGAGTCATTGGAGCAGACGGCGGGGGAACCGATGCTTCTGCGGAGAGCCAAACTTCATGCGCATGTGCTGGACAACATTACGATCTTTATTGAGGAGGATGACCTGTTGTGCGGATCCGGAGCCAGTAAGCCTTTTGGACTGGAAATGCAGTATGAATACGGTGTCTGGACAAAAGATGAGGTGGAGTCGCTGAAATCGGAGGTCTATACGATCTCACCGGAAGATGAGGAAGAGCTGTACCGTTTGAATGACAGATTTGCACGTAACAGTTTCAACAGTAATCTGGTGGAGACGATGGGAAAGTCACTGGGGATGAATGAAAGACTCTGGCCTTTTATGCGTTCGGGAACGATCCTCCCGCCATGGAAGGATAAACAAGGAGGTTCCGGGGGAGGCTTTGCCATGACAGGATATGGCCTTGGGCCGGGATTTTCTCTGGTGTGTGTGGATTATGAGCGGATTCTTGAAGGAGGAGCTCAGGGTGTGATCGATGAAGCGAAGGAATGTTTGGCGAATCTGCGTTATTATGAAGCAGACAGTATTGAAAAGAGGAATTACTGGGAGGCGGTTGTCATTGTCTTTGAAGCCTGGATCCGTTTCGCAGAACGTTTTGCGGATCTGGCACAGCGGCAGGCGGCGGAATGTACAGAGAGCGGCAGGCGGAAGGAGTTGCTTGAGATGGCGGCCATCTGCAGGCGGGTTCCCAGATATCCGGCAGAAAATTTCCGGGAGGCATTACAGGCATTTTGGTTTACTTTTTTGATGGTATGTCCATCGCCGACTTCTACGGCCGGCCGTTTTGATCAGTATATGTACCCGTATTATGAAAAAGATATCAGGGAAGGGCGTATTACCAGAGACGATGTACTGGAACTGCTGGAGATCATGCGTTGTAAGGTTATGAAGATCAATCGCGTGTCAGGCAAGGCCAATCGGGCCAAAAATGCAAACAAATG
>BLLU01000110.1 GCA_011959105.1 Lachnospiraceae bacterium | reverse complement strand
GTCGGACCTGTCGCTCCCGTCGGCCCGGTGGCTCCGTCCGCTCCTGTGGCTCCCGTCGCTCCATCTGCTCCTGTGGCTCCTGTCGCTCCCGTCGGCCCGGTGGCTCCGTCCGCACCCGTGGCTCCCGTCGCTCCCATCGGCCCGGTGGCTCCTGTCGGGCCTGTCGCTCCCGTTGGGCCAGTGGCTCCGTCTGTTCCTGTGGCTCCCGTCGCCCCCGTCGCTCCCGTGGGGCCGTCATCCCCCGGGCAGCCCTTCGGCCCCTGAACTCCAATCGGCCCAGTCACACCCTGAATACCCTGTGCTCCTGTTACACCCTGAGGACCCATGGGACCGGTTGCGCCGGTGGGGCCTGCAGGCCCCGGAATACCTCTGGGACCCTGAGGGCCCATGTCTCCCTGTGGGCCTACTGGTCCGGTAGGACCCGCGGGACCAGCCGGCCCCTGTGGACCGATATCTCCCTGCGGTCCTTCACAGCCCGGATCTCCTTTGGGTCCGACATCACCACGCACACCCTGAATACCCTGGATTCCCTGAGGACCTGCATACCCTCTCGGGCCTACATACCCTCTAGGTCCGGTGTTCCCGGTGGGGCCCACCGGACCGGTATTTCCTCTGGGACCTCTTGGGCCGGGACAACCAGGAATCCCCTGAGGACCCGCAGGCCCTGTCTCTCCTCTGTCCCCTTTGGGACCAGGGCAGCCGGTATCTCCCTGGATTCCCTGGGGACCTGCAGGACCCTGATCCCCTTTCGGACCCGCAGGACCACGTTCACAGCAGGGGGGATGACATTGGCTCTGGTTGCAGTTACACATGCTATTTTGGTTCATTCACAACACATCCTTCATAAATTATTTGTAAAATGGCTCAGAAAGCACCTTTACTACAAATATTTTATGTTACTCCGAGATAGTTGTTACTTTTTGTCGAACTCAATAGTAGAAAATGCATTCCGGTAAACTTACAGACTGTCAAAATACCGTTTATTGTAAAGATATGACTGAGAATACGGCTTACAGGCACCGGCCTTTTCATTATATTCTTTTGCTTTCTGCCGATCCCCTAATTTGTCATAGCATACACACAATTGCAAAAACGGGACATAATCATGGCAGTCCGGCAGAATAAAACCCTCCGAACACTCCCTTTTCGGAGCATTTAACGCTGTTTCATACCAGTAAATGGCATTACGACAGTTTCCGTGTTCCAGAAAAAATTTCCCAATTTCACAACACAATTCTGCTCTTGGCAGATCAAAACTCATGCTGCGCAAAAGGGTGTTCAGCGAGGCTTGTTCTTGGCCCAGCCGTAAGTAACAGCCGGCACAGACAGAACATGCCTCTATTTTGTTTTCGACCCATCCCTCTGCCGAAAGCAGAAATCGTTCCAGCACAGAAACAGCTTCTTCATACTGCCCATGGTAATACAACTCCCGTCCGTAATAATACTGGTGTCGGGCTTCCAAAGGCTTTCCCTCCGCAATCATCTTTTAATATATTTTCAAGTTCCGGTCAGGGTCCCCAGCGCCGATTTTTTTGTGAGAAACAGCTATATCGGAATATATTACCTTACCAATTGGAGGAATTACCTCATGAACTGCGCCGATCCAGCGGTATTTGGAACAGTTTCTGATCCATCTCTCCCGAAAATAAGAAAAGGAAGGTTTACCGGCTTCGTCAAAAGAAGTATTGTATTTCATCATAACGATATCCGTATCCGGCGGCAAAGACTGTTTTAATTCCAGAAATTCACTCTTTTCCGTTTCTTCCAGAACATCATCCGCATCCATCCACATGCAGTAGTCCATGGACGCTCTGGAAAAAGACTCGTTTCTGGCATCTGAAAAATCATCCTTCCAGGAGTATGAGTATACCCTGGAGGTATAACGGGACGCTATTTCCACCGTCCGATCTGTCGAACCGGTATCTACAATTACAATTTCCTCCACCAGTTCCGCCACACTGTCCAGGCAGCGCGCAAGATGCTTCTCCTCATTTTTGACAATCATACAAAGACTTATTGTGGGCATATTAACTCCTCTCCTCTTCGTTCATTGCCTGTAAAGTTTTATAATGTTCAGGTTCATATTGATTTTGACAGCATCCTCTGAAGAATGCCACACAAAAGACAGCCTGGAACCGACCGGAATCTCCATGATAAAATACCTGGCTATTACCAGCATTTCCTTTCGCTTTGCCGACTCCGCGTAAGCAGAATACAGCGTCTGTCTACCCTCATTAAACAAGGGAGTTATCTTGATAAATCCATGTCTTTTCATCACCGTGGATACATAATAACTGACGGCATAATAACCCGGAGTCAGAGCAACGGAATTGCTGCTGCAGAGAGAAATATTTTGAGTGATATCCGGTATCTCCATTTTGAGAGGAAGATTCCCTCTCTCCGGCATAATCAGATCCTTGCCTGAGAACGATGCAAATATACTGTTTTGCGGATAGCCGGGAGGTCCCGCAGGCCCGCGCGGACCAGGTTCTCCTCTGGGCCCCATTGGTCCGGTGGCCCCCTGCGGACCCTGAGGGCCTGTGACTCCCTGGGGACCGGTTTCTCCGCGTTCACCGGGACAGCCCGGTGGGCCGGGTTCCCCTCTTGGTCCCATTGGACCAGGCTCCTCCCACTCAAAAGGAGCGCCGAAAGGTTCCGCAGATTCCCCTGCTGCCATTGTCCCGGATTCACAATAGCAGGAAGAAGCATGTTCTCCGGATTCCGCAGTACTTGTATGCTGCGAATAATCTGCTGAGACTGTATTGTTTTGATATATGCCATTTGAGGAAGGCTGCGCCGCATTCTGACAAAAGTTCCTGTTGGGAGTTCTCATACCGAACAGATTCGGGGGACTAAATATCCAGTTCCTATTATAATTGTTCACCTAAATCACCTCATTCATATTTGCTCTTACGTGATGTACTTCTATTAGAGTATATGCATGAGGCATAAATTTGTTTTCAGGAAGGTACACGCTCCAACGACTGCTGCAAATATAATCCATCCTGAAAAATATCGGTTGCAACCCTATGCCCCGAAAGGATCATACCCATACCTTTTCCTGTACTTTAAAAACATGGATACAGACAGGCCAAGTGCCATCAGCTCTGCCACAGGAGTTGCCAGCCAGATTCCATTCACGCCCAGAATATAAGGAAGAACGAGCATCGCAATCAGCATAAACACAAAGGACCTGGAAAATGCAAGGATCGCCGAAACCACTCCGTTAGATAATGCGGTAAACATCCCACTGGCAAATATATTAAAGCCAATAAAGAAAAGGGCAATTATACAGATCCGATTCCCTGTAACAGCCAAATCATATACCGGATCATCCGGGCGGGCAAAAACGGAAACCAACGGCTCTGTGAGCATAAAGGAAGCCACTGCCGTTACAAGAGAAATCCCCACAATCACCTGAAGGCTGGTCAAAATCAGTTTCTTCAGCTTCACATGGTTCTGCTCCCCATGGTAATAGCTGACCATGGGCGCAATCCCATAGGAATACCCTGTATACAGGGAACTTGCAAACATCAGTACATACATGATGATCGTGACGGCCGCAACCCCGTCCTCTCCCACATAATGCAGCATGGTCCAGTTAAACATCATTGTAATAATTCCGGTAACAAGCGCAGTGGCCATCTCCGAACAACCATTTGTGGCTGCATTTGCAAGAACTTTTAGTCTAAATACCGGTTTCCTGAAATGCAGGAGACTCTTCTTTCTGCTGAAAACAAATATCCCCGCCACCGCCGTCACAGAATAGCCAAGTCCCGTCGCAGCTGCCGCACCGCTGATGCTCATCCCCAATCCGGCAATAAACACATAGTCAAGCACCATGTTCAAGATTCCGCCTGCCACCGAACAGATCAGGGAAAGTTTTGCCTTATCGCTGGCGATCATGTAAAGCGTGAAATTATTCATCAGAAGAATCGGTACCGTAAATATCAGGTATCGGCTTAAATATTCCACGCAATACCCTTCCACATCCGGGGAAAGATTCATGCCGGCAAAAATATGATCCATTGCCAGATATCCCACTATACACATAACAATTCCCACAATGACATTCACCAGGATCAGGAATGTAAAATCTTCTTTTGCCTCCTCATTCTTTTGCTCTCCCATTTTTTTCATAATGACTGCGCTGCCTCCGGTGGCAAGCATGGTGGATATTGCCGTCACCAGCTGGATAATGGGAGCTGTCAGATTGATTGCGGAAAGCGCATTGGTACCGATCAGATTTGACACAAACAATCCGTCAACCATTGTGTAAAAAGACATAAATACTGTCATTGCAATCGTTGGCACCGCAAATTTCAGGATATTCCCAAGTGTTACAGGTTTTTTGTATACGTTTGCATTTTCCATAAACTTTTCCTCCGTTGGCCTTGTATTTTCTTCCTGTGCATAGTATCATAGACCGTACAGTAACTGTACGGTCAAGATCTATTTTAGAATTGAAGAGGAAAAGATGAACAAAAAAGACAAAACTCTCACCATCGGTCAGTTTGCCGCCATGCACGGTATCAATAAAAAAACTTTAATGTGGTATGATGAAATCGGGCTGTTCAAACCGGCTTCCATCAACCCTGAAAACGGATATCGCTGCTATAATTACTATCAAAGTCCTGTCCTTGAGACGATCCTGCTGCTGCGAGAACTGAACGTATCCATCAATGAAATACAGGATTTTATGAAAAATCGTTCTGCCCACAGCTTAAAATGCCTTCTGGAAGAAAAAATAACGGACCTTGACCTGCAGATCGCGCATCTGCAGGCGGTCCGAACCACCCTGTGTACACACCACCAGAATATGGCTGCCCTGCTCACCATGGATTTATCTGAAATCACTATTGTCGAAAAAGAGGAACACTACCTGGTCACTGTGGACATAAACCGTGATATCTCCTTCGAACAGGAAGTGGAACTGATTACTGCCGAAACGGAAAAATATCAACTTGGACGTCTCCATAAAGCATCCTATGGTTCCATGATTCCTGTTTCCAGCCTGCGGGCCGGAAATTATGACGATTATACCAAACTTTTTATTGAAATACCTTCTCTCCCATACCGAGCGGGGCTCCATACCATGCCCGGCGGAAAATATCTGAAGGCTTTTCATAAAGGAGACTGGACCAGTATCTCCAAAAGATATCAGGAACTCTTTGACTATGCCATGGAGCATAACCTGACGCTTCATGGATTTTCCTATGAAATGGGCATCAATGAAAATGTAATCAGCCAGATAGATGATTACATCGTCCAGATTGAAATTCCTGTCCTGTGCAACACATAACTCTGCATTACAATCAAATTCAGCAACTCATCAATCATTAATCAATTTGGTAGCGATAATTGAAAATTATCACTACCAAATTGATTATACATTTTTTGCTAAACAAAGCAATCTCATAATATAAAATTTTAACTACTATAAAAAATTTTACCGAAAATCCATCTTATTTCTCGGATGCTTAGTCTGTAATATCTTTTTTTCTTTTTCTGTAGTTACATATGTATATATTTGTGTGGTTGTAATAGAAGAATGTCCCAGCATTTTCTGAATATATCTTATATTTACATCCTCTTCCATCAAATATGTGGCAAATGAATGTCGGAACATATGTGGTGTAATATTTATTTCCGCCTGTATCTCTTGTGCATATTTATGGATCATGCGCCTGGCCGATTGCTCCGACAGTGGTTTTCCGTATCGGTTGACAAAGAAATATCCATGTTCCTTTATTTCCTCTTCAAAGCACTTTTTGTAAGCATTCAATATTGACAGCACATCGCTATTTCCAATTTGAAGATATCTCTCTTTTCCACCTTTGCCCTGAATACATAAAACACCATTTCTCAAGTCAACATACTTGTTCTGTAAATGGCATAATTCAGAAATGCGGAGTCCTGTTGAAAAAAGAGTTTCCACTACCGCTATATCTCTCAAAACGATTTTCCTATACCATTTTGAATATTCCACACGCTCTCTTTCTTTATAAAGGTAATCTAAAAACTGTTCTATAATATTTTTGGGTATAATCTTAGGCAGGACAACTTCTTCTTTAAATTTTGTCTTTACCCTGTGTAATGGATTTATTTCTACTATCTCCTCTTCCTCCAAGTAGTGAAACAGCGCTTTTACACTGGCGATTTTTCTTTTAACCGTTTTCTGTTTATACATGCTATGAATGTACCGAAGATATGAATTTATTGTCTCCCTGTCTAAGTTGTTTCCCCCAATAAAAGTGATGAACTGCTCCAAATCCGCCTTATATGCCCGTATCGTTTTATCATCAAGTTCTTTTTGCAGTTTACAGTAGTGCAAATATTTATCGATTTCTTCTTTTAAAAGCATAATGGCAACCTCCTCGTCCTTTTTTATATACTATATATAGTAATATTCAACACATGTATCTGCAATCATACATTTTAAGCTGCCGCACTTTTTATTTTTTTGCAATTTTGTATCCTGCAATAGATAGGAAACAGTAACCAGAAGAAATATATTGCAACCTCATATCGGCAATGCTATAGTAATCTAAATCATACATTGGCGGCATATACAAAAGACAGATATCGGTACAGCACCTCCCGCTGGCTCAGAGCTGTCATAACTCCGCAGCGCCGTTTTACTCGTGCGCCGCAGGGTTCCCCCCAAGTCTTTGGCGGGCCGTGAGGAAGTATCTTTAAGCTCCCGCACCATCATCGCACCCGGAACGCCATCTCCGGTTTTAAGGCTGAACGCAGATCGCCCGGATTGCCTGTCCATCATCACCTCCTGCAAGCAATCGTCCTGGCGGCGCGCTTTTTTCGTTTCGATATGGGTTATATACCTGTTATGCCGTATATTCAGTTGTCAAGCTGCAATAGGGGCAAGAGGACTTGTCCCCTCAATGTGTAGGCATTGGGTAAGGCCGTTTGTTAAGCATTTTTCAAAAAAATCTTGATTTTATTTATTCGTTGTGTGATTGCGCTTCGGGAACAGTTTCACAGCCTTGCGACATCGGTCTGCCGGTATCCGTCCACAATAAGCAGGGGCAGCAGTTCCAAATCGTCCTCCGACAATTTGCAAAGCCGCCGGTACAGCATCTCATCCTCCAGAGAGGACAGCCAGCCAAACCGCTGGGCGTTCACATCGCCGGTGTCCCAGGTACAGGACAGGGATTCAAATTTTCGGAACAGGCAGGACTGCTCGTTCTCGTCCTCACATTGTTCGCTGGGAAGGGCCTGTCAGCGGTTTCTTTCTTTTCCTCCGCCGGGCAGATATTTATTATTTTGATTTGCGTCTATCATAAACTGCAAATATTGTACAAATGTCCAAGGCGATTTTGATTTCGACAAAAAGCAGGCTGAATTGTTACAAAGCTCGGACATTTCAAAAATTTTTAATCTATGATGAAAAAAGCGGGGCAGCACACGCCGCCTCGCCGATCCCATACGGTTATTCCATCGTCCTGATTTGCTCAACAAGAGATTGCTGTTTCAAGTTTCCAGTTGTATAGAAAATCAAGATAGACTGCACCATCAACAGAATCGCCGAATATATCAATACAATCAGCCACGGAAATGAATAACAAAAGTATGGATTCATCGTTTTCACAACTACCTGTACGGATAGGAAGCCCAATCCAGTTCCTAAAACCAATGTTACAAGCGTGGCAAAAACTGAATAAATCACCCCCTCATAACACAGCATTTTGATAAGTTGCTTTTTACTCAAACCAATCGCCTGTAGCATTCCAATTTCTTGCCTACGGGACAGAAAGTTTGTGATTGTCGTATTAACAAGGTTGATTAAAGAAAAACACACAACAATAACAGCCACGATCAACAGCACCCCGAAAGAAAGTTGTTGAAGTCCGCTATAATAAGTGATACTTTCTTTTATGGTTTCCATAACCAAATCGCTATTTCCGTCTACCAGTTGATTTAATGCAGCTTCAACCGTATCGAATTTTTCCGTGTCGGTAATTACGGAAATCGTACCTGTGCAATCTATCCCGGTCGCCTCATTCATAAGCTGCTCTGGAAGCGTAAAGCATTTGGGGAAACCGGAGTAAGAATAGTCGTCTACAATGCCCATGACTGTATAGGTTTTTGTTTGAATTTGGCCAGATTCGGTTTCATAGTCCACTTGGACAGTATCACCCAGCGCAGCCTCTATGTCATAAAGTTCGGCACGCTCTTGAAGCAAGACAATTCCATTGCCTGCAGCCAGTTCATCATAATCAATCGTGCCTGCAATTCGTTCTTTCTCTAAATTCTGCTGCTCATCTCGGCAAAAGCCCTGAATCCATTTTCCAGGATTACCATTTACAAGATATTCTGCGTCCGTGTAATACCAGTACTTGATTCCTGTAACGCCATCAATAGATTCTACTGCATTTACAAAATCGGCATTTAGAAAATTCTTTTGCTGCAATCCAGATAAAGAAATACCGGCAGTGTCCCACGATTGATTTGCGTTTAGCTGGATGTTAAATTCACCGACAGGGAAAGCCCTGCCTCTTGCCTCTGCAACGCCATCATAAGAAACTAACATGGTCGAAATCAATACAACCAATACTCCGCCGAGTGAAAGAGAAAGTATTGTTAAAGTGGACTTTGCCTTTTGTCTGGACAGATTCATTTTAGCAAGTGACGCAGGCGTTATTTTACGGTGCAACACGGAACTTTCTTTCATCTTCCCTTGATAATCGGAATATCGCAATGCTTCCAGCGGAGATACTGCCGCAGCTCTTTTTACAGGAGTATGAATAGCAACCATCACAATAATAAATGCAAAAAGACCAACCCCGGCCGTCACACATAAAGTAGTCAGCCAGTACCAGCCGGCAGGAACCAGAAAGTACCCAATCACATTCCCAATAACCAGACCAATCGGGATAGCAATGGCAGCAAGTAATTTTCCCTCGCGGTAAACCATCTTTTTAATCTGTCGTTTTGTTGTTCCGATTGTACGAAGCTGTCCATAGTTACGGATACTGCTTGCTACTGAAATATAAAAAATCGAATAGATCACAATGCCGGAACCAATGAAAGTTATAAAACCGATTAAGAAATAGAACAGCACATCGTTTCCGTGATTTTTGTCCTTTAAGTTAAAATAGGTGGAACGGACAATCACATTATCATCGGAAATTTCTAATTGCTGTGCCAGAGTGTTTGCATAGTTGGTAGCTTCTTCCTCGCTCATATTTTGAGCGTCTTTCAACCCAATATAATAATCTATCACGCTCCTGTCGCCATACTGCTGTCTTACTAATTCTTTCGATATAATGGCTGTACAGCGCCCAATATCGCCGGTTTTCACATCTAAGATTCCCGTCAATTTGAAATCATGAGTAGTGCCGTCAGAAAAAGGGATTTGAATTGTCTGCTCCAATTCATTTGAATAGCCCAAACTATCCAAAAAGGATTCCTGTACTACAATTTCATCCTCCGAATCTGGTAAATCTCCCGAATAGGGCATACTTTGGGATTTTAGCATATCTGCATTTGCATAAGTAAATTTCACGGTTGAATGGTTTACCTGTTCAGAAAATGCGTTAAAAAATTCCCCAACCCACGCAATTTCTTCTTGCTTGTATAGTTCCTGTCCCTGTTGTTCAGAAATCGCATGATACATAATCTGCGCTGTTTTTTGGTTGCGGTTCTGCGTTTCCTGCATAACCCCAAAACCATAGAGGACAATAACAGATAGCAATGCGCTGGCAAGTGCAATCGTCAACACAATAAAGATATTTCTTTTTCGATTCGCCGATATACTGCGGTTTGATATGCGCTTTACAATGCCGCTGGTATCATTCTCAAAAGGCCATGTCATAGCCTGCCACCTCCTTACTCCACAATCTTGCCATCCTCAATGCGGACAATCCGATCTGCAAGGCGGGCAATGTCGTTGTTGTGGGTAATCATCACGACAGTTTGCCGGAACTCCGCGCTGGTGCGCTTGATAAGCCCCAGCACCTCGGCGCTGGTCTTGCTGTCAAGGTTGCCGGTCGGCTCGTCGGCCAGCACGATAGCCGGTTTGGTAATCAGGGCGCGGGCAATCGCCACGCGCTGCTGCTGGCCGCCGGAAAGATTGTTCGGCATATTTTTCAGTTTATCTTCCAGCCCCAGCAGGTGAACGATCTCGTCCAAAAACTTCTGATCCACCGTGTCCCCGTCCAGCTCCACCGGCAGGACAATGTTCTCATACACATTCAGGATCGGAACAAGGTTATAGTTCTGGAAGATAAAGCCGATGTTGCGGCGGCGGAAGATGGTAAGCTGTTCGTCGTTCATTTTCGACAGTTCTTTGTCCCGGACAATCACATTGCCGGAAGTGGGGGTGTCCAGTCCGCCCATCATGTGAAGCAGGGTGGACTTACCGCTGCCGGAGGTTCCTACAACGGCCACAAACTCGCCGTCCTCCACGGAGAAGTTCACGCCGTCAAGGGCGCGGGTGATGTTCAGCTCTGTGCCGTAATACTTTTTCAGGTCGATAGTCTGTAAAATGCTCATAAAATTCAATCCTTTCTTTGTTTGTTGTAAACGCGGAACGCTGCTTCGCCGGTGGCCGCCAACTGTACCAGAATCAGCACGGCAAACAGGCCAAAGCTCTCATAGTAGAACAGTCATACCAAAACAGGAGAACATCACAGAGGGCAGTCAAGGCAACCGTCCAGCGGATGTGTCGGGCCAGCCATTGCCGGAACACCAGCACAAGGGCAACAGGGGAGGCAGTTCCATTGCGTCGCCTTCTCACTTTTGTTGATAAGGTCATTGTAAAACCCAAATGTCCGTGAAATGTTACAGCGGCCAAAAAATTTCATTGAAAATCGGGGGGAAATGTTACAACGCTCGGACATTTCTAAACCTTTACTTTTTGCAGATAGTATAACAGGCAAATATCCCGTGTTGCGGAAAACATAATTTTCTGATAAAGGAAAATTTACTCCATTGTTTTAATACGCTCAATCACAGGATGTCTTTTGCTATATCGTACAGTGAAAACGGAATAAGCTGCCAGTATGAAGAAAAGCGCTGCAAAAAATATACTTATTTCTAAAACTGGAAAATGATAAGTCAATGTCCCGAATGTCCCAACCTGATTGAAAACTTTGCAGAGTATAAATCCTGCTAAAGTTCCAATTGTTAAAGTTAGAATAGCCGTACCAGCAACATAATAGAAGCATTCTGTTTGCAGCATTTTGGAGAATTGCTTACTGCTCAACCCCACAGACTGTAAAATACCAAATTCCTGCTGTCTTGATATAATGTTTGTCATTAGCGTATTGATAAGGCTGATTAGCCCAAAAACAGCAATGAAAAATACCAATCCATATAACGGCATTTTTATATGATCCATTTCCTCATGCAGATAAGTAATAATATCGCTGATGCTGAAAACTTCTATACCTCCATGACTTTCAGCCAACTGGAAAATCTTATTCTCAACTTCTGTAAGCTGACCTCTTTCTACATCTACAATGCAGGTCATGTTGAAGTTGGAAATATTTTCTTTCATTATAGGTAAAAGTTCCTGCGGGAAATAGAAAAATGCTGAATCCCCACCGAGATCAGGAGCTTTCCCGATCCCCATTACAGTAAATTCTTCCCATTTTCCATCCGCTGTTTCCACTTTGACTATATCGCCAATTTGAGGGGTGTAATTATAATAGTCGCTTAACAGCTTGGTTGAATTATCAACGATAACTCCTTTTCCATTGATAAGTTTCTGGCGGTCTGCGGTTCCCTCAATCAGTCCTTGTGAAAAGGCCTCGTACTGATTTTCGGGGATTCCAATTTGGGTAAAGAAATGGCTGTTACCATCCTTGAAAGGAGTTGAAAATTCCATATTTGAAACACAGCCCTTTATAAATTCAATATTCTTTACGCCATCCATATCTGAAATCGTTTCTTCCAAAACTTCATCCAATGGATTTTCCGTTTGAAGTGCATTGATCCCGGCGGGGCGATCTTCCGCATTTGTGTTGGCGGGATCGAGGGAAAGTACAATATCGCCATTTGTAAATTGCTGTTTTGCCATGCTTTCTACATCATTTGAATTAAGGTAGGCGGCGGCACACATCAGTAAAACTCCGGCAAATCCTAACGACAATACGGTTAGAATAGCTTTTTTCTTGTTCCGGGCAAAGCTCATTCGGGCAAGCGAAGATGGCGTGATTTTTCGATGTTCGATCCGCGTTTTTTCTGTCGCCGGTGTATCAGCAGTATTGATTCGCAGCGCCTCAATAGGCGATACCATAGATGCTTTCTTTACAGGGGTATGGACAGCAATTTTTAAGGCAATTTCTGTAACAATGGCAATCACAACGGCGCATTTCAGTGTAGTCATCCAATGCCAGCCGTCCGGGACGAAACAATAGCCCAAAACACTTCCTAATACAACGCCGATAGGAATTGCGGCACAGGATAACAAAAAACTTTCTTTTCGCACGATACGCTTGATCTGAACCGATGCAGCCCCCAGCACACGCAGTCTGCCATACTCATGTGTTTTCCCAATAACAGAAATGTAGAACAGGCTGTAAATAACCAAAGAACAGGCCAGTACAATTAAACTGCTTGCTCCGATAATCACTAATAGCTCCTGCGTAGATTTTTCTTCTGCCAATCCAAAGTAGGTAGAGCTATACATAACATACTGTTCAGGTACACTGCTTTGTTCCGCAATTTCGTCTATCAACAGCTTCAAAGTTTCGCTGTCCATATTTTCGGTATTTTTCAAGCGAACCAAAAGATCGTAACAATTCGCTTCTCCATACCGGCTATACAAACCATCCGATACAATAATTTGATAAATGCGGGACGCATTACTGCTTAGAATAATGCCGCAAACATGATATGTCTGATTTTCTCCAAAAGGCATATCCAGTGTAACGGTCTGATCCAGTTGAACCGGCAGCCCTAAATGCTCCAAATAGGACTGTTCCACAATAATTTCATTTTCTGCCTCCGGCATTTTTCCCAGTAAGTCGGTAACGCCTTTTAGTTCAAGTGCATTTTGATCTCTGTAATACACATCCAAAGTATAGTCATTGATACGGCTCGTTCCCATTGCAGCCTCTTTGCCGACTACTTCGATCTGGTTGTCATGTTTCAGTTTTTCAAAGACGGTACCAGTACTGTTAATAAAGCTGCCTTGATAACGGCCTTGCAGATAAAGCCTATTTTCACGGTCTGTTCCGAGGTTATATAATGCTAATACCATCATCAGACTAACTGCAAAAGCAATCGTTATGACGATAAACGCATTGCGTCTTTTATCCGCTTTCATGCTTCGATCTGCTAATTTTTTTACAATGGCGCTGGTGTCATTCTCAAAAGGACATGTCATAGTTGTATCACCTCCATATTTGATAAGGCCATTATAAGCCCCAGATGTCCGCGAAATGTTACAATGGACAGTTTTTTCAAAAAAGTGCTTTTAGCTCCGGCCTGTGGCGCTGGAACTGCGAAACGCCAAAGGAATGACCCCAGATTAGTTACTTATTGACATCAGTAATGACGATACTCCCATCTTTATTCAATAAGGGGGTTATACTTGTATCATGGACAAGATAATTAACGCCTGTTTCATTATCAATGACTATGCTCCACGAAGTTCCTTGTGTATAAATCGTTTCAAACCGCTTTTCTTTGTTTACCATATTCATTCTCCTTTTTAAGCCATATCCTTATTTATAATTTGTTTTCTCGAAATCAGCCACGAAATCGCATAAAGTAATACACCTACAATAGTCACAAGACCACAAGCGAGCAACTTGTTATCAATTAGTAGCGCAGCTCCTACGAATACGAAAGCGGAAAGAGGGTACGCAATGATTAAAGCCAACATACTTTTTTCTTCACTAAGCAGGAATGTGAGCGGCATCGTCACGCTTCCAGAAAGCAATGCCATAGCAATGCCGATACTAACAAACAGCATCATAGATTGATAGTCAATTTGACCTTTTATGATGGATGCCACAACACCCAGAATGACACCTAAAAGCAAACCGATCCCACTAAGTAGTAAATACAAAATATATTTACAGTCTAAAACAGCTGTTCTGGATACAGGTAAAACAATCGAAACTTTTTTCCAACCAGAGTTTCTGTCCATATTTATCGTCGTTACAGAGATCATTCCGAGCATAACAGTTGCAATTACAGTTAAAACCCATGTGGAAGTCAAAAAAGACATTCCTATTCCAACCACTGCAAAAACTACGAGTATGATATATAGCACAGACTTGATTAAATAATAATCTTTAAGTAATAAGCCTTTCATTTTATTTCCCCCTTTCTCCTTTTACATAGAGAAGCATAATTTCGTCAATCGAAGCTGAATCAATCAGTGCTTTGGGATATTTTTTCTTCATGGCAACACGATCAGCAACCAACACCTGCCATTCATAATCCATCTTGCGATATACAATGATGTCCAGTTTATCCAATGCCTCGAACTGTGCGGCTCCACACTTAATGATACCATACTGCTCTATCAGCTCATCCTTCGGCTTTGAGAATACTACTTGCCCTTCGTGAATAAAAACAATGTAGTCAGCAATTTTTTCAAGGTCAGTAGTGATGTGCGAAGAAATCAAAATAGAATGAGTTTCGTCCTGTGCAAAGTCCAATAAGATGTCTAATAGATCATCTCGTATGACGGGATCAAGTCCACTGGTGGCTTCATCCAAAATCAGCAGTTTAGAATTATGGGACAAGGCAACTGCGATTGCCAATTTCATTTTCATTCCTTTTGAAAATTGCTTAACCGGTTTATCAGCAGATAAAGAAAAATTTTTCAAAAGGTTCAGGAATGTGTGTTCTTCCCATGAATGATAAATGTCTTTCATAACCCGGTTGAGTTTTCGGGCAGAAAAGATTTCAGGATAGTTATTGCCGTCAAATACGACACCAATCTGTTCCTTGATTTCGTTATCCAGTTGCTCTTTACCTAAAACGCAAATGCTGCCAGCCTCTTTCTGAATAAGTCCCAACACTGCATTGATAGTTGTACTTTTTCCGGCTCCATTTTCACCAATCAGTCCTACAATAGAACCACATGGAACAGAAAATGAAACTCCATTCAACATAAAATCTTTATATGTCTTAGTTAGACCTGAAATAATTAAAGCATCATTCATTCTCCATCATCCTCCTGATACATAAGGGTTAGCAAATCGGTCAACTTGTTGAGAGATATTCCGCTTGTGCGGGCAATTTCGATTGCCTCTGCAAATTTTTCCTCTATCTTCTTTTGTTGTTCTTCAAGATAGAAGTCTTGGTTTTGTGCCGACACATAGCAGCCTTTTCCAGCAGTTGTTTCAATAAAACCATCTTCCTGCAAAGTTGCATAAGCCTTTTGTACTGTAAGAATACTGATGTGCAGCGATTTTGCCAATGAACGCACAGATGGAATCGCTTCACCAGCTTTCAGTTCTCCACTCATAATAGCGGCTTTAATCTGTGAAGAAATTTGCTCATACAGCGGTCGGCTTGCTTTATTGCTTACGACTATTTCCAAATTCTCACCACCATTTCTGCTTTAACTGTATTGCTATTGCAAATACACCATAACACACACAAAAACAGTTGTCAATATGGTAGACAGCCATATTATATAAATAATTTGTATCCGTCTGCATTTAGGGTGAACCAGCGGTTATCTGAGGATCATGCGGCTGAGGAAAATATGGGCAGAACATTTGCCGTTTTAAAACGAAAACAAAACTGAATAAGATAGAGAAAAGAGGCCTTGAGAAAGCAACGGAAGAATGCCTCTTACCGGCAACTGCATTAAATCTTAAAAGGCTGGTAAAAGCGGTGTAAAAACCGGATTTACCAGCCTTTCTATTCCATTACAGAAGAAAATATGCCAAAATAAACATGGGAAACGGAAGCGTGATAGGCATGCCGAGATCTACCTGATCGAAATCACATGCAACGGCGCGGTAGTGTAAAAAAGTTTGTGTCTTTGGTAAAAAATGGCTCCTTTTTGGTAAGAA
>BLLU01000109.1 GCA_011959105.1 Lachnospiraceae bacterium | reverse complement strand
GAGCGTGTATATAATGCGCTGAATATGTGCTGGAGGTATAATGACACGCCGCCAGAGATTGAAGCAGAGGAAAAGGGAATTGCAAAGCCGAAATTTTTAACGGTTGTTACCCTGAACGAAGACGGGGAAGTGATTCTTCTGCATGATGAAGCCTGTATGTTTCAGTTTTTAAGAATCACAAATTAAAGGAGGGGAAGACGTGAACATACAGAAAGCGGCGGTAAGGGCTTCTAATAACGCCATGCGGGGATATATCCCGCATAATGCAATAGTTTCACAGGGGGCGAAGATTGCCGCCCGGCAGCAGGCGCAGGAGAAGCCACAGAGGGGCAAAAAGGGCAGGAAACGGGAAAGGCTTACAGAGATAAGCACAGGAAGCGGAAAACCCGTTTTAAGGCAGAATGTGGGCGTTGTACGGGCAGCAAAGAAATTGTTTGAGTATGAGGAAACAGGGCTTGCCCCGTATGAAGTCCGGGCGTTGATAGAGAGGGAAAAGGCATTGACAGAAACGGTGAAGAAAATGCAGGACTGGTGAAAGAAGGTGCGGGCATGGACCGTGAAAAATGTATTATCTGCGGAAAGACGCTGCCGGAGGACGGGCAGGGGATATGCGCTGACTGTCTGGCTGAAAAGTCGGACGAAGAAACCGCAGAGGAATTGCGGGATATAGCGGACGTGTTAAACATTACGGCAGACACGGACACGAACATAAAAAAAACAATGGAAGCAATCATGCGTATTGCTTACAGGATAGACGGGAGGAAAGAAAAGTGAAGGTTGACAAAGAAAAGCCGCCGTATCTTCCGAAAGTTGCATTTGTGCGGCTGCATACGGCAGGAAAAGAGGTAAAGGACTACCAGCAGGAGTTAAAGGGACAGGGATTTACTTTCAATCAGTTTAAGCACATGAAGAAAGCTGATGAATTGTGGGACGGCTTAGAACTATGGGTAAGTATGTGGGACTATGACAATCACGAAAGCTGGCACTTATGGAACTGGAAGAAAGAAGATGATAAACGGGTAATGCTTGCTATGTATGAAGCAGAACAATATAACCCGTTTTGCGCTTATGAAGATGATTTTGAAGGATTCAAGGCTGACTGGGAAGCGGGAACCTATGACCCCGGCTGTACTTACACATTCCCTATTTCTGCGGTAGAGGTTC
>BLLU01000108.1 GCA_011959105.1 Lachnospiraceae bacterium | reverse complement strand
CGAGTAGGGCTCGAACCTACAACAACTCGGTTAACAGCCGAGTGCTCTACCATTGAGCTATCGAGGATTATATTATATACTTCTATCATATAACAAAAGATACGATACAGGATATCATATCTTCTATATCATATGCGAATCCTGCAAAAAATATGCAGATCCCATACCCTCAAAACCGAACACTGAACTCTCTTACATCCTCTTCTGCTTCCTCTTCCCTACATCCTTCTTCCCTTACGCTCCTTCGGTTAAACTTTCGACCTATTAGTAAATGTCAGCTGAGCACATTGCTGTGCTTACACCTCATTCCTATCTACCTCATTCTCTCTAAGGGATCTTCTGAACTTCACTTGCGCTCCATTCTCAGATATCTCATCTCGGGGGGGGCTTCACGCTTAGATGCCTTCAGCGTTTATCCCTGCCGGGCTTGGCTACCCTGCCATGGGGTCGATCCCCAACAGGTACACCAGCGGCCCGTCCGTCCCGGTCCTCTCGTACTAAGGACGGCTCCCCTCAAATATCTTACGCCTGCGCCGGATAGGGACCGAACTGTCTCACGACGTTCTGAACCCAGCTCGCGTACCGCTTTAATGGGCGAACAGCCCAACCCTTGGGACCTGCTACAGCCCCAGGATGCGATGAGCCGACATCGAGGTGCCAAACCACTCCGTCGATGTGAACTCTTGGGAGTGATAAGCCTGTTATCCCCAGGGTAGCTTTTATCCGTTGAGCGATGGCAATCCCACTTTATACCACCGGATCACTAAGTCCTACTTTCGTACCTGCTCCACCCGTCGGTGTCGCAGTCAAGCTCCCTTCTGCCTTTGCGCTCTTCAAATGGTTTCCAACCATTCTGAGGGAACCTTTGAGCGCCTCCGATACCCTTTCGGAGGCGACCGCCCCAGTCAAACTCCCCGCCAGACATTGTCCCTCGGCCGGGTCACGGCCGCAGGTTAGAAACCCAGTGCTGCAAGGGTGGTATCCCAACATCGGCTCCGAAGCGGCTGGCGCCGCTTCCTCAATGCCTCCCACCTATCCTGTACATGCAGCACCGAATCCCAGTGCCAAGCTGGAGTAAAGCTCCATGGGGTCTTTCCGTCCTGGCGCAGGTAGCCAGCATCTTCACTGGCACTTCAATTTCACCGGGTGCATTGTCGAGACAGTGCTCAAATCATTACGCCTTTCGTGCGGGTCGGAACTTACCCGACAAGGAATTTCGCTACCTTAGGACCGTTATAGTTACGGCCGCCGTTTACTGGGGCTTGGATTCAAGGCTTCGGTTTCCCTAACCTCTCCTCTTAACCTTCCAGCACCGGGCAGGCGTCAGCCCATATACCTCACCTTTCGGTTTCGCATAGACCTGTGTTTTTGCTAAACAGTTGCTTGAGCCTATTCTCTGCGGCCCCTTCTCAGGGGCACCCCTTCTCCCGAAGTTACGGGGTCATTTTGCCGAGTTCCTTGACAATGCTTCTCCCGTCGGCCTTGGGATTCTCTCCCCATCCACCTGTGTCGGTTTACGGTACGGGTATGATCGCTGCTATAGCGGCTTTTCTTGGCACCTGCTCACCGCGCTTCCCTACTCTTGTTCGGTCCTCTTCACGGTTTCGGATTGCCAGACGGGTTTGCCTGTCTGACTCCTCTGCCGCTTGTACCGGGTCTCTCTCTCCCGGCTCGCGCCTTACAGATGCGTCCCCACAGTTCTGGGCGATCATAGTACAGGAATTTCCACCTGTTGTCCATCGGCTACGCCTCTCAGCCTCGCCTTAGGCCCCGACTTACCCAGGGCAGATCAGCTTTACCCTGGAATCCTTGGATATTCGGCCGGGAGGATTCCCACCTCCCTCTCGCTACTCATTCCGGCATTCTCTCTTCGGCGCCGTCCACTGCTCCTTTCGGTGCAGCTTCTCCCAGCGCCCAATGCTCCTCTACCAATGATACCTTTGTATCATTCCTAAGCTTCGGTGTCGTGTTTCAGCCCCGGACATTTTCGGCGCGGGACCTCTCGACTAGTGAGCTATTACGCACTCTTTGAATGTGTGGCTGCTTCTGAGCCAACATCCTAGTTGTCTTTGAAATCCCACATCCTTTTCCACTTAACACGTACTTTGGGACCTTAGCTGTAGGTCTGGGCTCTTTCCCTTTTGACCGCCCAACTTATCTCGTGCGGTCTGACTCCCGCGCACCGCCTTTCCGGCATTCGGAGTTTGATATTCTTCGGTAAGCTTTGACGCCCCCTAGGAAATTCAGTGCTCTACCTCCGGCAGGCTTACGCGAGGCTAGCCCTAAAGCTATTTCGAGGAGAACCAGCTATCTCCGGGTTCGATTGGAATTTCTCCCCTACCCACACCTCATCGCCACCCTTTTCAACGGATGTGCGTTCGGACCTCCATTGCCTTTTACGGCAACTTCATCCTGGACATGGGTAGATCACCCGGTTTCGGGTCTACAGATGCTGACTCGGAGT
>BLLU01000107.1 GCA_011959105.1 Lachnospiraceae bacterium | reverse complement strand
TCTGCACAGTTTCATTTATGGTGGTGCCCAGCGGGCATGGAGGTTTAGGAAGAAACAGTCTTGCAAGCCATAAGATATATAATTCCTTATCGGCTGTAAGGGATATTATCCAAATATATTTTGGAATAGGAAGGAGAAAATTTATGGACTTAAAATATGTGAGAATCCAGGGCAGAGAATTGTCCTATGTAACCAAGGCGCCCAAAGGGGTATTTTCCCTGTGCTGGCGTTTGATTTATGACGGAATTATGAGCGGGGAGGATGCGGCCATATTCAAAGAAACGGAGCAGTGGTTTGTAGACCACCTGTCCGAACCGCCCATGTGCACCACCGGGGATCAGAAAATAATCTGTTATTTTAAGACTGCGTCTACAGTTCATATGCTGGACCGTCTGCAGCCCATCCTGGAATTGCTGGACAAATACCGTCGTCCCTATGATGTGGTCTATACCAATTATGTGGGGGAGGTGGTGTATGAAGACGTATATCAGGTGGCTGTAAAAGTGGAGAATTAAGACTGCTGTCCCACAGAAAAATTATCCACTTTCTGCGGCCGGGCGTAAGGCGGTGGTGTCTGATATGCTTGACAAATGCGGCAAAAGGGTGTTACTCTTGATACAGAAGATTTACATAGAATGAATGCATATTTGGAGGAGGAATGAAGATGCGTCTGGCGGGAAAAAGGGGAAAGAGAATGCTGGCGGTATTGCTGTTTTGCGTATTGCTGGTGGGCAGCCTGGGGGCATGCGGCAAGGGAGAGGATTGGCGCTCCCGGGAAGTGCAGGTAATCGACGATAATTACCGTACATGGTATGAGATATTTGTGTATTCGTTTAACGACAGCGACGGCGACAGAATCGGAGATTTGCAGGGAGTAATTTCCAAGTTGGACTATGTGTCGGACATGGGTTTTAATGGGATCTGGCTGATGCCCATTATGCCTTCCCCTTCCTATCATAAATATGACGTGACGGATTATAAGGCCATTGATCCGCTGTACGGCAGCATGGAGGATTTTGACAGATTGTTGGAGGAGTGCAACAAGCGGGGGATCAAGCTGATTATTGATCTGGTATTGAACCATACTTCCTCGGAGCACCCCTGGTTTACGACAGCCTGCGAATATCTGGGGCAGTTGGAAGAGGGGAAGGAACCCTCCGCAGAGGAATGTCCCTATTATGCCTATTATAATTTCGTCAAAGGAGATCCATCTTCGCCCACCTATTACCGGGTAGGGAATACGGACTACTACTACGAGGGCGCTTTTTCAGACAGGATGCCGGACGTGAACTTCGACTGTGAGGCGCTTCGGAAAGAATTTGAAGATATTATGAGTTTCTGGCTGAATAAGGGAGTGGGAGGCTTCAGGTTAGACGCCGTAAAGCATTTTTACGGCGATGATACCAGCAAGAACGTGGAAGTTCTGACCTGGGTGAACGATTATGTGAAATTCATTGATCCCAATGCCTATATGGTAGGGGAGTGCTGGGACGGCATGAATGTATACGCACAATATTATGCCAGCGGTATAGACAGTTTCTTCAATTTTGAGTTCGCGGATTCCTCCGGTGTGATTACCAAGACGCTGACTTACAACGGGGAGAGCAACAGCGCCCAGGCTTACGCCAAGGCTCTGGTAAGAATACAGAATGCCATACGGGACAACCGGGAGGACGGTATTGACGCACCGTTTTTTGTCAATCATGACCTGTCCAGGGCGGCGGGATATCTGCGGTATGACGAACGAAAGATCAAGATGTCGGCCCCCCTCAATGTGCTGATGAGCGGCAGCGCTTTTGTGTATTACGGCGAGGAGATCGGCATGACCGGCAGCGGAAGGGATGAGAATAAACGGGCACCTATGTATTGGTCGGACGACAGCCAGGCCAAGGGAATGACGGATGGCCCTGCAGATATGGAACCCCAGGAAAATCGTTTTGTCTGTGCCAAGGAACAGATGAAGGACGAAAATTCCATTTACAGCTTTTACAAAGACACTATCCTGCTGCGAAATCAGAATCCCGAGATTGCCAGAGGAACAGTGGCCCGGCTGGAGGAGATCACGGATCTGGATATCGCCGCCATCTCCAAGACTTATAATGGGAGTACAATTTACCTGATCTATAATCTGTCTGAGACAGACAAAAAGGAAGTGACGCTTTCCAGGGAACAGTATGGTTATACGGAAATCGTGGGATATCTTTCTGTGGACGGAGAGAAAGTAACACTGAGCGGAGACACTTTGACTTTGCCTTCCTACAGTGTGGCGGTGCTGCGGTAAGTACGTTACATCAAGGTCAGGGAAATCATAAGATATATAAATACCATGAAATATATAAAAATATATTAAAAAGATTTATTAAAATCCTTTTTAAAATAAGTGTTGCTGGAATATAACTCCGGCGATTTCTACAGAGGAACATTGATATGACAGGCATCCTGTGCTATAATTGGCTCAACAAATCAGGATGGAGGGCATTATAAATGTTATATGAGGATCTGGAAGAACTTTTGAACGAATATAATTGGGATGATGGATTTGAAACCCCAAAAGAGATTTTGATCAATCCTCATTGTGATTTAGCATTAGCATTAAAGATTTTTTATCTTGCCGATGGATTTGCTTATTTAGAGGGGCTTGCAGAAAAAAGTGGATTAAGCGAATGGAAACAGTTTATCAATTCTCTTTACAATAATATTCTGGATAATAAATATAAAGAGAGCGGCAGACATTATGAGATACCACTTACTAAAGTTCAAAAACATAAATTTAGAAAAAAGCAAATACCAGAGATTTTTTTAACAGATTTATAACTTCCAGTTTATCGGGCAGTCATCCACTGGTGGAGGACTGCCCACTTTGAATATTTTGACGAATGGTTCAGCAAATCCGCTTTCAGCAACACCAATCTGAAAAGGGAGTTATTAAATAAGAAAAGATGTTGGGTACTTGACATTCATCTCTCATTGTGTATAATAAAAGTTACAACGGCAGAAAGAATAGCGGTCTCGCATCAGGCGGGGGGTTATTCTTTCTGCTTTTTTGTGCTATACATGGGAGGAGAAAATATTTATGACCAAAGAGAGCGGCAGAGTTATTTCGAACCGAGAGGTGAAAGACAGCGCGTTTACGGCGTATTTCGGAGAACCGGAAAACGCGTCGAGACTGTATGCCGCTCTGGGGGACGAAGAGGTAACCCCAGACGATATTACTTATGTGACGCTGGAGGGAGTGCTGTTCGTCGCCAGGAAGAATGATCTGGCGTTCACGGTGAAGAATCGGGTGCTGGTCATCAGTGAACATCAGTCTACGATTAACGAGAACATGCCCCTGCGGGATTTACTGTATCTGGGAAGGACTCTGGAGAAACTGCTGGATGAGCGGACGCTCTATAAACGCAGACAGTTTCGGATTCCTACGCCGGAGTTCTATGTTTTTTACAATGGTAATGAGACCTGTCCGCCAGAAAAAATATTGCGGCTTTCGGATGCATTTCTTGATAAAACAGAGCATCCTATGGTAGAATTGGAAGTGAAAGTAATCAATATAAATCTGCCAGCAGGACATAAGCTGTTGAAAGAATGCCGTCCGATGTATGAATATTCATGGTTTATTCAGAGGATCAAAGAGTATTTGGGCGCCGGATGGGTTCGCGACGAGGCGATTAAACGGGCAGTCAGGGACTGCAAAGTAGAGGGAGTCTTGACGGAGTTTATAAGGAATCATGGTTCGGAGGTGGTAAATATGTTGTATACACAGTGGAATTATGATGATGCGGTGGAAGTGGAACGGGAAGAGGCGTATGAAGACGGCCGGGAGGCTGGGATGGCCCTTGGAAAGTTAATTGGAATCGCAGAGGGAAGGGCAGAGGGAGAGCGGCAGGTAATATGTACGTTTTTGGAGCGTCTGGGGGAGATTCCCAGAGATATACGCCAGCGCATCGACAGCGAAGAGGACAGTAGGATTCTGAAAAAATGGTATATAATGGCATCAGCGGTAAAAGATTTTGATACGTTTCGGGAAAATATGAATGGGATATAAAGATAGATATTTTACTCGCATTGACTTTTTCTCTCAGGTATAGTAAGATGTATTATAACGCTTTAAAGCGTCACAGAAAAAAAGTACAGAGAGGGAAAGACAATGCCCGTTACGGATTTACTGGAGAGAAATCACAAGCTATATGGGGACGAAGTGGCCTTGGTGGAACTGAATCCCACGATGAAAGATACCAAGCGCACCACCTGGAAAGAGTATGATCTGGTGCAGCAGACCTCTGCGGAGCCTTACAGGAGAGAGATTACCTGGAGCGTATTTGACGAGAAGGCCAATAGAGTGGCCAACATGCTGATTCAGCGGGGGATTCAGAAAGGGGACCGGGTAGCGATCCTGATGTTCAACTGTCTGGAATGGCTGCCCATTTATTTCGGCATCCTGAAAACAGGAGCCATTGCCGTGCCCTTTAACTTTCGCTTTGACGCCAAAGAGATTCAGTATTGCGCAGATCTGGCAGAGGTACATATCCTGTTTTTCGGGCCGGAATTTATCGGTCGTATTGAGTCCATAGAAGGACAACTCAGCAAAGGCCGGTTGTTGATTTATGTGGGAGACGGCTGCCCCACCTTTGCCGAGAGTTATCGGGAACTGGTGGCGGACTGTTCCAGCCAGCCGCCCTTGGTGCGCCTGGAGGAGGAGGACGATGCCGCCATCTATTTTTCCTCTGGTACTACCGGTTTTCCCAAGGCCATTCTGCACAATCATGAGAGTTTGACCCAGGCGGCTCAGATGGAGCAGAAGCATCATCTGACGGATCGAGACGATGTGTTTTTGTGCATTCCTCCTCTGTACCATACGGGGGCCAAGTTCCACTGGATGGGGAGTCTGTGTGCAGGCAGCAGGGCTGTACTGCTTAAAGGCGCCACGCCCGAAATTATTTTAGATACAGTATCCAAGGAACACTGTACCATTGTCTGGCTGCTGGTTCCCTGGGCTCAGGATATTCTGGGCAGCCTGGATCGGGGAGACTTGAAGCTGGAGAATTATGAACTGGGGCAGTGGAGACTGATGCACATTGGCGCCCAGCCTGTTCCGCCGTCCCTGATCAAGCACTGGAGGGAATATTTCCCTCATCATATGTATGATACCAACTACGGCCTGTCCGAATCCACCGGGCCGGGCTGCGTACATCTGGGAATCGAGAATATTCGGAAGGTGGGAGCCATAGGTGTGCCCGGTTACCGCTGGAAGTGCAAGATTGTGGACGAGGACGGGCAGCCTGTGGCGCAGGGGGACGTGGGAGAACTGTGCGTCAAGGGTCCCGGTGTCATGACCTGTTATTACAATGATCCGGAGGCCACGGCGGCTACCCTGAGAGATGGTTGGCTGCGTACCGGGGACATGGCCATGCAGGATGAGGACGGCTTCATTTTCCTGGTGGACCGAAAGAAGGACGTGATTGTAAGCGGTGGAGAAAATATCTATCCCGTGCAGATCGAAAACTTTTTGAGCGCCTGCGAAAAAGTGAAGGATGTGGCGGTGATCGGCCTGCCGGACAATCGCCTGGGTGAGATCACCGGCGCAATAATCGCCGTTAAGGAGGGGATGTCCTGCACGGAGGAGGAGATCCAAAAATTCTGTGAAGAACTGCCGCGGTATAAGAGGCCCAAGAAGATTATCTTCGCGGAGGTGCCCCGGAACGCCACCGGCAAGATCGAGAAGCCGGCTCTGCGCAGGAAGTACGGTGCTGATCAGCTGGTGGCCCGGCAGAACAGGGGATAAATGGAAAATAGAGAATAAGGGATTTTGAGCGCCGCACATATTGCATTTGCGTATGTGGGGCGCTTGTTGTATGGGAAGGGGAGCACGATGGATATAATTCATTCTTGCGGTGGTATACGGATTGTGTGCGCAGTGATATGCGGGTTGGTACTTGACAATATAAGGATACTTTTATATAATAAAGGAAAAGACTTTTTGGATAAAATATATAAAAGAAATTTTAGAAGGCGTTTTAATGATAGATGTTTTTGTAAATGAGAAACCCAAAGCGCAATTGCAATTTATTTGGAGTTTGGTAATTATTTTTCAAAGAAGGGAGGGCGGAATTTATACTGAGAATGTAAGCGTATATGCAATTGTGCATTGAGGGGATATGTCTTTAGTGATGCAAACCTATATTTATTTTGCAGGTAGAAAGGAGTTGTATGAAAATGACGAAAAAGATGGTTGCTTGGATTGTAAGTATTGTTTTGTGTGTATCAATGTGTATGACAGCGTATGCCAATGAGAGTTTATATGAGGCTGAGACAGATGAGAATCTTCAGCTGATAGAAGCGGATGTCCTTGTGTCAATAATGCCAAGGTATACGGCGAATTTAGATTTTGACGAGATTCCGGTAGGCTATGTGTACTATGGTCAAAATCAGTTCAATTTGTCCGCGGGAACAAAAATCTTCTGCAATTTTGAGAGCACAGGAAAGTTTTCTCTGGCCCTTTTTAATCGTGATATAGGCAGGCCCTGGACAAGTGAAATCATTCATGAAAGTTCCTGCAGTTCCGAGATAACCGTTCCTGTTGATGGAACATATAGCATAGGGGTATATAACAGGGACTCAAAGCCGATTAAGGTTACGGGGTCATATTCTTTGTAGGAGGGAAGCATGAAGACAAAAAGAATGGTATTGTTTTTTATTCTGATCTGCTTTTGCGCAGTGGTGATAGTGGGTGTAAACATATACGCGAAAAACTTTGCGGCGACCGGCACAGGCGCTGATTCCCAGGACGGGGCTTATCACATTGGTTCAGAGGGCAGCGGCAGAGAGGCAGAAGGGATATTAATGGAAAGTCCGATAGAAGACGGATCTCAGATCCAGGGAGACGCCCTGGGCACTGATGCGGTTGGAGGGGCCAGCTATATTGGGCCGGATGGCGATGAGGAGGACGGGGACAGGACGCTTTTGGAGACGCCTCTTGACCAGTAGCCTGTTAATAACGCAAACTATATCTCACATGGTTTACCAACGAGCCGTTTATTAAAAACGTCCCAGGCTTGGGTCTGGATGTCATTGGCTTCAAATAATATCTGCATCATACTCCGGGTGACATATTCGGTTCCGTCACGGTCAGACCAAAGAAACACCGTATACCCGTAAAACTTGTTTTCGTGCGCAACCGCAATAAGCATATCATCATTCCTGTCCATGGATTGTTCGTATTCAGACGCCGAGATTATACGCAGGTATGGCTGCCGCTGGTCCGTTGAGTGTTGCTGCAAAGTCTGCAAATCCCTGTTAAAATCCGGCAAGGAGTTCCGGCCAGTAAACGATAATGTGACTGTATCCAGTACTGCATTGGTGTTTACCCGTTTTATCATTTTTGAATGGCTGCGCCATAAGCAAAACAATCAAAAATTATCAAAGCCCTTTCACAAAAATCATGGACGACATTCTTGCGAAAGGGCTTATTGATTTAATATTTAAAAATAATCCGGGGGTATATCAAAATGAAAAAGGATGCTATGTGCTTTTCGAAAAGCGCAAAGTTCTTATTCAATGGAAATCAGGTTGTGGCTGTAAATCGGTATGATGGCGGGTGGATCAGATTTTCCAAAGAGTGTTATGAATATCTGCTAAGGGGCATGGAAGCAGGACTGCCCAAAGAAGATTTTCTGGAAGCCTTTATGGATGAAGATGACAAGGCTTACATAAAAAAACTGGTTGATGGGCTGGAAAAAATAGGCGTGGTTGTGGATGCCGAAGAAAGAGAATGTGAAGAAGAACCACAGCTGGAGAGCGTTCAATTTTCGATAACCAACAGGTGCAATCTGCAGTGTAAACATTGCGCTGCAAGTGCAAAAGGCCTGGAAGGAGACGAACCTCTTGATACAAACGATATAAAGGGCATAATCGATAAACTGGTGCCGTGTCGAATGAAAACTATTGTTTTGTCAGGCGGAGAACCTTTGGTGCGAAAAGATTTTTTTGAAATTCTTCGTTATATAAAGAAAAAAGATAAGAATGTTAAAATCGCGCTTATGACAAATGCTCTTTTGATTAACAATGACAATGTCAAGGATATCGTCGAAAATGTTGAGTCGATTGATATTAGTCTTGATGGATATGATGAAGAAAGTTGCAGCAGCATCAGAGGAAAGAATGTTTTTTCCCGTGTTATTAAAAATATTGCATTACTGCAAGAAAAAGGAATGAAAAAAATAGCGCTTTCGATGGTATCGCTGGGAAGGGATTATGAGGGAGAGAATAAGTTTAGAGAACTGTGTAAAAAGCTTAACGTGGAACCGATGATAAGGAGACTTTCATTTACGGGGAGAGCGAAAGAAAATGAAGAATACTTAAGAAAGTTAGAGAAAATAACACAAGCAGATGAAAAAGTCGGTATTCCTATCGAAAAGGCTAGAGATGCTACTAAGGCGTGCACTTGTAAGGCCGGAATCAGAATGATTAACATCAATGAATCGGGGTTCATTTATCCTTGTAATACCTTTGACAGCTGTATGGAGAAAATCGGAAATATTATGGAGATAGAATCTCTATATGATTTTCTAAAGAAGCGCATGAATTCGATTTCTGACAATGATATGGAATTTTACAGGTTCAATCCATATTACGAACAAATTTGCAGTGATTGTAATGTTCGATACTTTTGCTGGACATGTCCGTATGCTGCTATGGACTATAGGAGTGAACATTCAGATCTATCTGATTATTGTGAAGGGAAAAAAGCTTATTTATACCCGATTATTTGGGGAGAAAAGCCGGCACAGGTGGAATCATAGATGAAAAAGGCAACTTTTACGATATTTGTAACCACAAAATGCAATTTATATTGTACTTATTGTTATGAAAAGGATTTTCATAAAGCTGAAATGTCAGCGGATGTTGCTCAAAAAACAGTAGACTTTGTTAAAAAGAAGATAGAAGAAAATGGCCTGACTCATATAGTTGTTCGCTTTCATGGCGGAGAACCGCTGCTTAATTATGAAGTCATCGAGTATATCATGGATGCGCTTGCGGACAGCCTGTGTAAGACCAGCTTTTTTATGACAACAAATGCCACATTAATCAGAAGGGAAATGATACCTGCATTAGCGAAGTTTGAATCCTTAAGCGTGAGTATAGATGGCACTGCGGAAGAGCATAATAAAAACAGGATTAATATGGGCGGTCAGGGTACTTTCTGCGAAGTGTGTAAGAGTGTAGATTTGTTATTAAGATATATCCCCAATCTAACTGCAAGGATGACAATCACTCCGGATACATACAAGAGAGTGTTTGACAATTTTAAAAGCATCGCTGACTTGGGAATAAAAAATATTGATGCTGATTTGGACTTTACATCGAGTAGATGGACAAGTGAAATGCTTGCAGAATATCTGGACGAATTAAAGAAGATAGCGATTTATATCAGAAAAAGGGAAGAAGAGGGCGTTTACATAAATAGTTCATTAATCGGAGCAGCTGCTGTAAAAACAAAAAATACATTATGCGATGGCGGAAAGTCGTCTTTTTCAATTACGCCTGATGGAAAGATATATCCTTGCGTGGCGGTTGCATTTAACGAAGAATTTTTGCTTGGCACTGTTGAGAACGGAATCACGAATGAGAAATTGCTTGATAAGATAAAAGAAGTAGGAAATGAAAGAAATAAGCAGTGTGAAGATTGTGCCAGATATGATTATTGTGTTATGACGAGATGTAAAATAATAAATTACGCATATACTGGGGACTTTAACTTACCTATGTCAATAATGTGCGCAAATGAACATATCAAGGTAAAATTAGGAAAGTACTTGCTTCACCAAAATTATTAACAGAGGAACCTTGAAAATGGCTAAAAGCCACACAGCTACTATATTTTAATTAAATTTTGCTTTTCACTTATTAATAGAAAAAGAGTATATTATATCCTTTTTTAGAAGGATTTTGATGTTTTTTCTACATGTATTAAATTTTATAATTCATGGAGTAGTTTTAGTTGAGGTACTACTTTGTGAATAATGTAGGCTTCATTTGACCATATAACCACATGAATATATGGAATACTAAAAGAAGGGAGGAAAAAGCTATGCTGAAGATTGAAAAGATTGAGGACAAGAGCCTTAATCTTGATGTTCAGGGTCAGGGTTGTCACGACGATTGTTATATCGGAGCCCATTGGGAGTTAAAGGCTAACTACAGTACTATGGGTTGTGAATGGCATAATGCTGAAAACACTGCAAAGACCTGGTTCCTCTGGTAAGAGGAGTATGACGTAATACTCTGTGGTGCTCTATAATATATTATAGAGCACCTACCAAAAAAAGTAGTAAAGACGCAAGGGGGCATAATATGTGCTTTGTCATTAAAAGTAAAATGTTTCGCATTATGAAAAACCCAATATATTATATTGGCATAATAGCGATGTTAGTATTTGTATATATGGAGTGCGGTAAGTATCTGAAAATAAATTACTTTTCCGATGATTCGCATATAAAGCCTCTTGACGAAGCTCTTGTCGGAGAAGCGGATGTGATGGATGGGTACATACCCATGACGGAAGAAGAAAGATTCGATGACGGACTGCTTAAATTGAGAAAAGATTTGGTAGAAACAATCGGGATGGATGAATCTCAGGTAGAGCAATTTTGCATTAACGCGCGTAAAATGGAGATGCGGGACGCAATAGATTATTTACAAAAGGAATACCCTTTTGTGGCAGATGTTTCCCTCTATTTTTATGTGGGTGAAGGGAAAAAATTCGGATCCGTAACAGAAGTTAATGAGTATATAAAAGATGCTTTGAGCAGGGAAGATTACATGGATTATATGGGGCGCAAGTATGCAGATTACTTAGGAACTATTTTTGCGTTCTTTTGTCTGATTCTTTATCCGTTTTATTTTAGTTCGGACAGTAAGAAAGAGATCTATGAGCTTCTTCATACCAAGCCTATATCAGGCAGAAAGTATATTTTATCGCAGGCACTTGGCAGCATATTAATTGGTTTGTCAGCAGTTTTGGTAATAACGCTTGTGTTTCAGGGCATTATTTTATTTAACAAAGACAGATTTGATTTTACTGTAAATACCATGAGAATATGGAAATATACGCTTTGGTGTCTGACTCCGAGCATTGTTTATGTTTCCGCGGTTTTTCTTCTTTTGAGCAATGTTTTTAAGTCGCCTTTTGCGGCAATTCCGCTTATTTTTGTCCAGATTTTCTTTTCGAATGCCGGAGTGAAAAATGTGGAAGGTATTTTTGAATATATGCATCGTCCGGGTGCGATTTTTGTCAGATATCCCGAATTGTTTTTCGAGACGAAAATGGCAGATCAATTTTATATCTATCAGATAGGGCTTCTTGCTTTGGCTGCTTTGGCAGTGATGCTTGCTATAGTATTATGGGAAAAGAAAAGGGTGTAGATAAAGACCACTATGAAATGTCCATTATTAAGAAAAATAAAAACTTACATCGGCGTATCTCTTCCGTGGTATATCAGTATCCCGGTGATTATGTTTTCAATTATGTTTCCGATCCTGTTCGGATGTAACACGTATGAGGATGTTGGGGCTACTTTGGACAGATGCTTTAGTTTTTTGGCTGTCCTGACTTTTTCGAATGTTTATTATATTGAAATACAGCAAAAAACCGCCGAAGTATATAATTTGTTGCCAAACAGAAGAAAAACAGCGGATATTTTAAAAAGATTGCTTGTAAGATTTCTTTTTTTAACATGTATGATAGGCATATGCTTTGCAGGCTACTCAATAAAAGGCTTGCATGTGTATGTGGGTCAAGAAGCGGGGACTATGTTTATTCAGGCTTTTTTTTCGGTAGTGGCAGTAATGTTTTTGTTTGGCGCCATAAGTTATTTGTGTGTGAATCTATCAGCTAACATGGGTTTGGGAATCGGAATAGGAATTGTGGTTTGGATGATTTTGATTTCGACCGTGGCTTTAAACCTGCCTGCTTTGTTTAATTTCTTTTCATATGGTGTCAAAGATGATTGGTACAAAGGAAAGGTGACAGCGATCGTTGTGGGGATGTTATTTTTCTTTATGGGGACATCATTAATTGATAAAAAAGCAAATAAAGATTAGTGGGTGATGCTTTGGTTTGTAAAATTGCAATAATAGACAGTGGAATAGATTTGGATTTTTATAAAAATCACGTAATTAAGTATGTTGAATACGCGGAGGAGACGGGTGACGAAAGTGAATATGATTCAAACGGACACGGTACGCTGTGCTGTTCGGCTATGCTTTCGATTAATCCCGCTATTCAGTTTGTTGTAATCAAAATATTGAATGAAAAAAATCTCTGTTCCGATGAAAGATTGCTCAGAGCATTGAATTTATTAAAAGACGTGGATGTGGATATCATCAATTTGAGCTTATCGACGTATTCTATGGCGTTTTCGGAACAATACAAAAAAATAGTAGCGGATTTGGCTGCTCAGGGTAAAGTCATTATTGCGGCTGCCGCAAACGGAAATATAGATTCGCTGCTATCGGGTTTAAGAGGAACAATCGGGATATATGGAAATCTATTTGAAAGCCCCGATGATTATTGGTATAAAAAGACCGATGAAGTTCAGTGTGTTGCAAACTGCGTACCATACTTATACAGAGGAAAGCGAGGACAATACGAGCTGTTTGGCGGAAACAGCAAAGCTACGGCAGTTTTTTCGGGAATTGTTTCTTTGCATTGGGACAAAATCAAAAACTGCAGTTTTGCGGATAAAGAGACGTTTCTGGAAGGATTGGCCAAGCGGCAATCATGGTCAAAAGAAGATATTTGTTTGAATCCTTTATCGATTAAAGAATACACAGTGGAATCGGTCAGGGACGAGATCTATTTAAAAGTTGCCGATATTATGGCGGAAAAATTGAAGGTCAGTTTAAATGATGTCATGAATTCTAAGGGTAAACACCTGTATGAATGGGGATTAACAAGATACAATGTGTTTGGCATTGTAAAAGCCATAGAAAAAGAGATAGGGATTAAACTTACGTATTCAAATATTAATATTTTTTGGTTTAGTTCTATAGATACTCTTTGCAACAAAATCAGAGAGGCAAAGGATAATTTGAAGAGTTATGAATAATAGTCTGAAAATTCTATGGAAATATGTAAAGGAAATATATTTAAAAAGTAATATCAAAATCAGTGCGGCTGTTTTTGTTTTATCCGCAATAAAAATAGTAAGCGTATTGGTTCCCCCCATCTATATCATCAAGATAATGGATGAGGCGATTCCGAAAAATGACGGAAGAAATATTTTTACATATATATGTATAATTCTGGCTTTTACACTCCTCGACGTGATACTGGGGATTAGCATTCAGAAATTGTACAATGAAATGGGGAAGAGAGCGTACATCAAATACCAGAATCAGTGCCTGGAGCACATGTACAGGCTTGATGGGAGATATTTGAGCAACAGTCGTATCGGCGAAAAACTTACGACCATGATGAACGATGTGTCTCAAATAAAAACATTGACATCTCCGGTCATTTTTGATTTTGTGATGGATACAATCACAGCAATCGTTATGATGTTTTTTCTTGCACGAATTCAAGCGGATATGCTTTTGATGGTTTTGTGTATTTTGCCGATTATATTTTTCAGCCAGAGATACTTTCAAAAGAAAAGTATGGAAAAGGCTAATAAAGCCAGGGATATGCAAAGCCATTATGCGGATATACTTGAAACGATTGTTTCAAATACTTTTTCCTGCATATTAAGTAACGGGCAATCATATTTCTTTAAAAAGCATGATAAGAGAATAAATGAATCGGAAAACTGCACCAATGAAATGAAAATGGTGCACGCAAAAAACGCAGGGGTCTTAAATTTTTTGTCGGCACTGTTTACCATTACGATACTTGGTGTAGGCGGATTCAGGGTGATGAGAAACACTTTGTCAATAGGCTGCCTGATCGCATTTAACATGTATTCGCAAAGATTAGTTCTTCCTGTACTAAAGATTTCAAGTATGATTATGACTTTACAGGGGGTTGTTGTTTCACTGGGACGCCTGGAAAACTTTATGGGGGAGACAGAAGTTGAACCGGCTTCTTTTGAACCAAATGCGTTCATGAGTAAAGAAAGCAGGGAGATAAGCTTTGAAAATGTTTTCTTTTCTTATGAAGAAAAACCTGTCTTGGAAGATGTATCAATGAAGTTTAAGCCAAACAATTTCAATGTAGTAGTGGGCGAGAGCGGATGTGGTAAGTCAACGTTAACGACGCTTTTGTACCGAATATGGAGTGTAAGCGGCGGAACAATAAGAATTGATGGACAAGACTATAAAGACTATGCAATTAAAGATTTAAGAAATAACATTTCGATTGTAGGGCAGGATGCATTTTTATTTAATGATACGGTGCTGAAAAATATTGCCATGAACGATTGCGAGGACATGGATAAGGTGGTGCAGTGCTGCAAAATTGCTTGTATACATGATTTTATTATGTCGCTTCCGGAACAGTACGAAAGTTTTGTCGGGGACAGAGGAGTAAAGCTCTCGGGAGGAGAAAAACAAAGAATCTGTATTGCCAGAGCACTTTTAAAGGATAACCCCATCTTGGTGTTGGATGAGGCCACCTCAGCGCTTGATCAGTTAACGGAACGCAAGTTGCTGGATAATTTGGCTCAGAACAGTAATGGGAAGATATTTATTTTGATAACGCATAGATTAACCAGCATTGTTGATGCGGATAATATCATAGTTTTAAAAGACGGGAAAGTTGAGGCTGAAGGAAACCATTATGAACTGATGCAAAAATCGACCTATTATAGTACGATGTTCCAGCGCAAAGAAAACATTGAATAGTGAAATATCAGGAGGAATAACGCATGAACATTACGATTGAAAATGTTTCTATGAAGTTTAAGGAGAATAAAGCATTAGATAATGTCAGCTTTGAAATCGGTGAAGGAATCTTTGGCCTCTTGGGAGAGAACGGAGCCGGAAAGACGACATTAATGAGGATTCTGACCACATTACTTGAGCCTACGGAGGGTAGTGTTACCATCTGCGGACAGAAGCTGTGCGCGGCAAACAGGGAAGAGATAAAAAAATTGATTGGATACCTTCCGCAGGAATTGGGGCTGTATCCTTCTCTGACCGTGAGAGAAACTCTGGACTATTTGGGCGGTCTGTGCGGGTTAAAAAATAGGGAGAGAAAAGAAAGAATAGATATGCTTTTGGATCAAACCCATATGCTTGAGCATCAGAACAAAAAGAACAGGCAGCTGTCCGGAGGAATGAAGCGAAGAGTCGGTTTGATGCAGGCGATGCTGACAGATCCCAAGGTGCTTATAGTGGATGAGCCGACTACCGGACTCGATCCTGAAGAAAGAATAAGGATCAGAAATTTATTGTCCGATTTTTCCAGAGATAGAATTGTTCTTTTTTCCACTCATGTGGTTGAAGATTTGAGTGCAACTTGCTTTAAACTCGGAGTGTTAAAGAAAGGAAAAGTTATATACCAAGGTACTTTGGCGGATATGATGAAGGTAGCTGATGGTCATGTGTTCCAGAAAGTTGTGAAAGATGAGAAGGAAATGGAAGCATTAAGAAACAGCTATAGTATTGTGAACAGTGTTTACGGGGAAGAAGGATGTAGGGTTAAATTTATTTCTAAGGACAATCCCGATATAACTGCCATCAGAACGGAGATATCTTTGGAAGATGCATATATATATTTAAATAGTATTTCTGATAGTTAATAATTCATGAATGATAAACCGGGCAAACACCAATGCGGTATTGGATACAATCGTATTATAGTTTACTGGCTGGAACTCCTTGCCGGGTTTTAACAGGGATTTGCAGACTTTGTAACAGCACTTTTGAGTTAACAAAAAAACATATAGAAAGGGGCCGGTGCAGTCAACCGGCCTCTTCCTTTACTTAATGGCTATTTGCCCAGGGCAGTGGACTGCTTGACCATGGTCTCTTTGTTGTAGCAGGCGAAAGTCTCCTCTACCAGTTTTTGATCGGGTTTTGGAGTGACCAGGCTCACCACCGGTACAAGAACCAGCCCGGCCAGCATGGCTATGGCGCCGCAGTTAATGGGGTTTCGCATGATAGCGGGCAAAAGACCGGGGGCTGCCATCTCCACCAGCATCAGCCCGGAGCCGAAGATAAAGCATGTCCAGCAGGCGGCTTTGGTGGTCTTTTTCCAATACAGGGCGTACAGAAACGGCGCCAGAAAAGCCCCTGCCAGCGCTCCCCAGGAGATGCCCATAAGCTGCGCGATAAAGGTAATGGAACTCTTGTACTGGATCAGCGCCAGGATGGCGGAGATGGCGATAAACACCACCACCAGAATGCGGATCAGCAGGAGCTGCTTTTTATCGTCCAATTTTTTCAGAAAAGTTTCTTTCAAAAAGTCTATGGTCAGGGTGGAACTGGAGGCGATGACCAGGGAACTTAAAGTGGACATGGAGGCCGAGAGCACCAGAATGACCACCAGGGCAATCAGCACCGGTCCCAGGTTCTGCAGCATGGTGGGGATCACAGAGTCATAGCCATTTGCCGCGATGTCGATCCGGTCGGAGAACAGTCTGCCGAAGCCTCCCAGGAAATAGCAGCCTCCTGCCACCACCAGCGCAAACAGGGTGGAGATAATGGTTCCTTTTTTGATGGATTCCTCGTTTTTGATGGCGTAGAACTTCTGTACCATCTGGGGCAGTCCCCAGGTGCCCAGGGAGGTGAGGATCACCACAAACAGCAGATTCAGGGGATCCGGTCCGAAGAAGGAGGCGAAAATACCGGGCGTCTCGGTGACCGCCGGGTCTGTAATCCGGGCCAGTCCTTCATAGGCAGCCATGAAGCCGCCCTTGTTTCGGATCACGGCCACAATGACGGTGACGATGCCGAAGAGCATGATGATGCCCTGGATGAAATCATTGATGGCAGTGGCCATATAGCCTCCGGCGATAACATAGATAGCTGTGAGCACCGCCATCAGCAGAATACATACGGAGTAGTCGATGTCAAAAGCCATGCCGAACAGCCGGGAGAGCCCGTTGTACAGGGAGGCCGTATAGGGGATCAGGAAGATAAAAATAATTACCGAAGCGGCGATTTTCAGCGGTCTGCTGCCGAAGCGCTGCCCGAAAAACTGCGGCATGGTGGCGGAATCCAGGTGCTGGGTCATGATCCGGGTGCGTCTTCCCAGTACCACCCAGGCCAGCAGGGAGCCGATGACGGCATTGCCGATGCCTGCCCATGTGGCGGCGATGCCGTATTTCCAGCCAAACTGTCCTGCATAGCCCACGAACACCACGGCGGAAAAATAGGAGGTTCCATAGGCGAAGGCGGTGAGCCAGGGCCCCACGGAGCGTCCTCCCAGCACGAAGCCGTTCACATCCGTGGCGTTTTTGCGGCAGTAAAGACCGATGCCGATGAGTACGGCGAAGTAGAGAATCAAAATGATCAGTTTTAACATAGTTCGATATCCTTTCGTATTTAGGAGTTCCGCACCGGGCCAGCACATGGGACTGCTGCTGCGTGTCCGGCGCGGATATAAGACACTAATGCTTTAAAGCGTTGAAGCGTCACTGTGGAAAGTTTAGCATAATATGCAGGAAAAGTCAATCTCACATTTTTAACTGTATTTTTATATGGTGCTCTACACACTGGATGCCTTTGTAAAAACCCATGGCGATGACACACAGGATCAGGATGCTGGTGATCACCAGATTGAGTTGGAATACCTGGCTGCCGTAGATAATCAGGTATCCAAGACCCTGCCTGGCAGCCAGAAATTCTCCGATGATGACGCCCACCAGTGCCAGGCCGATATTGACTTTCGTAGTGCTGAGCATGATGGGGATGGAGCCGGGCAGGATTACTTTGCGGAAGGCATCGCCCTTACGGCCCCCCAAAGTGTAGATCAGCGTGACTTTTTCACTGTCCACCTGCTGGAAGCCGGTGTAGAAGCTGATAATGGAGCCGAACAGGGCAACGGAGATTCCCGCCACCACAATGGTGGTGCTGCCCGTGCCCAGCCACACGATGAAGAGAGGAGCCAGGGCGGATTTGGGCAGACTGTTCAGAATCACCAGGTAAGGTTCGGTGATTTCGGACAGCTTCTGGGAATACCACAGCAGCGTGGCGGAAAACAGGCTGATCAGGAACACCAGCAGGAAACTGACGATGGTTTCCAACAGGGTAATGCCCACATGCACAAACAGGGAGCGGTCCAATACCATCCCCCAAAGGCATTTGGCCACCAGGCTGGGGCTGGAGAAAAAGAAGCTGTCGATCCAGTGCAGCCGGGCGCTGATTTCCCACAGGGCCAGGAACAGCAGGAAAAAAAAGATGCGGTAAAAGGCAATCTGGTGATGATGCCGCCGGTGCTGCCGTACAAACGCCTCCTGTTTTGTCAATTCTTTTTTATGCTTGCTCATGTCCTCATCTCCTCCCATAACTCATTGAAATATTCGTTAAACTCCGGTGCGTTGCGGGCGGCCAGAGGCGAATCGTCCTGAATTGTCAAGTGGATGGGTATTTCCTTCTTGACGGTGGCGGGTCTGCCGGAGAGCACCACAATACGGTCGGCCAGACTTACCGCCTCCGACAGGTCGTGGGTGATCAGAATTACGGTTTTGCCGGTTCTGCGGATCAGATGGCAGATATCGGCGGACACCATAAGCCTGGTCTGGTAGTCCAGGGCGCTGAAAGGCTCATCCAGTAAAAGGAGCTGAGGTTCCAGAGCCAGGGTACGGATCAGGGCAGCCCGCTGTTTCATGCCGCCGGAGAGTTCGCTGGGGCGCTTATCCTTGAATTTCTCCAGGTCATAGTCCCGCAGCAGTGAATCCACATATTCCAGTCGTTCCGGGGTCAGCATATGGTTGATCTCCAGCCCAAGGATCACATTTTTATAGATGCTGCGCCATTCAAACAGATGCTCCCGCTGCAGCATGTAGCCCACCCGGGGGTAGTGCAGGGAGCCGTCAGGATTGTTGACCAGAATCGTGCCGTCCTCCGCAGGCAGAAGACCGGCGATAATGGACAGCAGCGTGGATTTACCGCATCCGCTGGGGCCTACCACGGCTATGAACTCCCCTTCCCGGACCCCGAAGGTGATCCGGTCCAGCGCCTTGGTCTCCCCATGGAGGCTATGGTAGGAATAGCTGATGTTTTTCAACTCCAGTATATTTTTATCCATCCAAGTGAGTCCTCTCAAAATTAGAATTTACTTTACTATATTCGTTCCTTGCAATAAAGTGCCATTCATGGTATGATGTAGGTTAGTTCTACTTTGGACGGAACGAAACAGTACGAATGGAGAGAAATGCATGGCTACATTATGGGGAGGACGCTTTACCAAGGACACGGACAGTCAGGTTTATGCCTTTAATGCGTCCATCGGGTTTGACAGGAAGCTGTACCGCCAGGATATCGAGGGCAGCATCGCCCATGTGGTGATGTTGGCCAAGCAGGGGATTCTGACGTCCCAGGAGCGGGACGAGTTGATCAAAGGCCTTACCGGCATCCGGGAGGATGTGGAGGCGGGGCGGCTTGTCATTGATGAAAAATATGAGGACATCCATAGTTTTGTGGAGGCTAATCTGATCGAGAGGGTGGGAGAACCTGGCAAGAAGCTGCATACCGGCCGCAGCCGCAACGATCAGGTGGCTTTGGACATGCGGTTGTACACCAGGGCGCAGGTGGTGTCCACGGACGGTCTGCTCAAGGAACTGATGACGGTGATTCTGGACACCATGGAAGCCAATGTGGAGACATATATGCCCGGGTTCACCCATCTGCAGAAGGCGCAGCCCACCACCCTGGCCCATCACTACGGGGCCTATTTTGAGATGTTCAAAAGGGACCGGCAAAGGCTGAAGGACATCCATGACCGAATGAATTACTGCCCGCTGGGAGCGGGGGCTCTGGCGGGCACCACCTATCCCCTGGACAGAGGCTTCACGGCGGCTCTGCTGGGCTTTGAGGGACCGACTCTGAACAGTATGGATTCCGTGTCCGACAGGGATTATCTCATCGAATTTCTTTCCGCATTGTCCATGATCATGATGCATATGAGCCGCTTCTGTGAGGAGATCATTATCTGGAATTCCAACGAGTATCAATTCGTGGAAATCGACGATGCCTATTCTACCGGCAGCAGCATTATGCCTCAGAAAAAGAATCCGGACATAGCGGAACTGGTTCGGGGGAAGACCGGTCGGGTGTATGGGGCGCTGCTGTCCCTGCTGACCACCATGAAGGGGCTTCCTCTTGCATATAATAAAGATATGCAGGAAGATAAGGAAATGGCCTTTGACGCCATGGAGACGGCCCAGAACTGCCTGTCCCTGTTTACCGGCATGCTGCGCACCATGGGCTTTCGGAGGGAAAGGATGGCGGACAGTGCCATGAACGGCTTTTCCAACGCCACGGACGCGGCGGACTATCTGGTGGGCAAAGGGGTGGCTTTCAGAGATGCCCATGGCATAATCGGAAGGCTTGTGTTATACTGTATTGATAAGGGTTGTGCCATAGATGCTCTGAGCCTGGAGGAACTCCAGGGGATCAGTGATAAATTCGGGCCGGATCTCTATGAAGCCATATCCCTGAAAGCATGTGTGGAGAAACGTCTGACGGTAGGCGCTCCCGGCAGGGAGGCCATGCAGGAGGTAATCCGCATCAGCAGGGAATATCTGGAGGAGGATTGGCAGCCCAGAGACTGGCAGCTGCCGAATTACAAATAGGTTAAACAGCGGGTTTCCCTACAGCGCAGCCCTTGGACAGACGCCGGGGCAGCCGGAGATAAAAGGGCCGGCTTATGGGCTGGCAGAAGGAAGCTGCGGAACAGAAAATGAGGAGGAGAACAGGATGAGTGACAAGTTGAAGGTAGGTATCTTGGGGGGTACGGGTATGGTTGGGCAGCGCTTTATCGCGCTGCTGGAGAACCATCCCTGGTTTGAGGTGACGGCTATTGCCGCCAGCCCCCGCTCCGCAGGTAAGAGCTATGAGGAGGCTGTGGGCGGCCGGTGGAAGATGGACACTCCCATGCCGGAGGCTGTGAAGAACTTGGTTGTGATGAATGTCAACGAGGTGGAGAAGGTGGCGGCAGGCGTGGACTTTGTGTTCAGCGCCGTGGACATGACCAAGGAGGAGATCAAGAAGATTGAGGAGGAGTATGCCAGGACCGAGACACCCGTGGTATCCAACAACAGCGCTCACCGCTGGACCCCCGATGTGCCCATGATGGTGCCGGAGATCAATCCCCAGCACGCCAAGATCATAGAGGCCCAGAGAAAGCGTCTGGGAACCACCAGGGGCTTTGTGGCGGTAAAACCCAACTGCTCCATTCAGAGTTATGCTCCGGTGCTGACAGCATGGAAGGAGTTTGAACCCTACGAGGTGGTGGCCACCACTTATCAGGCCATTTCCGGCGCGGGCAAGACCTTTCAGGACTGGCCCGAGATGGAGGGCAATATTATTCCCTTCATCGGCGGAGAGGAGGAGAAGAGCGAGAAGGAGCCTCTGCGCCTGTGGGGCGAGATTGTGGACGGCCAGATTGTGCCTGCCTCCAGCCCTGTGATTACCTGTCAGTGCATCAGGGTGCCGGTGCTGAACGGTCACACGGCGGCGGTATTTGTTAAGTTTCGCAAAAAGCCCACCAAAGAACAGCTGATTCAGAAGCTGGTAAGTTTCAGCGGAGAGCCTCAGAGACTGGAACTGCCCAGCGCGCCGAAGCAGTTCATCCGCTATATGGAGGAGGATAACAGACCCCAGGTTTCTCTGGACGTGGACTTTGAGAACGGCATGGGGATCAGCATTGGTCGTCTCCGGGAAGACGCGGTGTACGACTATAAGTTCGTTGGCCTGTCTCACAACACCGTGCGGGGCGCGGCAGGCGGCGCAGTGCTCTGTGCGGAACTGCTGAAGGCCCAGGGATATATCACCAAAAAGGAATGATATTTTACAGATTCAAAAGGCACTTTAACGATTGATTAAGAGTCCGCCCAGGCGGATACGGGGTATGACCATGAACGAACTGCGATATCAAGTGGATTTGCTGACTGCTAAAAATCAGAAACTGAGCGTACAGGAAAAAATGTACCGCCTGGTCTGTGAGACTTCCTACAATGCCTTTCTTTACTACTCTTTCGAAAAGAGCGAAATCAGGCTGCTTGGAAAGTGGGACAGCTTTTTCAACTTTCGCATTCGGGATTGGAAAGACCTGGGCCGCCTGTACGAGATGGTGGATGAACCTTATGTGGATCCCCTGAGAGAAGTGCTTTTTCTGGAGAAAAAGCAGAGGCAGGACGCCGTGACGGAGTGCATGCTGCGGGACCGAAGGGCCTGGCTGGAGTTCCGGGCCAGGGTGTATTATGATAAGGACGGGATTCCCCAGGACAAGATTATCTGTATCAGCGATATCACCAAGTTCAAACAGCAGAATGAGGAGTTGACCTACATGGCTTATTATGACTCCCTCACAGGCCTGTTTAACCGCAACTATTTTGTGCGGCTGCTGTCAGAGTATGTGCGCAGGGCCCAGGAAGAGCGGGAGATCGTAAGCGTACTGCTGATTGACATTGACGATTTCCGTAAGGTAAATGACGGATTGGGAATCATTGTGGGCGATGAACTGGTGCAGCAGGTGGGCAGCTTTTTGAAGGAGATGTCCTGCGAGGATATCATTGTGTGCCATTTGAACAGTGATATTTACTGCATGGCCATCTATAATCCCACGGGGCAGAAAACCGTAAACGGCGTCCATGAACGGATCCAGGAGCGCATGCGCAGACCCTTCCTGTTAAGCGGCGGCCAGGAGATCAATATCACCGTCAGCATCGGAGTGGCGGAATATCCAGAGTCGGCCTCCAATGCGTTGGAACTGATCGGCTGCGCGGAGATCGTCATGTACAAGAGCAAGGATATGGGAAAGAACACCATCCAATACTTTGACACTCCTATTTTGAACGAGTTTTTGCAGAATGTGCAGATTGAGAACCAACTGAAAGACGCCGTTCACAGCCGCAGCTTTGAGTTGTATTACCAGCCCCAGTATTACGCGGGCAACCGGCAGCTGCGGGGGATGGAGGCGCTGATCCGCTGGCGGGACGGCTCCGGGCGTATGGTCAGTCCGGCGGTGTTCATCCCCATTGCGGAACAGAACGGGGCCATTGTGTCCATCGGCCGCTGGGTCATGGAAGAGGGCATCCGGCAGTTTGCCAAGTGGCGGCATATGCAGGAGGAATCGCTGGTGTTGTCCATCAATGTGTCGGCCATACAATATATGAAGGACGGATTTGTGGATGAACTTATGCAGCTTCTCAGCACTTATCAGGTACATCCCCAGGAGGTGGAACTGGAGATCACGGAGAGTGTGCTGATTGAGGATTTTGACAAGGTGACGGCCAAACTGCGGGCGCTGCGGGGCTTTGGGATACGGGTGTCCCTGGATGACTTTGGTACGGGTTTTTCCTCTCTGTCCTATCTGAAAAAGCTGCCCATAGATACTTTAAAGGTGGATAAATCCTTTATTGACACGGTGTTGTCCGACTCGGCTACCCGGGTGATCACCGAGAGCATCATTTCCATGGTGCGCACGCTGGGGCTGGAGACCATTGCGGAGGGCGTGGAACAGGAGCAGCAGTACAAGTATCTTCATGCCATCGGCTGTGATGTTATCCAGGGCTATTATTTCGGCAGACCGCTTCCCGTACAGGAGATGGAAGCATTGCTGGAAAAAATGGCATAAGCGCCCCTTCAGGCGTTGAAATACCAGGGGAACGGGGCGTCAACCCAGGCAGCCCGGGAGCCTGGCACTGGTCAGGCGGCCGGGATACAGGAGCAAGATTAATTTGGGAAAAAGTTTATTTATAGCTGAGAAGCCCAGCGTGGCCAAGGAATTTGCCAAGGCTTTGAAACTGAATACCAATTCGCGGGACGGTTTTCTGGAGTCCCAGAACTGCATTATCACATGGTGCGTGGGCCATCTGGTGACCATGAGTTACCCCGAGGTATACGACGCAAAATATGGAAAATGGAGTTTGGATACCATTCCGTTCATTCCCCGTGAGTTCAAATATGAGGTCATTGACAATGTGCGCAAACAGTTCACCATTGTCAGCGGCCTTTTAAACCGTCCGGATGTGACCACTATTTATGTGTGTACCGACTCCGGGCGGGAAGGGGAGTACATATATCGTCTGGTGGAACAGATGTCCGGAGTCAGGGGAAAGGAGAGGAAGCGAGTATGGATTGACTCTCAGACCGAAGAGGAGATCCGACGGGGCATTAAAGAGGCTAAAGATTTGTCAGAATACGATGCCCTGAGTGATGCCGCTTATTTGCGGGCCAAGGAGGATTACCTGATGGGCATTAATTTTTCCCGGGTGCTGACCCTGAAATACGGCAGGGCGGTAAAGGATTACCTCAAGCGTGATCGGGCGGTGATCTCCGTGGGCCGGGTGATGACCTGTGTGCTGGGTATGGTGGTGAAGCGGGAGCGCGAAATTCGGGCATTTGTAAAAACACCTTTTTACCGGGTGCTGGGCAGTTTCGATCTGGAGGAAAGGAAACTGGAGGCGGAGTGGAAAGCCGTGGAGGGCAGCCGCTATTACGGGTCGCCCATACTCTACAAGGAAAACGGCTTTAAGAAAAAGGAGGACGCCCAGGCGCTGATTGACCAGCTTTCCGGCGATGCGGTAATGGAGTCCGTCACCCGGAAGAAGGAGAACAAGAATCCTCCCCTTTTGTATAATCTGGCGGAACTGCAGAATGATTGTTCCAAGCTGTTCAAGATCAGCCCCGACGAGACCCTGCGCATCGTGCAGGAATTGTATGAGAAAAAGATGGTGACTTATCCCAGGACGGACGCCAGGGTGCTGTCCACGGCGGTGGCCAAGGAGATTCACAAAAATCTTGGGGGACTGCAGGGCTATGGGCTGTGCGGCGGTTTTGCCAGAGAGATCCTGAGCCAGGGAAGCTGCAAAAATCTTGCCAAAAGCCGCTATGTAAATGACAAGCAGATCACGGATCACTATGCCATTATCCCTACGGGGCAGGGCCTTGCCGGTCTGCAGGGTCTGGCGCCCCTGTCTGCCAGGGTTTATGAGGTAATCACCCGGCGGTTTTTGAGTATTTTCTATCCGGCGGCGGTGTACCAGAAGATAACGCTGGAGGCCAAAGTGGCAGGGGAGAGTTTTTTTGCCAATTTCAAGGTGCTGGCCCAGGAGGGGTATCTCAAAGTGATGCAGTACTCCTTTTCCAAAAAGAGCGGAGACACCGGTTCCCAGGTGCAGAGTGCGGATCGGCAGCAAGGTCAGACGGGAGCAGATTCCCAGGACCAGGGCACAGGGCAGCAGGGCCAGGCGGGAGACGGCGAGGAGGAGCAGAGATGTGATCAGCAGTTCATGACATTGTTAAAGGGACTGAAAAAAGGCTCCCGTCTTTCGGTCAGGGGCTACGAGATCAAAGAGGGAGAGACATCTCCGCCCAAACGCTACAATTCCGGCAGCATCATTTTGACCATGGAAAATGCCGGACAGTTTATTGAAGATGAGGAGCTGCGGGCTCAGATCAAGGGCAGCGGCATCGGCACCAGCGCCACCAGAGCGGAGATTTTGAAAAAGCTGGTGAATATTGAATATCTGTCTCTGAATAAGAGAACCCAGGTGATCACTCCCACCCTGATGGGGGAGATGATCTTTGATGTAGTGAATCTCTCCATACGGCCCCTCCTGGATCCGGCGCTCACCGCAAGCTGGGAAAAAGGGCTGACGCTGGTGGCGGACGGAAACATCACTGCGGACGAATATATGGGGAAACTGGATGATTTTGTGACCCGTCGTACCAACATGGTAAAGGGGCTGGCCAACCAGGGCAGCCTGCATCAATGTTTCCGGGCATCGGAAGCGTTTTACCAAAAGGGAAAGTGACGGCTGGGGGAGGCGGGAAAAACCTGTCGTATTAAGAAAAGGGGGAAGCTGTATGCGGGAAGAAATAGAGGAAAGAATTCGTACCCTGGAGGAGAAAGGGGTCGTCATTATAGATCCCAGGCAGACTTATATCGGCCCGGAAGTGGATCTTGACAGGATTTACAGCGGCAGTGTGCTTTATCCGGGAAGCCGCCTCACAGGGCCGCGCACATTGGTGGGTTCCCGGGCGCAGATCGGCACCGAAGGTCCCGGGATAATCCATAACTCCATCATAGGGGCCCATGGGGAGGTGGGCAGCGGCTTTCTGTCGGATGCCACTCTGCTGCCCCGGGCCAAGGCGGGAGCCAACTCCCACTACCGGGCGGGAACGCTTCTGGAGGAATATGCTTCCACGGCCCATTGCGTGGGCCTGAAGCAATCCATATTGATGTACAGTGTCACATTGGGTTCGCTGATTAATTTCTGTGATGTACTAATCTCCGGAGGACGTTCCCGCAAAGAACATACGGAGGTGGGAAGCGGTTTTATTCACTTCAATTTCACCCCCTGGGGGAAGAACGGGGACAAAGCCACTCCTTCCCTGGTGGGCAATGTCACGGAGGGGGTGTTCCTGGACCAACAGCGTATTTTCCTGGGGGGACAGTCCGGGATGGTGGGGCCTTCCACCGTGGGATTCGGCGCCATGACGGTGGCGGGGCAGGTCATACGGCATGATGTGCCCGGTTCGACCATGCATGCGGAGAGCGTGCGCAATATGGATCGGAACTGGGCGTCCTCGGATGTGGTGTTTCCGGAGAAACGGTTCAGACAGATCTACGATAAAAACGCGGAGTTCCTGGCTCAGCTGTATGCTCTTAGGGAATGGTATCTGCAAGTCCGCCTGGAAAGAAGCCGGGTTCAAAAGGATTCTGAACTGGAACTGGTTCTGAAAGGAGCGGTGGAAACCATTGAAACCTGCATGAAGGAAAGGCTTGACAGATACAACAGCCTGGCGGCAGAATGGTCCCAGCCCTCCATCGGCGAAGCGGTACTGGAGGGGGCGGGCGGCTGCCGGCCCATGGATATTTTCACGGACTGGAAGCCGGAACTGGAGTATGACCAGTGGATCAGAGAGATGGACCGGCCGCAGGTGCAAATGCTGCGGGAGTGGATAGAAACTGTGGCAGAGGATTTCCGGGGTATACTGCGAAATCATACAAAAAAATGATTTTCCACTGGATTTTTAGGCTGAAATATGAGAAAATAGATGAGATGATTTATGAATACATTTTCCAAAATTGGAAAATAGTGTTTTAGCAACAAACGAAAGGAGATTTCACATGATTTACTCAAAAGAAGTTGAAGAAATGTGTCCGGTAGCGCAGGGCGTTCACCACGGCTGTGCTCCCATCCCTGAAGAAGCAAACTGGGTTCAGGCTAAGAAGGTGGAGGATATCTCCGGCTTTACCCACGGTGTGGGCTGGTGTGCTCCCCAGCAGGGCGCCTGCAAGCTGTCCCTGAATGTGAAGGAGGGCATCATCCAGGAAGCGCTGGTGGAGACCATCGGCTGTTCCGGCATGACCCATTCCGCAGCAATGGCCGCAGAGATTCTGCCCGGCCTGACCGTAATGGAGGCGCTGAATACCGACCTGGTATGCGATGCCATCAATACCGCCATGAGAGAGTTGTTCCTGCAGATCGTGTATGGCCGTTCCCAGAGCGCGTTTTCCGAGGAAGGTCTGCCCGTTGGCGCCGGCCTGGAGGATCTGGGCAAAGGCCTGCGCAGCCAGGTGGGTACCATGTACGGCACATTGGCAAAAGGTCCCCGCTATCTGGAGATGGCTGAGGGTTACGTGACAGGCATCGCTCTGGACGCCGAGGATCAGATCATTGGCTACCAGTTCGTGAACCTGGGCAAGATGACCGACTTTATCAAGAAGGGTGACGATCCCAACACCGCCTATGAGAAGTCCAAGGGCCAGTATGGCCGTGTGGCTGACGCGGTGAAGATCATTGATCCCAGAAATGATAAAGAAGTGAAATAAGAGAGAAGAGGAGGTAAAAAGGAATGGCCTTATTTGAATCATATGAAAGACGTATTGATCAGATCAATAAAGTACTGAACGGTTACGGCATCTCTTCGATCGAAGAAGCCGAGAAGATCACCAAGGATGCCGGTCTGGACGTGTATGAGCAGGTGAAGAAGATCCAGCCCATCTGTTTTGAGAATGCATGCTGGGCCTACACCGTAGGCGCTGCTATCGCCATCAAGAAGGGCTGCCGCAAGGCTGCAGACGCTGCTGCTGCCATCGGAGAGGGTCTGCAGGCTTTCTGCATCCCCGGTTCCGTTGCCGACACTCGTAAGGTGGGTCTGGGACATGGCAATTTGGGCAAGATGCTGCTGGAGGAGGAGACCGACTGTTTCTGCTTCCTGGCAGGTCATGAATCCTTCGCCGCCGCGGAAGGGGCAATCGGTATCGCCGAGAAGGCCAACAAGGTACGCCAGAAGCCTCTGCGCGTCATCCTGAACGGTCTGGGCAAGGATGCCGCACAGATTATTTCCCGTATCAACGGTTTTACATATGTGGAGACCAAGTATGATCCCTACACCAACACCGTGGAAGAAGTATTCCGCAAATCCTATTCCGAGGGTCTGCGTGCCAAGGTAAACTGCTATGGCGCCAACAGCGTTCCCGAGGGCGTTGCCATCATGTGGAAGGAGAATGTGGATGTGTCCATCACCGGCAATTCCACCAATCCCACCAGGTTCCAGCATCCCGTGGCAGGTACCTACAAGAAGGAGAGAACCGAGGCCGACAAGAAGTACTTCTCCGTTGCCTCCGGCGGCGGCACGGGCCGTACTCTGCATCCCGACAATATGGCGGCAGGTCCTGCTTCCTACGGCTTTACTGACACCCTGGGCCGTATGCACTCCGATGCGCAGTTTGCAGGTTCCTCTTCCGTACCCGCACATGTGGAGATGATGGGCCTGATCGGTATGGGCAACAACCCTATGGTCGGCGCTACCGTGGCTGTGGCTGTGAGCATCGAGGAAGCTGCCAAGGAAGGTAAGTTCTAAGTTAAGAAGTGCGGTAAGACTAATGGTTATGAAGCCTCCCTTGGAGAAATCTGAGGGAGGTTTTTGTATATTTTTAATCTCGGAGTTTTGTGGGCAAAAGTTGAAAATACTCTGTGTCTATGCAATTGATAGTTTATGCATACTTTAGAAAACTCTCAACTAACAAGTAGTCCATACATGGCTTAAAGCAGTTTAATCCGGTAATTGGTGAAGGCTCTTACATCTCTATCAGCGCAATGATTTTGGCAGAAAGATCACGAATAACCTATTTCCACAAGCATAAAAGTCGTGAGAAATAATAGTAGAAGAGAGGGCGGGATGTAAGTTAGTGAAATATGAATAAAATAGTAATAAGGGAGATATGAAAAATATGAGCAGTGGGACATGTCAAATAATTATTGCGGGGCTGAGTGTTGTAATTGCATGTTTGCAACTTAGATTGTCAAAGCAGATAAATAGACAAAATATATCTAAAGAAAAAGGATATTTTATAATTGAGGAAACAAATCTCAGAAAAAAAGAAGCTGAGGACTATAAAAGATGTATTGGGCTGTTTGATTTAAATAGGGAGTTACGTTTTCATTTATATGGGAATGGGGATATTTTTCTCTTGAAAGAACAAATTGTTATAAATGGTATTATTGTTGAAAGCAAAGAACCCATAGAAACTTTTTTTTCTATTTATGCACAAGATTGCCCTTATGGAATATTATTATCTTTAAGTGGTTTAGATAAGGAAAAACCAGAATTAGATGTAGAGATAACTCTGAAATTGAGAAATATAATAGGTAATGTCTATACAGAAAAAATATTGCTAGAATTTCAAAAACGAGATATTGCTAATGAATGGTTTTTGCATAGAAAGAATACATCGTTTCAATTCAAGTAATACGTATAATTTGGCTTATCTAAATGCATGTATGAAATCTTAGTTTTAAGAGGGATTGTATACTGGTGCACAACAGAGCAGTTCGGCAAGATAGATTGCTGATGACTGGATAAATGGAGGAAGTACGAATGCTCCAGAGACAGTTAGAGATACAAAGAAGTGCTTGATAAAGCCTACGGCTATATTAAACAGTATTATTAATAGCGGTACAGATTTTGTCGTTAGATGGAAGCATTCTATAATAATCGGAAAAAAGAGAGGCGTAATGAGGAGGCTGTCAAATGAAAAATATTGAGTTGTATAAATTATTGGAAATTCCTGATGAGGTGGAAAAGAAACTGGTAGAGTATGGAAATATGAGAAATGTCCATTTACCGGATACCACAGTGAGAAAAGTCTTAAACCGCAGCGAATGGAGTGAGGGAATCGGGGAGCTACAGGAAGCATTGGGTGATGATCCCGACGGAATTAAAATGCTTTGGGAATTATTGAATATAGCCGGAACATATTCATACACGGAGTACATAAAACACAATATTTCCATGGATATTTTTGCGGATACAATGAAATTCTGCACCAGATTTTTGAAGGAACATTATCGGAATTTTCAAACATATCAATTTATTTGGGCATGGTGGTTCCCCCGTCAAATATCGCTAAATGAGTTTCGGATCGGGGCATTGGAATATGAATTTGTTGACGAGGGAAAAAGGGAGATAGAAATTCATATTCCATCGGATGCCGATTTACGAAAAGAGCAGGTTGCCCTTTCCCTCGAGAGTTTTTATGCATTTCGGAGAAAATATTTTGCCGGGTGGGAAGCGGTATGTCTGACATGCAGTACCTGGATGTTAATGCCCGAATTAAAAGAATTTCTGGGGGAAAATTCCAATATAGTTTTGTTTCAAAACCTGTTTGAAATTGAGAATGTGGATTATGAAGCCACATGGTATATGGGGTGGATTTTCCCGGGCATTCAAACCATTGACGAACAGCTGCCGGAAAAAACAATGCTGCAGCGGAAGTTGAAACAATACTTATTGAGCGGGAAGAAATTCGGCATAGCAAAAGGCCGCCTTAAGGCTTAGCATTACGCTGAAATTTCCCTTGAAACCCTTGAAAGCCTTGAAACTTTCCTGCGGAAAGAACTTGCGATAGAGTAATAAGTTGGTATATAATAATAAAAACAGTTATTTTTACATATTTTACATGTAGTACTATTGTGTCTCCAATCAAAGGTGATCGCGCTATATTCCTTAACGGAATTGGCAGGATTGGACAGGGGATTCGTATGGCAGATGCAGGGAAAAGGCCGGGTGGCAGGGCAAAGCGGTATTTGCTGCTTCTATTGGCATTCTGGGCATTCACGCTTTTGGAAGCGGCGTCAGGAGGAAGGCCTGGGATGGTATATGGCGCGGAGAAGCGCATTGTGCGGGTGGGGTTCTTCCCCATGGAGGGTTATCATGAGATTCGGCCTGACGGCAGTTTCGCGGGCATGGATGTGGAGTATCTGGAAGCATTGTGCGACTATGTGAACTGGAAAGTAGAGTATGTGGTATGCGAAAACTGGAACCACGCTCTGGAGATGCTGGGGGATCAGAAAATCGACCTGGTGGGATCGGCGCAGTATTCCAAAGAGCGGGCGGAGGTGTACCAATATGCCAGCCTGGCCAGCGGCTATACCTTTGGGGCCGTTGCCGTCAACAGTGACAGCACCTTGGCCTACGAAGATTTTGCTGCCATGGGCAGTGCTGCTTTTGGAATTGTGAGCAGTTATATACGAAAAGATGAATTCTATGAATATATGGCGGATCATGGCATTCCCAGTCCCCGGGTGCGGGAGTATGAGGACACGGCCGCGCTGCAGGCCGCTCTTGACGCAGGGGAGATTGACGCCATGGTGCATTCCCTCACGGAAGTCCGGGAGGGACAGCGTGTTGTGGGCAGATTTGCCCCCATGCCTTTCTATTACATAACGTATCAGGGAAATGATGATTTGATGCGGGAGCTTAACCAGGGCGTGGCGGATGTGAAAATGCATCGTCCGGAGTTGGAAAATGAGCTGATGGTGAAATATTATGACAGCAGACTGGATCAGACCATTCTGCTTACCAAAGAAGAAAAGGAGTTTATTGCGGAGCAGAAGAGGCTTACCGTGGGATATCTGGAGGAGTATTATCCTTTCTCCTATGAGAATAATGGGGAATACGCCGGGCTGACCAGACAGGTGCTGGAGGAGGTGTCGGTGAGTACGGGCCTTTTCTTTGAGTATGTGAAGCTGGAGGATCTGGAGGAAGCGAAAGAGGCACTGAAGGACGGTCGTATCCACATCCTGGGTTACTGTGGAGAATCCTCTGCAAATATGAAGGCGGAAGGATTGGCGGTGACAAAGGTGTATGCCCAGGTTCCCCAGGTCATCATTATGCGCAGGAATGATAAATCAGACACGATTGCCACATTGGCGGTAGAGGAGGGCAATCGGGCAGGGGAGGCTGTTCGGAAATTTACGGGTGAGAACACCCGGTTACTGACTTTTTCCACACAGCTTGACAGTCTGTACGCGGTGAAAGCGGGACAGGCTGACGCGGCCATGTGTGACGGTTATCTGGCGGAATATCTGTTAGGCTCTCAGCTTCGTTTCAATAAGATGGAAATCCGCAGTGTATTGAGCGATGCCCACAGCATTTTTATGGTGGTGGCGGAGCAGGAGAACGCCCTTCTGATCAGCATTTTAAATAAAGAATTGATAGAGGTCAGTGACAAGATGGTCAATGACTATATGCTTCAGGATAATTTTTATTCCAAGATGAGCATAGAAAACTTTATCAGTGACAACAGTATTACGATTATACTCATTCTCTCCGTCTGCGCAGCCGCCGTTATTCTGGTGCTGTTTTTTCTTCTGCGCAACAGTATGCGGGTGCAGAAGCTGATGTATAAGGACACGGAATTCAATATTTGGAATCTGAATTACCTGCGGTACCGGGCAGCCCGGAAGCTGGCCGGGGACAGGAGCGGCAATTACGCGGTGGCGTACACGGATATCGGCCAGTTTAAGAGTTATAATGCGCTGTATGGCTGGAGTGCGGGGCAGAGGGTGCTGGAACTGGTTATAGAAGCGCTTTCAAAAGAGGTGGACAGCCGGAGAGAACTTTACGCCAGGAGCTATGGCAGTCATTTTGTGCTTTTTGTAAAATACGAGGATTTGAATGCTTTAAAAAGAAGGCTTCTGGATATCGCGGACCGGGTTTCCGAACGCATCCTTGAAGAGACGGACAACCATATGCCTCTGACGATGGGCGTAGGATGTCTGGAAAACGGTGACAGCGACCTGGGGCGGGCCCTGTCCGAGAGTATCCAGTTGGTAGACTCTCTGAAAAACAATTATGGCAGCGCGGTACAGATCTATGACAAAAAGCTGCGGACGCAGCTTCGGGAAAATCATGAGCGGGAGAAGCTGCTGGAGTCGGCGGATGCATACAGAGATTTTGTGGCCTATTATCAGGCAAAAGTGGATATCCGCAATGAGCGGATTGTGGGGGCGGAGGCGCTGGTTCGGTTTAAGGATCCTGCGGCAGAGGGGGCCGTTCGGGCTCCGGGCTATTTTGTGCCTTTTTACGAAAGAACCGGCAGGATCCGGGACATTGATTTCTTTGTGATGGAGAGTGTGTGCAGGATGCTGCGAAGACGCCTTGACGCAGGGCAGAATGTGGTGCCTGTATCCTGCAATTTTTCCCGGGTTCATTTTACTACCGACGGATTTCCGGAAAGATTTGAGGAGATAGTTGAGAAATACCAGATTCCCAGGGAACTGATCGAGGTGGAGATCACAGAGACCCTGGTGATGGAGGAAGTGCAGCAGCAGAAGGTCAGGGAGGTCGTGGGTATCCTGCGGGAAAAGGGGGTGCGTCTTTCCATAGACGATTTCGGCTCGGGTTATTCCTCCCTGGGTGTATTTGAACAGATTCCGGCTTCCGTTATCAAGCTGGACCGGTCTTTCCTTCTCAACAACGAGAATCGCGTCCGGCAGGTACAGATTATGAAAAACATTGTGAATCTGGCCAGGGATTTAAATGCCCAGGTGGTATGTGAGGGAGTGGAGACAAAAGCCGACACGGAGCTTATGCTGGAGATAGGCGCTTATGTGGCCCAGGGATACCATTATTGCAGGCCGGTGCCGGAGGATGTATTCGAAAGAATGCTGGATTGAACTTATTTTCCAAATGATTTTGCTGAAGGTAAAAAAACAATGGTATTTTTGTATAATATCACGGGGGAAATATGTGCAATTTTATGGGTAATGTACACTTTTTTCTTGCAATACATTAAGCAATGTGTTAAAATCATACCAAACCTATCCCGGTTTTATCCCGGTCCCTTTTGGCTGGGATTTATCTATTTGAGGAGGGAAACAAATGAGACTGAAACAAAAATTGATTATGTTGGTTCTGATTCCGGTGGTGGTTCTGGGGTTTGGTGTGGGCTTTTTTTCATTTATACAGGCTAAGGATGCGCTGGTGCGGGCTATAGAGGGACAGCTGCAGGCGGCCTGCAGGGGATACAGCGATGATCTGTACGCGTTCAGGGATATGGATATTGACATTACGGTGTTTGAGGGGGATACCAGGGCGTACAGTTCCATAGAAGGGGTGGTGGGGACCAAGGCTTCCCCAGAAGTGATTGAGACTACATTAAACGGCGGCAGGACATTTTTCAGCCCTGATGTGATGGTGGACGGACAACCTTATTACGGATATTATATGCCCACGGAAGGAGGAATGCTGTTTGCGGGAAAGCCCCAGGCGGACGTGCGGAAAGTGCTGACCCAGCTGCTGGCAGCCATTTTGTCCATCTCCGCAGGGATCATTGTACTGGTGACCATTGTAGCTTATATCATTGTCAGCAGGATGGCCCGGCTGATTATCAATGTGAGCGCCACGGTGAGTCATGTGGCCGAGGGCGATCTGACCGGAGAAGTACGGGATATGGCAGGGCGGGATGAGATCGCCGCAATGAATAACTCCGTGAGCTCCATGGCACGGAAGCTGAAGATGATGGTTTCCGATATTTCCAAAGTAAGCCGGGAGGCCCAGGGATCGGCGGAGAGCCTGCGGGGAACGGCGGCCTCCACACTGAGTGCCAGTGAGGAGATTGCCAAGGCCATTGAGGATGTGGCCCAGAATAATACCAGCCAGGCGAGGATTGTGGCCAGCATCACGGGGGGCATCGGAGTCATGCGGCAGAAAACTTCTGACATCGCCGTCTGCGTGGAAGATATTGAGAGCTGCTCTTCCAGCCTGACGGATAATTGCAATGATATGCGGGAGAAGATCGAAGCCACCCAGGAAACCAGTGAGTTGATGTCCCAGAGTGTGGTGGGCATCAAGGAAAAGATTGACGAAACCAATCGGGTGATCGCCAAGATGTCCGAGATCCTGGACAGCATTGAAGATATTGCCTCCCAGACCAATCTGCTCTCTTTGAACGCGTCCATAGAGGCGGCCCGGGCGGGCGAAATGGGTAGGGGCTTTTCAGTGGTGGCGGACAGCATTCGTACCCTGTCGGAGAATACGGCCAGGGAACTGGTGGGGATCAAGGATATCATTTCCAACATCACAGAGGACTTCAAGGATTGTGCAGACAGCATAGATGTGGTGGTGCAGAACAATTCGGAGAGTATGAAGGGCATAGAGGAGGTTATTGTCTCCTTTAAGCAGGTGGACGAGGCCATCAGGAAAAACACCACCCAGGTGGAAGCCATCGGCCGAGCAGTAGAGGAGACCCAGGAACAGATGCAGGGGATCGCAGAGGAAGTATCCGTGCTGGGAGAAGTCTCCGAAAGCAATGCCGCCGCCAGCCAGCAGGTGAACGCCTCCATCGAGGAACTTACATCGCTGATGCATTCTGTAGACCAGAGTACGGTAGACCTGGCTCGGGAGGCAGAAAGCCTGATGGAAGAATTATCTATATTCAAACTGTAGATATACATATTTGCAAGAAGGGGCTGCTGCAATCTGCAATGCCCCTTCTTTTTATGTACATTCATGAATTCTTAAGGTTTTTTTTACAAAAATTGCGGGATTTTACCCAAAGGCTGTGCTATTATAATAAGAAGTGGTTCATGTGGAAAAGGAGAAAACTATGCAAAAAAAAGTTTCGGCGGCGCTGGTTATGGTTTTATGCGTGTTTGCATTTTGGACAGGCTGGGGAAAAGGGGTGGCTTATGCGGAAGACGGCTCCTCGGAAAATTCCTTTTACGGAAATGTGGAATTGCTTCGGCAGGACCAGGGAAACTATGTAGTGCAGGTCACGGTGGAAAACAGGGGAGAGGATTTTTCCGGCAAGGTGCAGGTGGTCTTTCAGGCTGCCAGCGGCATGGGAAACTGTGCCTATGAGACGGAGGTAACGCTTCCTTCCCAGGGAAAGAAACAGTTTGCCGTCACGGTGACAGGCCGGGCAGTGGATGAGATCAGAGGGGAATGCGTCCTGCGTTTTCTGGATGAAAAAGGCAGGCTGCTTCAGACCATCCCGCTGAAGAATGTGCTGGGCAGCTCCACGCCGGGGATTGCCGTGGGCATTTTATCCGATGCTTATTCCGAACTTACCTATCTGGACGCCGGGGGATCCAGCCTCTATATGAAGGGGAATTCATACCCCCTGAACCTGATCAGACTGGATGGAGACAGCCTGCGGGGATATCTGGAGGGGTTGTATTTTCTGGTCATTGACCAGTTTAATGTATCCACACTTCGCGGTGAGGATATCCTGGCGATTCAGGAATGGGTGAAAGACGGCGGCTGGCTGATCCTGGGAACCGGTGCATACGGGGAGCAGACCCTTTCCGGCTTTGAGGAGGATTTTCTGGAGATGGAGTATCTGGGCGTGTGGGAGGCCGGAGAGGAGAACTTGGCCGCCGAAAATGCCGACCGATACGGATTTTATTACAGCTATGTGGAAGCGGAAGTTGATTTTGGGCAGATGACGATCGCTCAGCTGCGTTACGGCTTGAAAGGGGACGAAAATGAGGGTTCCCAGAACCCGGCTGTTTACAAGACCATCGGAGACGGGGCGGCGGCAGTCTATTTCTGCTCTCTGGGGGATGAGCAGCTCCGAAAGCTGGGGAATTATGCTGTGGAGGGTATGTATGAGGAACTGATGGGGCAGTCCCGCAGTTACCAGTCCTACAATCGGTATTCCGGCATGGACAGCGTGGGGCAGAGGCTGCTGGCCTTTATAGACAACCGAAACGCGGGGGTGGACTTTTCCCTGCTGAAATGGCTGATTATGATCTATGTGGTATTGGCGGGGCCGGTGCTGTACCTGGTCCTGCGCAAATGCGGAAAGCGCGAGTGGTACTGGGTGGGAGTGCCCATAATGGGGCTTATGTTTATTGCCGCTGTTTTTTTCCTGGGACAGGGGGCTCGGGTCAACGAGACCAGAGTGTATTCCGTCACGGCCCAGCGGGCTGACAGCACCCGGGAAGATACTTATTTTCTGGCATATCATTCGGGAGTAAAGCCTTGGGAGGTGCGCCTGGAGGAAGGTTATGATGTGGCCGGGCCCGGCTGGAACGGATATGAGGGGAAATATTTCTATAACACCAACGATTATTTTTACAGGGTAGGCCGCGACAGCAAGGGGCTGTATATGGGAATAAAGCCCCAGGAGAACTTTGACAACGGCTTCCTCCATGCAGCAGGGCGTGCGGTATCCCGGGGAATCATCTCTGGGGAAAGACTTCTGGTTAATTCCGGCATCAACGGAGGCATCAGCGGCATGGCCGCCAATGGGACGGATTGTGACCTGGCCTATATGGCAGTGTGGCTGGAGCGGGAACTTATGGTATTTAAGGATGTGAAGGCGGGGGAAACTCTGGATTTGCAGCAGGCGGAGGCGGATGGCAGATGTGTGTACCGGAGCAGTTCCATAGAGGATCAGGGGGATATGCTTCGCAGTGACATGATCTCTCTCTATGGACACCGCAGTACCGACGGCGAATATGCTGAGGAAGATATGGCGGCGCTTATCATCGGTCTGGGTATCGCCCAAGAGGAGTCGCCCAGAGGCGGAGAGCGTACGGTGATCGTGGGATTGGTGAAGCAATATGACAGAGCCATAGCGGACAAATGTAAGGAGACTTCCTACGGCTGTCTGTACGGCTATGGAGAAACGGGGGTGTAAGGATGCTGTATATCAATAATCTGAATAAAAGTTACGGCAAATTCCAGGCGGTGGGCAATCTGACGCTTCACATCCCCAGAGGGGATCTGTTCGGTTTTGTGGGACCCAACGGAGCGGGCAAGACCACCACCATCCGCATGGTCTGCGGGCTGATGCTGCCGGATGGCGGGAGTATCAGCATCAATGGCGTGGACGCACTGGCGCGTCAGAAAGAGATCAGGAAGCAGATCGGCTATGTGCCGGATTTCTTTGGGGTGTATGACAATCTGAAAGTGCGGGAGTATATGGACTTTTACGGTTCCATGTACCGCATGAGTGCCAGGGATATCCGGCAGGTTTCGGATGATCTTCTGGAGCTGGTGAATCTCTCCGACAAAAAAGAGGCATTTGTGGATACGCTCTCCAGAGGTATGAAACAGAGGCTATGTGTGGCCAGAGCGCTGATCCACAATCCGGCGCTGCTGATTCTGGACGAGCCCAACTCCGGATTGGATCCCAGAGCTCGGGTGGAAATGAAGGAACTTTTGCTGAACTTAAAGAGCATGGGTAAGACCATCGTGATCAGTTCCCACATTTTATCCGAACTTTCCGAGATGTGTAACAGCATCGGCATTATGAACCGTGGCAGTCTGGTGGCGGCCGGCCGCATTGAGGACGTGATGGAAGGGGTGTTTGGCAGCAATCAGCTTGTGATCACCCTGGACGAGGGAAGGGATACGGCTCTGCGGATTGCCAGCGAGCATGTGAAGGTCAAGGTGGACTCGGCGGGAGAGCATGAGATCAGGTTGTCCCATAACATGACCAAACCGGAAATTGCCGGATTGGTGGGGGAGATGATCGCAGGCGGCGTGGTGGTGACGGGATTCCATAAGCAGGAGGGTGATCTGGAGACGCTGTTCATGCGCGTCACCGGTGACGGAAACCAGTAAGTAAGACTTTTGTTAGGGAGGGCAGTATAATGTATCTCAACCCAATCGTAAAAAAAGATGTAAAGGTGCAGGCCCGCAGCATGAAGATCTGCTGGAGTGTGTTTGCCTATGAATTGATCCTGGCACTGGTCTTTTTCCTGGCTATAAATGTCATCCAGAGTGCCAGCAGATACTCCACCAGCAATATCTACAGCGCCATGGTGTGGCTTTACCCGGTATTGGCAGTGACTCAGCTGATCATTCTGGGTCTGGTGGTGCCGGTCAGGACGGCCTCCTCCATATCCGGAGAGAAGGAACGTCAGACCTTCGACATCATGATGACCACCAGTATGTCTCCTTTTTCGATCATAGCGGGAAAGGTGATGACAGCCGTGGTGCAGGGAATGTTTTTTGTGGTGGCCAGTATGCCCGTCATGGCTTTGTCCTTTATAATCGGCGGTATGTCCTGGGCGTATCTGTTCTGGTTTTTGGGGATAGCGCTGTTGGTGTCCTTCTTTTCAGCCAGTATCGGCATCCTCTGTTCTTCCCTGTGCAAGAGAAGCATCAGTGCAGTAATTATGTCCTATGCTTTTTACCTTCTGTTCTTTCTGGGGACTGCCCTGCCCATGATGTTGTATGAAGTGGTTAAGAGTAATCTGAGATACACCCTGGGGACTCTGCCCCGGTTCTATGAGGTTTACGGTGATAATATTTATCTTACGCTGCTTCTGAATCCTGCGGTTTATCTGACAGAATTTTTTGCCAGGATTATGACGGGGGAATCCCTGGTAAACAGTCTGGGCAATCACGCGAGCATGAGTTGGCAGCCCCAGACTTCTCAGGTGTGGGGACCGATCGTCTTAGTGACCTCGGGTTACTGGTGGCTGATTATCGCAACCCTGCTGTTCGTAGGGATCTCGTTTTTGTTTCTCTGGATCGCCTCCAGGCGGATCGACCCCATCAGGGGCAGACGGCCCAAGGGCGGTCGGAGATAAAGGGGAAGGCATATGGATATCCGAAAATACCTGTCGGAACAGATCAGAAAGTGCAGAAACAGAATGAACCTGGCCAGGTGCATTGACTGCGGTGTCATGTTTGCAGCCGCGGGGGGCGTCATGGGGATGGTCTTTGAACTGTCCTCTTTGGCGTGGCCCTTCTACTATGTCCACCTGGCGGCGGGACTGTGTTTCGGGGGCGGGTTTCTGGCCGGAGAAATCTATGCTGTCTGCAGCCGGGTGAATATGGCTCAGGCGGCCAGGCGGCTGGATTCTTTCGGATTGAAAGAGCGTATGACCACGGCCTATGAGTGGATGGACAGGGGGGCGGAGACCGGGGAGGAACTGGCGGATTTGCAGAGACAGGATGCCTTTTCTCATTATAACCGGCTTCGGGATCGGATCAGGATTCCGCTGTGCCCCCACAGAAGGCATGTGCTGGCCCTGCTGTTGTCCGCGGCGGTGACGGTGGGACTGGCTTTTGTGCCGTCCCCGGCCCGGGACCAGGCGCTGCTTCGTCATCAGATCGGGCAGCAGGCGGAGGAAGAACTGGAACAGTTGGAGGAACTGGTGGAGGCTCTGGAGGGGGTGGATCGGGAAACTCTGTCGGAGGAGCAGAGAGCAGGGCTGCAGGAACTGTTGGAGGCAATGCGGCGCTCCGGGGAAGAATTAGCCCGGGCGGATACCTGGGAGAGTCTGGGCGCCGCCCAGGAGAGACTGGATTATAAATACCGGGAGGCGGGACAGAGTCTGGCCCGGCTTGCGGCGCAGATGGAAGATCCCGGGGCGGCGGGTGTCGCTTCTGCCCAGGCTATGGCTCAGGCGGCGGGCCGGGACGGGGCCCGGGAAGGGCTTCAGGCGGCCTCCTCCGGGCCCGGCAGTGATCCCGGAGGGGACGGAGGTGCCGGAGAAGATAACCCGGGCGGCCGGGAACAGGGCTCAGGAGAGGGTTCTGACAGCCAGGGAACAGGAGAAGGAGCGGGCACCGGCGGCCAGGGAACAGAAGAAGGAGAGGGTACCGGCGGCCAGGGAACAGGAGAAGGAGCAGGTACCGGCGGCCAGGGAACAGGAGAAGGAGCGGGTTCCGGCGGCCAGGGAACAGGAGAAGGAGCAGGTACCGGCGGCCAGGGCACGGGAGAAGGAGCAGGTACCGGCGGAGCGGGCGGCAGCGGCAGCGGCAACGGAACCGGCCGGGGCATCGGCAGCAGCAACACCCCTCATGACTATGTCAGTGTTCCCAACGCCCCGGGCGAGGATCCTTCCCTCACCGGCAATAAAGACGGAGACCAGAATTCCGACTACTTCCGGCAGCAGAACGGTCTGGCCTGGGAGGGAGAACATGTGGACTACAATTCCGTAATAGGAGAGTATACAGACAATGCCTACGAGGGCATTGCCAGGGGGCGGTATCCCAGCGGCATGGAGTCGGTAATTCGGGACTATTTTGAAAATCTGAACAAATAAACAGGCAGGAAACCTGCGGAAAATAAATAAGGAGAACAGGATGGCAGAGTTAGAGTTGTATCAGCGAAAAATCATGGAGTGTGAGCAGGAGATCGGCAAGGGGATCATCGGTCAGAGAGACATTATCCGACAGGTAATGCTGGTGATGCTCTCCGGGGGGAATGTGCTTTTGGAGGGTATGCCGGGATTGGGCAAGACCATGCTGGTACGCACCATCGGCCAGGTGTTCAGCCTTCCTTTCAAGCGAATCCAGTTCACACCGGATCTGATGCCCAGCGATGTGACGGGAACTGATATCATGGTGAAGGAGGAGGGCAGAAGCAGTTTCCGATTCCAGCCGGGCCCCATTTTCGCCAATCTGGTGCTGGCCGATGAGATTAACCGCGCCACACCCAAGACCCAGTCTGCCCTGCTGGAGGCCATGCAGGAGCATACGGTGACGGTGGGTAATGAAAGCCATGGCCTGAAGGAGCCGTTTATGGTATTGGCTACCCAGAATCCCATTGAACAGGAGGGAACCTATCCCTTGCCGGAGGCCCAGTTGGATCGCTTTCTGTTCAAAGTGCTGGTGCAATTCCCGAGCAAAGAAGAATTGCGGGGGATCGTAGGACTGACGGAGGGGCAGCAGCCTCCCCGGATCCGCAGTCTGATGGGGGGAGAGGAACTTCTGCAGGTCCGGGAACTGATTGCCCGGATTCCCATTGCAGATGCCGTCATGGATTATCTTCTGGAACTGGTTATGGCCACCCATGAATCCCACCCCTATATCCGGGAGGGGGCCAGCCCCCGGGCGGCCCAGGCGATGATCCGTGCCTCCAGGGCCCGCGCCTTTCTGGAGGGCAGGGTGAACGTGTCCTTTGAGGATGTACAGAGCGTGGCGTACCCGGTACTGCGCCATCGGTTAATCCTGAATTTTGACGCCGTCTCCGAGGGAATATCAGAGGACGCGGTAATCCGGCAGTTGATAGAAGCAAAGGAAAAAGGAATCTATGCTTGACAGGAATTTTTATGAAGCTCTGTCCCGGCTGCGGCTTCAGATGTCCCATAAAAGCAGCTTGAACATGTCGGGTAACCGCAAATCCATACAAAAAGGATTGTCGGCGGAGTTCTCTGACTTCCGGGAATATATGCCCGGTGACGATTTGCGCCGCATGGACTGGAATGTGTACGCCAGGCTGGACAAGCTGTATATCCGGGAGTATATGGAAGAGAAGGAAGCTGTGGTCTCGGTCCTGATTGACACCAGCGCTTCCATGGACTATGGGGTTCACAGCAAGGCCGAACTGGCCAGGGATCTGGCGGCGGTGGTATCCTTCCTGGCCCTTGGCAATATGGACCGGCTCTGGCTTTATGATATGAAAGACATGGGCCGGGGGCTGTCTGTGAGAGGTGGGCGCAGCGGTTTTTCCAAAGTGCTGCACTGGCTGGAGAAACGTACTTTTAACGGCCAGGTGGACATGCTGGCGGCTGCCAGGAAAATGCCCTGCCATGGGCCGGGGGTGACGGTGCTCATCAGCGACTTTCTGCACCCGGGTATGGTAGACGGGACATCGCCGGATTATGAAAAGCTGCTGCAGTACCTTCGCTATTGCCGGCAGCGGCCGGTGGTGCTGCATACCATGGCCCCGGAGGAACTGCATGTCACATTGGAGGGAGCGCTGAACCTGATCGACGCGGAAAGCCAGTCGAAACTGCGTCTGACAGTGGATGCCCGGGCCATAGACGATTACGAGAGAGCACTGAAGGGACTGACCGACCGTATGAAAAAAGGCTGCAGTGCCGGATGCGGCACCGGTTGCAGTGCCGGCGGCGGAACTTATGTGCTCTGCGACGCAGGAAGGGACAGGCGTCAGTTGGTGTTTGGAGATTTAAGGGTGATTTATGATATTTGAGAGTATGTGGCCGTTGGCGCTGTTGCTGGCAGTCCCGGTGGTAATTATTTTTTATCTGTTAAAGCCCAGGGGGAAAGACTATCGTATTTCCTCTAATTTGTTGTGGAACCAGTTGATTCGTAACCAGCAGTCCAAGACCTTTCTGGAGAAATTCATTCACAATCTTCTGATGTATCTTCAGATTTTGATATTGATTCTGTTGGTGCTGGCTTTGATGTCCCCTTACTTCCAAAGGCAGGGAACCGGCAGGGGGAATCTGGTGCTGGTGCTGGATACCAGCGGCAGTATGCAGCATGACACGGGGGAGGGCAGGACGCGTCTGGAGGAGGCTGTGGACCAGGCAAAAGGCCTGATCGCCGCTTCGGAGGGAGCCGCTTTTTCCCTGGTTACCAGCGACTGTATGGGCACCGAGATGCTGGCAGTGGGAGTGCGGGACAGGCAGAGTCTGTACACCGCTCTGGACCGGATTCAGTGCTGCGACGGTCCCGGGAATCTGCAGGGGGCTGAGGGGGTGGTGGAGACCCTGCGCAGCGCGGGAGGACAGTCGGGGGAGCAGGCGGCTCCGGCGGAAGTCTTTGTATTCACGGATGGCAACGGCGCGGAGGAAGCCATGGGATTTGCCGCTTATTTTGATGCCCAGGTGAGAATCATGGGCGGCGCGGTGGACAATGTGTCCAACAATTTTCTGTCTTATACGGATACGGAAGAGACGGACGGAGGGCTCAATGTGGTTTGCGCTTCCGGTCTCACCAATCACAGCGATGTGCCTGCCTCTCTGGAGATCAGCCTGTACCAGGGGAAAAAGCTGCAGGAGATCAAACAACTGAGCCTGGAGCCGGGAGAGAGCCGGTTGGTTTTCTTCGAATCTTTCTCCTGGCAGGGGGAGGCGCTGCGCAGTGAATTGGGCTCCGTATCCTTTGAGGGCAGAAGCCGGGGGGATTCCCTGCCGCAAGACAATACCGCCTATGCGGTGGCCGGGCAGACCGGCAAGATACAGGCGGTGTTGGTGGGCGCGGGCAATACCTATCTGGAGAAGGCGTACCAGGCAGCTACAGGGAAGAGCCTGACCAAGGTGGGAGCAGAGGGGGAACTGCCCGAGGGAGCCGGGGACGTGCGGGTCTATGACGCAGGAGTTGACGGGAACCGGCGGGAGGAGGCTCCCAGCCTGGTGTTCGCGGATCCCGACAATGCCACGGACTCCGTCCGGCGGGTTCTGCTTACTGCCACAGCCTGCGATCTGACTGCGGGCATATCTTCCTTCTCCGTGGGAGTCAATGAAACCAAGGTATACCGGGTCCCGGATTGGGGCATCGGTTTTCTGTGGGCCGGGGAGCAGTGTGCCGGGTATTACGGGGAACATGAGGGTGTGAAAACCGTAGTGGTGGGCTTTGATATCCGGGAATCGGATTTTCCCCTGCAGGCAGAGTTTCCCATCTTTATTTCCAATGCCATTCATTATCTGGGGGATACATCCCTTTTGGCGGGAAATCTCTATACGGCGGGGGAGAGAGTGCTGTTTCATCCCCAGGCGGATCTGGATGTGGAGACATTGACGGCGGAGACCCGGAAGGCAGGTCTGTACCAGGTCAGTGCGGGGGAACGGACGGAACAGTATGTGGTGCGTTTTGACACGGCGGGTCAGTCCGACGGGCGTCTTACGGCGGAGGGCACGGCGGATCGGGAAACATATGAAGGGCCGGTAAAAAAGAAACTTCGCAATGTCTTGCTGTTGCTGCTGCTGTTGCTGCTGGGCTTGGAATGGTTGCTGTACAGGCGGCAGACCCGCAGCCGAAGCAAATTCTATCTGGGGGTGCGCCTGGTGAGCGCAGTCCTGCTTCTGCTGGCGCTTTGCGGTCTGTCCGTTGACAGAAAAAGCGGAGCGAACACCACTATATTTCTGGTGGACATTTCCAACAGCAACCAGCAGAATCTGGGGGCCATGGAAAACTTTCTAAGCCGCGCTGTGGAGGAGATGCCCGGGAAAAATCAGTATGGCATTGTCACCTTTGGAAAAGATTCTATGGTGGAGCAGTTTCTTACCGGGGAAAAGCGTTTCACACAGATTATGTCTCTGCCGGACAAGACGGCCACCAATTTTGAGGAGGCTGTATCCAGGGCGCTGGCCATGATCCCGGCGGAAGGGGCCGGGCGGCTGGTTCTGCTCACCGACGGCAGGGAGACCAGGGGCGATTTGACAGACACGGCGGCGGCTCTCATGTCCCGGCAGGTGGAACTGTTGGCTCTGCTTTACCAGGTGGAGCAGGGACAGGACGCCTATGTGGAAGAGGTGAAACTGCCCAGCTACCTGTATCAGGGAGACGCTTATTCCATGACTGTGACGGTGGTGAGCAATTATGAGACGGAGGCCCAGATTCAGATCTGGAGAGGCAGCACGCAGCAGGAGGCTTATGCCGTCCATCTGAACCGTGGGACCAACCGCTTCCAGTTCCGCCAGGAAGTTATGGGGGAGCATGTGGAGAACTTCGAGGTCAGAGTGGCAGCGGCCGGGGATACCTGCTCGGAGAATGACAGCTATCACGCCTTTGCGGCGGTGGATTCGGCGCCCAGGGTGCTGGTGGTCTCCGGCATGGGGCAGGACACCGGTGCGTATGAAAAGCTGCTGCGGGGCGCAAACTGTGACTATAGCGTGGTATCAGCGGGCAATGCGCCGGGAACGCTGGAAGAGTTGCTGGAATACAGAAGCATTGTTCTGGTCAATGTATATCTGGGGGATCTGCCGAAAGGATTTCTGGACAATGTGGAGACTTATGTGAAGGATTATGGCTGCGGTCTGATCTGCTGCGGCGGAGAGGAGAGTTTTGCGCTGGGCGGTTATCGGGAGAGCGTGTTGGAGACCCTTCTGCCGGTGGACATGGAACTGCGGGGTGTGAATGAGGCGCCTTCTACGGCGATGGTCATGGTAATTGATCATTCCGGCAGCATGAGTGCGGCAGCGGGAAACGGTCTCACCAATCTGGACTTGGCCGTTGCTGCGGCCCAGACGGCGGTGGACCAGATGCGGAGCACCGATTATGTGGGGGTTCTGGCCTTTGACGATACCTTCGGCTGGGTGGTGAAACCTACCCTGGTTTCCCAAAGAGAGGAGATCAAAAACCAGATCGGGACCATCCCGGAAGGGGGCGGAACCACCATTCAGCCGTCGCTGTGGGAGGCTCTGGATGGGGTGTCGGAATGTGATGTGGGTATCCGTCATGTGGTACTTCTGACGGATGGCCAGGGGGAGAGCAGGGACTATGACAGGCTTATTTCTTCTTATAAGGCGGCAGGGGTGACGCTGTCCACAGTGGCCGTGGGGGAAGGCTCGGACCAGAGACTTCTGGAGCGGCTGGCGGATGGCTGCGGAGGCCGTTATTACTATTCCGATGTGGCGGCTGACATTCCCAGGATTTTTGCCCAGGAGGTGTTTCTCAGCGGGGATACCTATTTGCAGAACGGGAAGTTTGCTCTGGCGGTGGGGAGTCATGAAATCACCAGTGGACTCTTTGAACAGGGCTGGCCTCTGATCTATGGATATGTCAGCGCCACACCCAAGGGATCAGCTCATGTGCTGATTGCTTCGGAGAAGGACGACCCCGTGCTGACAGTGATGCAGTACGGTCTGGGCCACACAGTGGCCTGGAACACGGACGTGACCAATCAGTGGACCGCCGAGTTTGCCGGGGCGGAGGACTATGTGCAGCTCTGGAAGCGTCTGATTGATTACAGCGCAGGTAATGCGGGCATCGGTGAGGACGCAGTAGATGTACTCACAGCAGGAGGCTACACGGATATCACCTATCGTGCTCTGGATTATGACGAAGAAACCCGGGTGGAGGCGGTTTACACTGACCCGGAGGGCAACACCAACACCCAGGTTCTGCAGGCCGTGGCTCCGGGAAGCTATGAGGCACGGCTGGATACGGACATGACAGGCATCTATAATCTGAGCGTGCGCCGGATGGACCAGGGAAGCGTCACCAACGCAGTGAACACTGCCGCGGTGGTGCAGTATTCCGATGAATATAAATTTAATGTGGGCAATGGGGCTTTTACCGCCTTTGTGGAACGTTATGGACGGATGCTGGATCCGGAGGAAAATTTCTGGAAACAAAAAAGGAGCGGGGCCAGGGAGCGGTATGACCTGGCTCAGTGGCTGATCCTGCTGGCCCTCCTGTGGTTTGTTCTGGATGTGGCTTTCCGCAGGTTCTGTTTCCGGCCCCAGGACACCGGGCTGTACCGCCGGTTCAGCCGCCGCCCGGCCCGGGGAAAGCGGAAGAAGGAAAGTATCGCCTCGGATTTGACCCATGGCAATGGCAAATCAGAGGGAGACAATACGCTTCCGGACATGGGGAAGGAGCCTGCGGAGCGGGAAAGCCCCGGAGGTAAGCAAAGCGGTTCAAGGCCCCAGTCTCTGGACACCTCGGCTTTGCTTAGAAAGAAGGATCAGAGAAATCAGTCATAGCAGATTTTGGGAGGGGATTCTGTGGACGGACAGCATGCTTATATAGCCATTGATTTAAAGTCTTTTTATGCCTCTGTGGAATGCGTGGAGCGGCAGTTGGACCCCCTCACTACCCATTTGGTGGTGGCGGACGCCAGCCGCACGGAAAAAACCATCTGTCTGGCAGTATCCCCTTCCCTGAAAGCCTATGGAATTCCCGGCAGAGCCAGGCTGTTCGAAGTGGTACAGCGGGTGAGGGAAGTGAACCGGGAGCGCATAAACAGAGCACCGGGCAGGCGGTTTACCGGCTCTTCCTTCCTGGCTCCGGAACTGGCGGAGCATCCGGAACTGGAACTTTCTTATGTGATTGCGCCGCCCCGGATGGCTTTCTATCTGGAGTATAGTTCCCGGATCTACAATATTTATCTGAAGTATATTGCCCCGGAGGATATGCATATTTACTCCATAGATGAGGTGTTTATGGATGTGACCCATTATCTGCGGACTTACCGCATGACCCCCCGGGAGCTGGCCGCCCGGATCCTGGGGGATGTGTTGGAGGAGACGGGTGTTACCGCCACCGCCGGGATTGGTACCAATCTGTATCTGTGCAAGGTTGCCATGGATATCGGGGCCAAGAAGGTAAAGCCGGATGAAAACGGGGTGCGGATCGCCCAACTGGACGAAATGACCTACCGAAAAACGTTGTGGGATCACAGGCCCCTTACCGATTTCTGGCGGGTGGGGCACGGCTATCGGAAAAAGCTGGAGGAGGCGGGCCTTTTTACCATGGGAGATATTGCCCGCTGTTCTCTGGGAGGGGACCGGGATTACCACAATGAGGAATTGCTGTACAAGATGTTCGGCGTCAATGCGGAACTGCTTATTGACCATGCCTGGGGATGGGAGCCTGTCACCATGGACCTGGTCAGGGCATATCGGCCGGAGACCAACTGTATCAGTTCCGGGCAGGTATTACAATGTCCCTATGATTTTGAGAGGGCCAGACTGGTGGTGCGGGAGATGGCTGACGCATTGGCTCTGGAACTGGTGGAAAAGAGAATGGTAACGGATCAGGTGACATTGACGGTGGGGTATGACAGAGACAATCTGACGAATCCGGGAGACAGAGGAAGGTACAGGGGTGAGGTCACTGTGGACCGATATGGCAGAAGAATCCCCAAACATGCCCACGGCACCGCTAACCTGAAAGTCCGAACTTCTTCCGGCCGGAAGATCGTGGAGGCAGTGATGAAACTATATGAGGAAATTGTGGATCCCGTTCTGACCGTCCGCCGTGTAATTCTTGGCGCCAACCGCCTGGTGGATGAAAAAGAGGTCGGAGGAGAGGATACTTATGTGCAGATGGACTTGTTCACTGACTACGGAGCCATGGAGAGAGAGAAGGAGGCGGAGGATACAAAGTTGGCCAAGGAGCGGAAACTGCAGGAAGCGGTGTTGGCCGTGAAAAAGAAATATGGCAGAAATGCTGTCTTAAAGGGGACGAGTTTACAGGAGGGGGCCACTGCCAGGGAGCGCAACCATCAGATCGGAGGACACAAGGCATGAATTATGATGATATCCTCCATCTGCCCCATCCTGTATCCACCAGACATCCCCAGATGCCGCTTCTGAACCGGGCGGCTCAGTTCTCACCCTTTGCTGCTCTGCCCCTGGAACAGATTGGTCCGGGGACAGAGGAGGAGCAGGAGGAGAGGCAGGAGACTATGCTTGAATAAATTTCCGAATGTTTTTCTCCTGGGCCTGGGGATTCAGCTTCAGGATCTGGTCACGAATCGCCTGACAGGCATCCTGAGGGGAGAGGGCAGTGGATAAGTCCTCTTTCCAAAAATCTTCCACGGTGCAGAATACGGTGCTGTTCCATCCATATCCCTGACCCTGTCGATTTTTTTTCTGGGTCTGGCCGCACATGGTGATAAACAGGTTTCTCTGCAGGCTTACCAGCGCCCGGTCGAAACGGGAGGCGTCTTCTTTTTGAATGCTGCAGATGCGCTTCAGGTCGTGGAGGGCGACCTGGCCGTTTTCACTGATTGCCTTATAGATGCTGCTTTCCATCTGGCTGGCTTTCCCCTCGTCATACCATTCGTCAAAGACCATGCCATGCCTGCGCACGGTCAGAAACAGGGGATACCATTCTTTTGTGATATAGCCGCTGGTACCAAAAAACACCTTGGCATAGGCGATATCGTCCCGTTCTTTCAGAACCCGCATCCGCCATTCCCAGGGATCGGTCTCGGGATCGCCGGTATGCCATCTGATCCGCGAATCTTCCGGGGTGGAGTTCCAGTCGAAAGGGATAACCGCATGGATTCCCTTTGCATTGCCTCCGCCCATGGAAAAACCGCATTTTATAAGTTCACCGCAAAATTCTTCAAAAGAGTTCACCATTTACTTATCCTCCCGGTATGGCATGGCAGCCGGATTCCTTCTGTGATTTCCGACCTGAGCCGGAATTATTTTACCAAATGAAACAGGACACCATAGTGTCTTGTTTTGCGGCATAATAGACGAAATGTATAAACTTTGCGTCAGAGCCGGATTCCCAGACATAAAAGCAGTAAGTTCTTAATGATCCAGTTTACCGCCACGAGGCACAGTGCGCCATAGAGATACCAGCTGCGGAACCGCAGACCGTGGAAATAGCGGAAACGGGTGAGCCTGGCTGCCCCGTGGGAGAGCATAAATGCCCCGTAGAGCAGGGCGGCGTAGGGCACCAGCGGGTGATACCACAGGGATTGCAGAATATGGCCGTGAAGCAGGCTGACAAAGGCCCTTGTGCCGCCGCAGCCGGGGCAGTAAAGACCGAAGTATTTGTACAGCACGCAGGGGGGCAGGGAAAGATGTGGCAGGAGTACATAATAAAACAGTACCCCTGCCACAAGGCTTATTCCCAGGAAAACGCCTCCCAGGCAAAATAAATTATCCTCCAATGACCGCTGCTTCCTCATGGGTTACATGTAGGAAGTAATGTCAATACCGGCGGCAGCCAGCATGCCCATGATGGCAACGCTGAAAATGATCCAGATCACGGCAAATACGATACCGATGATGGAACATACCAGACCGGCGGTAGCCAGACCGCTTTTCTGCTTCTTCTTGGACATTACGGAGCAGATGATGCCGCCCACGCCCAGAGCAATGCCCAGATAGGTGATGCAGCAACCCAATACAATGGAAGCAATTCCCAGAATCAGGGAAACGATAGCCAGAGTATCGGTTTTCTGGGATCCCTCGGGGGGTGTAGGCTGCTGATAGTTGTTTTGGAAGTTTTGACCGTCCATTTTTTAATCCTCCTCATAATGAATGAATTGTTTGGAGCTTCGCACCCGGTGCGTCACTCGGATAACGGTATGCCATTACCGTCCACATTTATCTTACCAACCAGGATCATGATACCTTCTACCAGACCCCAGATGGAAGTGGCCATAACAAAAAAGATACCTACGAACACACAGCAGAGCACATAACCCACGATGGTCAGTACCAACTGGATGACCGCTTTTTGGGTATAACCCAAATAAAAATTATGTACGCCGAACTGTCCCAGAAAGATTCCGAACAGGCCTGCCGCAATCTTGGATTTGGCATTGGCGTTTACCGGCGGATAGCAGGGAACGCCGCAGCTAAGGCAGACGGTGGTCTCCGGGGTCACTGGCTTGCCGCAGTTATGGCAGTAGTTGGTGCCCAATCCCTTGCCTGCGCCGCATTTTACGCAGAGTACGGCTTCGTCAGACATATAGGGTTCACCACAGTTTTTGCAATAATACATTTTATACCTCCTGCATACCTGGAGCTATGCCCACTGTATGCCGCAATCCGAAAAAAGTTTTAACTTCAAACTATTTTCTTTCCACAAAAGGAGCGCATCATGAAGCATCATGAAATGCGCTCCCCGTTGCCGATCAAGTAAATGCAGACTTACTTTAAAATCTTGATGCCGCCGATCAGAGGAATCTCTTTTTCCTCTTCCTTGCAGGCGGCGATCAGACCAATGATCCAGCATACGAACACGAAGATGCCCAAAAGGCCGGCCACAATGTTGACGAAAGGAATCACGCCCAGAACCCCTATGATAATTTGGGCGATGTTCACAATCAAAGCCTGGTTAAGATGAAACTTAGCCCCCTCCTTGTCACCTGCAAAAAATGCAACCAGCCAGCCAATCCAAGTGATGTAAGCTAAAATACCAGTTACTTTCTTGTCCATAACGCATAACCTCCTATGTATTTTTAATATAATTCTCATTATAATAGAAAAAATTTGTTATTGCAATACATTTTTCCAAATTTGACCGAACAAATTAATCGGGTTCTCTTTCCTCTGTATTTTCCCCCCGCAGATGTGCCAGGATTACCTGCATCCGCTTGCAGGCACGGACATAGTTTTCACGGGCGTATTCTTCCATTTCCTGATGAAAGCCGTCTTCGTAGGCCTTGTGGTAGGAGGCAGCGGCTTCCTCCATGTACCGGCCTGCCTCGTCCGCCAGATCTTCCAGATAATCATATTCTTCCGGGAAGTCAATATTGGCGAACTTCATGAATTCTATTTCCATCTCGTCCAGATAGGAGAGCAGATCGGAGGTAGCGTAACGGATACTGTTTTCTTCGGCTTCAACCTGGATGGCGTCGATTTTCGACCCAATGGCGGATACGTTCTCGCAAAAGGCAGCTATCTCGCCGTCAAATTTGGCGTTTATGGGATTTTCACCGCAGCCTGTCAGCAGGAGCAGGCAGACTAAGGCAGGCAACAGTTTTTTTCTCACGGGTATCTCCTCTCAAGATATGTTTTTGCCAGAAGCTGTTTTTCTTATCACTTTAGCATAAAAGCAGAGAAGCAACAAGTATAAAATATTCCCTGTCCGGCACAATATCCCTTTAATAAGGCAATTTCAGGAAGGGAGTTTTTATGGCTGAGAACAGAGAAAACCAATACAGCGGACAGTTGTCCCAGGGCACGGGCAGCCGGGAAGAAAGCGAAGGCGGGGATTCCCGGACCGCCGTCAGCGGCTGTCTGGAGCAGGACAGTGTCTGGCTGAATCAAAAACTTGCCACGGATCGCAATTTTGATGTGGTGACCCGCACCATCGAGGTGGGAGGCCGGGAGGCGGCCCTGTATTTTATCGACGGCTTCTGCAAGGACGATATGCTGCAAAAGCTGCTGCAATATTTTATGGACATGAAGCCGGAGGATATGCCCCAAGACGCGTCCCGGCTGCTGAAAAAGGGATTGCCCTACATCGAAGTGGATCAGGAGAAGGAGTGGGAAAAAATAACCTCCAGCGTGCTTTCCGGCATATTTGTGCTGCTGGTGGAGGGCTATCGGGAGGCGGTGCTGATTGATGCCCGTTCTTATCCATCCAGAGGCGTGGAGGAGCCGGAAAAGGATAAGGTGCTGCGGGGCTCCAAGGACGGCTTTGTGGAGACGGTGGTGTTTAACACGGCGCTGATCCGGCGCAGGATCAGAGACACGGATTTGCGCATGGAGATGATGAGCGCCGGCAAAAGTTCCAAGACGGACATTGTGCTCTGCTATATGGATTCCCGGGTGGATCAGGGATTTTTGGAGGAGATCAAGCAGAAGATCCGGAATATACGGGTAGATTCTCTGACCATGAACCAGGAATCCCTGGCGGAATGCCTGGTTCCCGGGAGATGGTGGAATCCTTTTCCCAAGTTTAAGTATACGGAGAGACCGGATACGGCGGCGGCCCAGGTGCTGGAGGGAAATGTGATTTTGCTGGTGGACAATTCTCCTTCGGCCATGATTCTGCCCACCACTATTTTTGATGTGGTGGAGGAGGCGGACGATTATTATTTTCCGCCTGTGACAGGCACTTATCTGCGGATGACCCGTTTTCTGATCTCACTGTTGACCTACCTTATGACGCCCACTTTCCTGCTGCTGATGAACCATCCTCAGTGGATTCCGGAGGGCTTTTCTTTCATTATGCTGCAGGAACCGCCCAATATCCCCCTGGTGTGGCAGTTCCTGATCCTGGAACTGGCCATAGACGGGCTTCGGCTGGCGGCGGTGAACACGCCCAATATGCTGAGTACGCCTCTCAGCGTCATGGCCGCGCTGGTGCTGGGAGAGTTCTCCGTCAACAGCGGCTGGTTCTCCTCCGAGGTCATGTTGTATATGGCTTTCGTGGCCATCGCCAACTACACCCAGGCCAATTATGAATTGGGTTACGCATTGAAATTCATGCGCATAATCACGCTGGTCCTCACGGCCATCTTCGGCATCTGGGGATATGGCGCGGGGTTGTTGGTGGCGGCTCTGTGTATGTGCTGCAACAAGACGCTTTCCCACCGCAGTTATCTATATCCTCTGTTTCCGCTGAACCTTATAAAGCTGCGAAACCGCCTGGTACGCAGACGTCTGCCCAGGGCCAGACAGGAGTGAGCGGGCAAAACAATTTTTGTACGGATTACCCTATTCCTTTTTACCTGGGAATGGGGTATACTTTTGGGGAAAAATGAAACCAGGGAATACAGTGGGGGGCATATGATACATGAGATAAAGACGACAATACAGCGGATAGAGGCAAAACCGGGGCAGCGCCTGCTGGTGGTCAGCGATATTCATGGGCATTTGGACCGCCTCATACAGCTATTGCGGCAGATGGATTACGGAGGGGACGATCTGTTGATTCTGGTGGGAGATCTGATTGAGAAAGGTCCGGAAAGTCTGCGGGTGCTGCAATATGTGATGGATCTGGCCCAACGGCAGCCGGTATATGTGTCCATGGGAAATGTGGATCTGGGGAGGCTTCTCAAGGTGGAGGACGATTCGCCGGAGGGTGTGGCGGATTGGGTGGGATTCCTGGGTTGGGCAGAGCGGGTCTGGGGCGGCAGCCTGTTTCATGAGATGTTGGCGGATATGGGAATTCCCGCCGGCCAGGTAACGGGAGAAAGGGCGGCGGAGTACCGCAGCCATATGCTGGTGCAGTTTCATGACGAACTGGAATTTCTCCGAAGCAGACCCACCATTCTGACGGCGGGCAGATATTTGTTTGTCCACGGGGGGATTCCCACAGAGGAACTGCAGACGCTGGAGGGAACAGACCCGGCAGCCTATCTGAAAAATGATAATTTTTGGAGTCAGGGGTATGCTTTTCAAAAATATGTGGTGGTGACAGGTCATTGGCCCACCTGCCTGTACCGGGCAGACAAAGAGGACGTGAGTCCCCTGTTTGACAGGGAGAGGCAGATCCTGTGTATAGACGGGGGCAACGGACTGAAGCGCGGGGGACAGTTAAACGGGATCATTTTGCCGGACTGTCAGACAGGGATTGAGGGGATCAGTTGGACGGGATATGACGGATTTCCCCTGGTGGAGGCCCTGGAGGGACAGGCGGGCCGGGATTCTTGTGTGCATATCCAGTATTTTGAGAACCAGGTGGAACTTCTGGAGCAGAAGGGGGATATGGCGTTATGGCGGCAGATATCATCGGGCCGGGAGTTTGAGGGACCTGTGGACTGGATTTACCGGGACGGAGAAAGGCTTCATTACAGTGATTACGCGGATACTCTGCTGGAGGTGGAGCCCGGGAATCGGCTGTCTGTACTTCAGCAGACCGGCGCGGGATATTATTGTAAAAAGAACGGCCTGATCGGCTGGTACAGGGGTATGGCCCGACCGGTGAAACAGGAGTTGGCGTTGCTGTCCGGAGTTCCGAACAGGGAAGAGCGCCATCGCCGGAAGAGGGAACTGGCGGTATATGAACTGCTGGACCGCCTGGGAATCTGCTTTCAGCGGATCGACCATGCCCAGGCCAATACCATGGAAGCCTGCCGGGAGGTGGAGGAGGCGCTGGGCGGAGCGGTGGTCTGCAAAAATCTGTTTTTGTGCAACCGTCAGCGGACAGAGTTCTATCTGCTGATGATGCCCGGGGACAAGCTGTTTAAAACCCGGGAACTTTCCGCTCAGATCGGCAGTTCCCGGCTGTCCTTCGGGGAGGCGATGTACATGGAAAAGTATCTGTGCGTCAGTCCCGGCAGTGTCAGCGTCATGTGTCTGACGCATGACACGGAAAATCGGGTGCGGCTTTTGATGGACCGGGATATTTTGCAGTGGGAATATTTCGGCTGCCATCCCTGTATGAATACATCCACCATTCGTATGAGAGTTGGGGATTTGTTGGAGAAATTTCTGCCCGCGGTGGGACATGCACCCAGATATGTGGATCTGAAAGGGACTGACTGAGATAGCAGAAAATCTTCACGCAGGTTAAAAAAATCTAACGGAAAGTTTACTTTTCCTCCATTGTGTATGAGGCGGAGTTGGCTTTATACTATAGTTATCATTTCGATGAAGCCGCTGGGAAGCAAAAAGCGGGTATGGCCGGGATATTTTACCGACGGGGCTCGGGTTGTACATACAATGGAAAGGTTGGGGTAAACTTATGGAACAAAAAATGGGAGCAAAAATCACGGCGCTGCGCAAGGCAAGGGGGATGACCCAGGAGCAGCTTGCGGCAGCGCTGGGGGTGTCGGGTCCGGCGGTGAGTAAATGGGAAACGGGCAGTTCCTGTCCGGATATTATGCTGCTCTGTCCGCTGGCCCGAGTCTTGGGCACCAATGTGGATACTCTGCTGTCGTTTGAGGAGGAACTGTCCCAGGAGGATTTGGAGAACTACATGGGGGAGATCATCGAACTGGCGCGGGAAGGTAAAATATCCCGGGCGGAGGAGAGGCTGAACGGGCTGCTGCATAGATATCCTACGGATATACCTCTCAAGTTCAGTGCAATAGCCGCGTTGTCCCTTTTTAACATGAACGGGGAAGATGGGCAGCAGGGCACAGCCGGCGGAGATACGGACCGTTGGACCAGGCAGAAAAAGGATCTGGCCCAGGCTCTGTGTCGAAGCGGGGATCCCGCTTATTATTTTCATGCCCTGTCTATATTGGTGTCTCTGCACCTGGAGGAGGGAGAACTGGAAGAGGCTGAAAAACTGCTGAAAGAAAACCAGACAAACACAGGGGATTTCACCGCTCTCTGGGTGAGACTCTATCTCAAGAGAGGGCAGAGGGACCAGGCGCTTCGTGCCCTGCAAAGACAGGCATATAAGCTGGTGTATGACCTGCGTACCTGTCTTATGGGCCTGCTGGGAGAGGAAATTTCGCCGGAACAGGACAGGGCGCTGGAGATTTGCCGGATACTGGAGCAGATTGACAGCCTGTTTTCCGTGGGGGGAAACATGGGTGCGGGCCTGGCTGCGGAGGTTTATCTGCGTGTGGGAGAGCAGGAAAAAGCGTTGGTATGTCTGGAGCGTTTGGCGGATCGGATGACCGAGCGGATGGATCCTCCCAATCCGCTGGTCTTTGCCCCGTCTATCGCGCCGGAACCTGAAAAATTAGTCATTAACAGAGAGATCCGGCTGGCTATTCTGCAGGGGCTGGAAAAGGATGCCTGCTTTGAGCCGCTTCGAGGCCGGGAGCGTTTTCAGGTCTTGCTGAGGAAGGTGGCAGAGAGCCTTGAGCCTGAAAAAAAGGCTTGCAGTTTTGGAATAGAAGTGGTATAGTGTTAATACATTCGCATATCAGAAAATCTGGGCATGGTATCGGCTATTCGGCATTTGCCGAAGATAAGCGGGACATTTCGCCCCTAGTTTACCTGAAAACATTAATTGGCAGATAGGTAGAGTAAATTCGGATGTTGTACATCCTTAACTGCTTGACACAAAGAAGGCGTATATTTGGAGCGGATGTTCCAAATATGTATTTAAACTATATATGTGGGCAAAGTCCGGGATTCCTCTCCTTTCTGCGGTCTTACGACAGAAAGGAGTCTCAATGACCGAAAAAGCACAAATCGTTTTTAACAGTCCACAGGTTCAGAATCCAAATCTTCGGGACAGCAGCAGTAAAATTATTTTTGCGGATCATATTCTCAGTTCTCAATTCCTGCGTGACTATGCCGATCTGGAGATCCTGCGCCAAATCCGGCCTGAGGATATAGAGGATGTATCGGAGCGCTATGTCCCCTTATATAGTACGGAGCGAAACAGTGATACCGTCAAGCGGGTGGATCTCTCAAAATATTTGCCGGTCCGGGAATGCAGGACAGAAGATAGCCTGTCTGCGTCGGATCCGATCAAATGCAGGCGGACGGATACCGCGAATCTGCAGGGGCTGCCGCTTTACATTATTTCGCTGGTTGAACACAAAACAAAAGTAGAGTATAATGTGGTTATGCAGATATTGCGCTACATGGTTCATATATGGGAGGATTATGAAAAGGAGATGGACAGGATGCGTCCCGGTATCAGCAGGCGGAAAGGGTTTCGGTATCCGCCCATTCTTCCCATGGTGTACTACGAAGGTACAGACAGGTGGACGGCGCCGGAAGATTTGGCAGATAAAATTTACCATGGAAAACTTCTGGGGAAGTACCTGCCCCATTTTCGGTATCAGCTTGTCAATCTGCATGATTTCAGCAATGAAGAACTGCTGGAGAGAGGCGATGAAATTTCGCTTGCCATGCTGATCAACAAGATACAGACGTTTGAGGATATGTCGGAATTTACCAGCTTGTCCGAGGAAAAGCTGGAAAGTATCTTGAGGAATACGCCGGAGCACCTGTTGGAGACACTGGCCAATGTACTGCGTGCTTTGCTTTATCACATGAATCTATCGGAGAATGAGGTGGAAGGCGCAGTCGCCAAGATAAAGGAGCGAAAAATGGGATTATTATTTGAGAACGCGAAACTGGATATTTTGGAAGAGAGAAGAAAAGTGGAGATAGAGCGTCAGAAACTGGCTCAAGTGCAGCAGGAAGCGGCCCGGGTACAGCAGGAGGCAGAGAAGGCGCAGCAGGAGACAGAGAAGGCGCAGCAGGAGGCAGAGAAGGCACAGCAGGAAGCAGCGCAATCGCAGCAAAGAGCGGCAGATTTGCAGAAGGAATTGCAGACGGCACAACAGGACCGGGAAGCGGCACAGTTGGATCAGGCCATAGTCTGTCATATTCTGCGTATGCTAAGACAGGGGAATTCCGATGAGGAGATTACGCAATCCATTATGCAACGTTTTTCTTTGAAAAGAGAACAGGCGGCAGAGAAACTGAACCTGGCATTTGGAGAATGATATCATATTTTTCAAAGAAATATTATTGGCTTGCAGCAGAATCCGCGCAAAATGACAAAAACCGCCCGATAGGTTGTAATCCTATTGGGCGGTCAGACTGTCAAAAAAGGTCAGCAAAAGCTGGCTTTTTTTGATGTAATAAAATCAGAGGTGAAGACATGCTGATAAAAGAAAAGTCGGAAAGAAATACACTGGAAATGGTCAGTCTTGAAGGGGGCTTGTTCCACAGGATCATCTGTTACGGAAAATTGACTGCGCTGTGGATTTTATTCATATTTATGATTTTGTGGAAGACTTTTATTGTTCGGATAACGGGCGTCCCTGCGTTGATTCCGTGGTCCTGTTTAAGATGGTCCTCATCCAGCACCTGTATGGAATCCCATCCCTGCGGCGTACCGCGGAGGAAATTAATATGAACATTGCGTACCGGTGGTTTCTGGGATATCTGCTCAATGAACCGGTCCCTCATTTTGCCGCCATCAGTTAAAACTTCAGGCACCGATTCAGCGAGGACACCATAGAAAAGGGGTTTACCTGGATCCTTTTTGAGGCGCAAAAGAGCGGTTATCTTTCCCCGGAAGTAGTGTTTATGGACGGGACCCATATCAAAGCAAACGCAAACATCAAGAAGAAAATGAAAAAAGCGATCCCTTCTGCGGCGAAAGCCTATGAGGAGCAGCTTATGA
>BLLU01000106.1 GCA_011959105.1 Lachnospiraceae bacterium | reverse complement strand
GTTAAGCAGGATCGACGGCATCGAAATCGAAACGTGGGAGCAGATTTCCACCGGAAAGGACAGCAAGGAGAATCTGCCTGTCTTTGCAGCCATATTAACCTATTGGTGCAGCGTCATGTTTTCCGTACCCATCGGAAAACCGAACAGGGCGGTGAAGGAGAAATATATAGTAATCAAATATCATACGGAGCAGGGCAAAAAAGAAAAAATTTATTTCCATTTGCCGGATGGCGCAAAACCTTTTATTAAGTCATTTGAGAAGGTGAAGGCGGATTATGGACAGGGGTGCTATCAACAATAATAACTTATTTCCCTGAATTGAGAATACCACTTATCAATAATAATGCTACTGTTTGCCTCAATATATCTTACCATATTATTTAATGTTCTTTGAGGAATGCGAGAGTTATTATTGCAAAGTAAAGCCTTTCCAGAACTTGTTATCCAAATTTTTGTTGCGTTTACTGTTGCTTTCCCTTCCGCTATGTGTACGTGCACTGGCTCAAGCGGATCACTTTCATTTGACCAAAAATAAATTATATAAGATCCAATTCTAAAAATTTGAGGCATTTAAGATACCTCCTTCTTTAGAGAACTCAATCATTAAATGCGCATTATTACGTACAAATTCTTTAAAATAGTCCATCTCAGCATCAGAATATCCATTCACATCTTCCCAAGAGTGTTCTGGCAAATAGCAAGTTGCATTATGAAATCCATCCTTTAAATCAGGGGTTTCTATATATACTTTTACCCTTCCATCTGGAAGCATCTCTGAATGTGTAATCTCCGTGTCATCATTTAACGTTGCATATGGATACATCATATTATCAATCCTCTCTTTCCATAAATCTATTTTTCAATTTCTTTTATACTTCTTACCTCAATACTGACAGCATTTTTACACCCTCATTGTAATACACATTTCTGGCTTTAGCAATGACATGTTTTTGGCACGCAGACAGATGTCCAAATTGTGGATGTCCGGTATCTGGAGGTAATGTACCAGTGCAAACGCCGCATCCCAAAAGCACAGGGGGAAAGGTATCTGGTCTTAGTGTTACAGCATTGATATTCTCAATTCTTGGGTGCACATTTATAATCGGTATTGTACTTGCTATTATCGATTTATGTAAAAAGGATGACAGGAAAAAAACTTGTCTATAATCGCTTTAGTTATATGTGGATTCTGGTTGATTATCGGCTTTGGGGCTTCTGGCAGTTCTAAAACCGATTCTAAAGATTCAAAACCAACAACAAGTATTGCAACATCAGAACCGCAGGCAGCCACTGCTGACCAGGAAGCAAACGCTGAAACAGAAAAAGTTGAAGAACAGCCTGTTGTTTCTCAAATGTCAAGGGAAGAGTTTGTAGCATCTTGCGAAGAAATACCATACAAAACTTTAGCAAGAAATCCTGAAGATTATGTTGGCTCACATATAAAACTTACCGTAAAAGTTTCTCAGATTGTCCAAGGTGGCTTATTTGATGACGGCGAATATTATCGCGTGTATACAAATGATGATTCCAATATGTGGTTTGGCGATGAGTATTTTATGTATGATTTTAGACCAACAAAAGATATAATAGAGATGGATTGATAGAGCAGCTGGAATATGAAGGTTTTACTCATGAACAGGCAGTGTATGGAGCTGAAGCAAACGGTTATTAAAATGAACAGTTAAAAGAAAAGACAGAATTGCCTCTATGCGAGACACAAAAAGAACGTCCCAGAAAGCACGGCGAAGAATAAGCTATGCTGAATGGAAGCAGAGGACGGAACGGGCAACAATTTTAGGACTCTGTAGTAATACAGAGTCCGTTACATTATAATCTTCCTTACCTATAGAATCCATATGACTACATTTCAACTACTTTTCTAACAGTATTTGCCGTCCTAATCGTCCACTTCCTCATGAAGGACATTTTTAATATCCGCATAAATAGATTTTATTTTTGCCTCCGGCATCATATACAAAATCTGATCGATCAAATGAACACCCCAATCGTAGATCATGCCGCCGCCATACTTTTGATAAATATGCCATTCATGCATATAACCGTTTCCTGAATGAAGCTTGGATTCAATGGTAAAAATATCTCCCAGCATTCCTTTGTCATATGCCTCTTTCACAATCAGCATATCCTTGTCCCATCTTCTGTTTTGATGGACGGTAAAAAATACCCCCGCCTTTTTGCACGCCGCCTCCATTTCATCCAGTTCCTGCACGTTCATTGCCGCCGGTTTTTCCGCAATCACATGTTTCCCTGCCTCTTTTCGGCGTTCTTCCAGAATATCACAGACTGCCGCAATCTCCACATCAGCGCGGGGGGCGTTCTCTCCATGCCATTTTCCCATTCCTCCATAACCAATAATTCCTAATTTCACTTGCATCTTAACTTTACCTCCATTTCAAAGCCTTACAAATCCCAGCGTTACTTCCTTCAAATCACAAAATTACGAAGATAATTCCTGCTCAACAAAATAGCTTTTTTTGCTTCCTCGATGCTTCCCTCAAAAGATTTATCCTCAACCTCGATACAGCTGCAGCCCTGATATCCAATATCCGTCAGTGCGGAGACATAACGTCCCCAATCCACATCTCCTAGCCCCGAAATCTTAGGCGACATATACTCCAGGGGCGTTGCCATGATTCCCACATCTGCCAGCTTGTCCCTATACACCTTAATATCCTT
>BLLU01000105.1 GCA_011959105.1 Lachnospiraceae bacterium | reverse complement strand
ATACGTAATACAGACATACCGTTTTCTGAATGTTATAGTAAACTAAAAAAGTCCCGGGAGTTTGACAGTTTAATAAAAGAAAAATTTATCACAGGCCGCATAAAGCCTGCTTTTCTTTTGTCAAATATTTTGTTTTATTCTATTGCATTTTATTGTAATATATGGTAAAATAAGGATATGAGAGGCGGTGCACATGAGAGTAACTACATCAAAATCAAAAAACTCAGAATCTTTTTACATTTCTAAAGGTTTTGTCAATGACAAAGGGGTAAGCACTTCTGTCATTGTCCGAAAACTCGGGACTTTAAATGACTTACTGAAAGAACACGGACCCTCCCGTGATGATGTCATGGCCTGGGCCAGAGAAGAGGCTAGGCTTGAAACCCTAAAGTACAAACAAGAACGTGAAAGCAAGGCCGTTCAGATCACTTTTCATGCTGACAGGCAGCTGGATTATGACAGGCAGAACTTTTTCCGGGGCGGCTACCTTTTTTTACAGTCTGTCTACTACAGCCTGCAGTTACACAAGACCTGTCGGAAATTGAAGGCTAAATATAAATTTGAGTATGATATCAATGCCATCCTGTCCGACCTGATTTATTCAAGGGTACTTGAACCTGCCAGCAAACGCTCTTCTTTTAAAACTGCCTCCGAGTTTCTGGAAAAGCCTTCTTACCTACTCCATGATGTCTACCGTGCTCTGGATGTCCTTGGGAACGAATGCGATCTCATCCAGTCGGAGGTCTATAAAAACAGCCGCTTTTCAGGAAAAAGAAATGATAAGGTGCTTTATTATGACTGCTCCAACTATTACTTTGAGATCGAACAGGAAGATGGAAATAAAAAATATGGTAAGAGTAAAGAGCATCGTCCAAATCCTATCATCCAGATGGGACTGTTCATGGACGGCGACGGCATCCCCCTTGCCTTCTCCCTTTTTCCTGGGAACGCCAATGAACAGACCTCGTTAAAACCATTGGAGAAAAAAGTCCTCGGAGAGTTCGGCTGCCAGAAATTCATCTATTGCAGTGATGCCGGATTAGCTTCTGAAAGTATCCGTTCTTTTAACCACCTGGGTGAAAGATCCTTTATCGTAACCCAGTCTATCAAAAAACTCCCAGCTGAAGAGAAAGCATGGGCGCTGGATAGAAATGGTTTCAGACGAGTTTCGGATGACAGACCCGTTGACATTACTAAAATACCAGAAGATGACACAGGGCTTTACTATAAAGATGAACCTTATACGACGAAAAAACTGCACCAGCGCCTGATCGTCACGTATTCACCCAAATATGCCCTGTATCAGAAAATGATCCGTGACAAGCAGGTAGAACGCGCACAAAAGATGATAGATTCCGGCAGTACAAAAAAGAACCGAAAAAATCCTAATGATCCTGCACGGTTTATTGGAACAATCGCCGCTACCAAAGACGGAGAGGCTGCTGATATCCACAGCTATCTTGATACGGATAAGATAATGTCGGAAACACAGTATGACGGTCTGTACGCAGTCTGCAGCGATCTGCTCGATGATGATGTGAAAGATATCTTAAAGGTAAGTGAGGGAAGATGGCAGATAGAAGAATGTTTCCGAATCATGAAAACAGATTTTTCTGCAAGGCCAGTTTACCTGCAGGACGAAAACCGAATCAAAGCCCATTTCCTCATCTGTTTTCTTTCCCTTGTTTCTTACCGGTTACTGGAAAAGAAGCTAGGCGGTAAATATACCTGTGAAGAGATTCTGGATACACTAAAAGCAATGAATTTTGCGGAGATTCAAGAACAGGGATTTATCCCTTTAAACAAACGGGAAAAGATCACTGATGACCTGCATGATATCTGTGGCTTCCGTACCGACTATCAGTTTATAACCAAAAGTCAAATGAAGACCATCCAGAAAAAAAGTAAGGGTAAGGAATAAATTACCATACTCTGTAACACAGACAAAAACTGCTGTACTGTCCATAAATACTGGGCTTACAGCAGTTTTGTTTCTTATAAACTGTCAAAGACAGGATTATATTTTATTAATCAATCTATGTCAATCTTATTTTAGAAATACGTAATACAG
>BLLU01000104.1 GCA_011959105.1 Lachnospiraceae bacterium | reverse complement strand
CACACTTTCCTGGTGCGTCATATCCGGCCGCCAAGCGTCCTGATATAACGCAGTGCGTTGTCCGGGAACATGCTGTCTTAGTCCCGCAGGTTCCGTCTCTCCTATATTACAGCAGTTGGCCCCGCAGGCGGTGAATCAATTCTTTGATGCGTTCTGTCTCCATCTGCATGCTCACCGGGTTTACAATCATCCGGGCGGATAAAGGACATATTTCCTCCAGCACTTCCAGGCCGTTTTCCCGGAGTGTCCCTCCGGTCTCCACGATGTCCACAATCACATCCGACAACTCCACCAGAGGTCCCAGCTCCACGGAACCATTCAGCTTGATGATATCCACAGTCTGAAGTTTTTTGTTGTAAAAGTATTCCCGGGCAATATTGGGGTATTTGCTGGCAACCCGGATCCGCTCATGGTGCTGCAGAAGTTCCCCGGCTTCCCGGGGGCCGCAGACGCACATGCGGCATTTGCCGAATCCCAGGTCCAGCACCTCGTATACATTGCGGTTCTCCTCCAATATGGTGTCCCGGCCCACCACGCCGATATCGGCGGCGCCGTATTCCACATAGGTGGGAACATCAGGCCCTTTGGCCAGAAAAAAGCGGAGTTTCAGCGCTTCGTTGACAAAAATCAGCTTCCTGGAAGATTTGTCCTTCATCTCCTCGCAGGTTATGCCGATCTGCTCAAACAACTCCAGGGTTTTGTTGGCCAGCCGCCCTTTCCCCAGCGCAAAAGTCAAATATCTGTCATTCTTCATATGATACCTCATGTTTGTCACGGCAAACCCGTTTAGCAGAAAGGCCGTGGATTACTTATAAAGAGGATTACGTCCGTACCAGCAGGGTGGGAATCCCCTGATGACGGCTCTCCCTGGCCTCCTGTAATTTCGAGGCATAATCGGCTTCCGTGTATGTTATAATTTTTTTGTCCATCCCCTGGGGCAGCGGCACTTTCTGGTACTGAGCCGCTTCCAGCACATCGTCCGCCACCATGGCAAAACCGATGGCCGGGGCGTCCTTGCCAAACTGCCGCAGCAGCGTGTCATAGCGCCCTCCCTTTACAATGGGGGCTCCCACGCCGTAGGTATAGGCTTTGAAAATAATTCCCGTATAATAATGGTATTTGCTGAGCATTCCCAGGTCAAAGGATACATACTCCTCTACTCCGTAGAGTTTCAGCACCTGGTAAATGGCCTCCAGCCGCTGTATGGCGGCCAGGGATCGGCTGTTATGTACACATTCCCGGGCTTTCTTCAGAGAGTCGATGGAACCGAACAGGTCCGCCGCCTTCAGCAGGGTACCCCGGTAGGGCTCGGCCACTTCCTTTCGGTCCAGAAGTTCTTCCGCCGCGAAATAATTTTTTCCGGAAATATATTCCCGAAGCTGTTCTTCTGTCTCCGTGTCCAGTCCCGCCTCCTGGCAGATGCCCTTGAAATATTCCACCTGGCCAACGCTGACCTGAAACTGCTTCAATCCTGTATTCTTCAGCGCCTCGATGACCAGGCTGATCATCTCTCCGTCGGCCTCCACGCTGTCATCCCCTACCAGTTCGGCCCCGATTTGGGTGACTTCCTTCAGCTTGCCCTGAAGGCTTGAGGTATTGGTGAAGGTATTGCCCAAATAGCAGAAGCGGATGGGCTGCCTGGATTCCATGAAATATTTGGCAGCACAGCGGGCAATGGAAGGCGTAAAATCCGGCCGCAGCGCCAGTGTATTCCCCTCCTTGTCAAAAAACTTGTATAACTCTCTGGAGGGCGTAGTGCCTATTTCCCTGGAAAACACATCAAAATACTCAAATGTAGGGGTCTGGATATCCTCATAGCCATAGCCGGAGATGGCGTCATGAATTTTCTGCTCCACAAAAAGTTTTCCGGCATATTCTCTTCCATAAATGTCCCTCACGCCCTCAGGCGTGTGCAATAACTTTCTGCTCATAAAAAATCCTCTCTGTGGCTTTATTACTTTTGCTTTACTGCTTTACAGTGCTAATTGAGTAGCACGCGAAAGAATCAGACTTCTTGTAGTATAACGGAAACCCTTATAACTGTCAAGCCCCAACCCGTGTGCTGACAGATTTTCATTCCGATTCCTCTCTGCTTTCCAAATCCAGCTGCAGCATATCCAGATAAGGAACCAGTATGCCGTGTTTCTTAGGCAGAAAAAACCGGGCGTCCAGTTCGTCATAGCGAAAACTTTTGCGCCCTCCCTCCTCTGCCCGCCGCCAGAATTCCAGCAGACGGGCAAAGGGCAGATAATATAACTGATCCTTATGGGTGTAGTAAATTAAAAAGAAAGCCACGCCTCCCTGCCGTTCAAAACGTTCCATGAACCGCACCTGATGTTCGTGGATATTTTGCAGGGAGAAGGTATCCGCGGCGCATTCCTTGGCATCAAAGCATACCGGAATGCCCTGGACCGCGCCGATATAGTCCACCGTACTTTTCTGCTCAAAATAAGCCAGGGTAATATGCCTGGTCTGCTGGTCCATCTTAATGGGGGTGATGGGGGTGGGAATCTTCTGGATCAGGGCCAGCCCCCCTTCTGCATAGCGCTCGTTGGTGCGGTTGACCATATCCTCCAGTGTGGAGCCTCGAAGCCCCCGGGAATTCCAGGTTGCCATACTGTCTCTCCTCCGTTGCAAAATGCCGGGAGTTTCGGATTTGCCCCGGCGCGAATTTTAAAATTCCCAGGTACCGGGATTATCCAATTCTCCCACAATGGCTTCATAATATTCCGGCAGAGGGGCCTGTATGATCCTGCCGCTTAGGGTTGTCAGCGCCGTCTCCTCCAGAGAAGGGAATTCCAGACGGCAGGCATGAAGAAGCTGCCATGCCAGACCGAATTTTTGCAAAAAGATATGGTTGATCCGGGCGTCTCCATATTTACAGTCTCCCACCAGAGGATGCCCCATGGAAGCCAGATGGGCGCGGATCTGATGGGTTTTTCCCGTGATCAGTTCCACTTCTACCTCTGTAAAACAGAGGGAACGGGAATCCGCCGGAATATAAAAGTGTCTCAGTGGGCGATAGGCAGTGCGGATATATTCTCCCGGTGGCTGGCTGCCTATCGTTACCCGATTTGTCCGGGAATCTTTTTGCAAATATCCCCGAATTTCCGTGGCAGTACCGGGAACGTCGGCTCCCAGCCGTCCCACACATAAGGTTCTGTAAAATTTGCGCAGCGCTCGGCTGCGGATTAATTCGCTCAGGGCCTGACTGCCGGGCAGGGATTTGCCGCACAGCACCAGGCCGCTGGTATTGCGGTCCAGGCGGTTGCACACCGAGGGCCGGAACAGCCGCAGTTCCGACGGGGCCAGTGCTTCGCTGTGCAGCAGATACCCCACCATCCACTCGTTCAGGCTCAGGTCCCCGGTCCTGGCCTGCTGGGTCAGCATCCCCGCAGACTTGCCCAGAATCAGCACATGGGCATCCTCGTATATCACCGTGATGCCCTGCAATTTCTCGTACGCCCGGCTGTACAGAAGTTCACTTTCCGTCTGCTTCCTGTTCCCTGGGTCAGCGCTTTGGGGCGGAAGCAGGAATCCTCCGAATTTCAGGATCGTTTCGTCCGCCAGCCACAGGGTCACCTGATCCTCCTGCCGCAGAACTTCCCGTCCCTCCGCTTTTTTCCCGTTGAGGGTGATATTCTTTTTGCGAAGCATTTTGTAAAAAAATCCGGCGGGCGCTTCCGGCAGAAACTTCCCCAGAAATTTGTCCAGCCGCTGCCCCGCCTGATTTTGTTTGATTTCCAAGACTATCATTCCGTTTTTTCCCCTAGAGTACCACCGATTTCAAAGTTTGCACAATCCCGTCCGTAATACCCTGTTCCGGCTCCAGCGCCTGCAGCTGTGACAGCCTTTCCCTGTATTTGTCCAGATCAGTAAAAATCTTGACCGTCACATTCCTGTGGCTGTCCGCCTTGAAAATCGGTTCCAGATGCGTCTGAAAATCTTTCTCAGGGAAGCCCTTTTTTTCACTGTATCCGCAGACCGTATTGCCCCTCACCGCCAGATGTCCCACTTCAAATGTCTTGGAATAGGAGGTAAACACCATGTCGTACAGACAGGTCAGTTCTCCCTCCCAGGACACAATCCGATCCGCCGTTTGCCGGTCAAGCCCTTTGCAGCGCAGAAACATAATCATGTTTACCGCACTCTTGCTGGCCGGAAGGCATCCAAGAATCGCCACCACTGTCAGCAGGTTCAGCCTGTTTCCCGTGGTGATATAACCCGCCACGAAGAGGCTTAAAGATATCCCAAAATAAAGCAATGTGCGAATGACCTCATATACTTTCTGGGTACGGATATAGTCTCTGCTCCCCTTGTAGGCCTCCGCTGAAAACAGACGGAGGATACCGCTCTTTTTCCGCATTTCTTTTCTCCTTACTTATCTACCCCTGCCGATTTTCTTTCAGATATACCCCGGCCCTGCTCTGGATTGCCGCCGCCGTGTCTTCCACGGTCTTCTGGCCCTGGAAATAAGGCCCGGCTTCCTCCACTATGATGCGCCAGAGGGTATCGTCCATGGGACTGGCAGCCTGGGCCGTGTCCATCAGGTACAGCAGAGCGGCGGTTTCCTCCTCCGTAACCGGATGATATTCATATTGCCAGCCGTCATAATTGATCGAATCATATTGCGGCAGAGGCAATCCGTCCAGCCCCAGAAGCAGGAATCCCTGATTGTCTCTGGCATATTCCGTGGTGTCAGCCATTTCCAGCAGTTTTTTCCTGTGGGTGGGCAGGCCGTTCTTCACATCCCTGCCCAGAGAGTACTCCAGAAAGGCCCATGCCGCCTCCTTATGTTCGCTTCTGGACGTGATGGCATAGGCGGTGTCGGAAGAAAACGCACAGCCGCTTCCCTCTCCTTCGGCGGTGGGAAAACCGATCAGCGTCATCTCTCCGCCATACATGGCCTCATACATCTGGAGGTCCTGATATGCATTGATATAATAGAGTTGGTTGAGCAGCACCTTATCTTTTACAATCCCGTCCGCAGGCCCGATATAGTTATGATCCGGCTCCTTGGGGTAAGAAGCGGCAAATTGAAGAAGACTTCTGAAGTCTTCGGAGTCAAAGCGGCATTCTGCCTGCTCCGCATCCAGAAAAGCGGATTTTCCCAGCCACATACAGGTGCGCAGCACCTCCTGGCTGTATGTAATTGAAAAAAGTTCTACATCCGGGTTGGCTACGGCGCATTCCATCATCTCCTCCAACGTCCAGCCAGGCTCCTCTCCCACCCGCCGTCGGTTGCCGGACAGGGTGGTAAGACTGACACTGTGGGGAATGGATACCAGCTGTCCATTGTAAGTATATTGTTCCAGAATATTTTCCACATACTCTTCCCTGTTTAACACCTTGCTTTGTTCCAGCCAGGGTTCCAGATTTTCCAATACCCCGTTGCGGGCATAACTTTCTGCAGAGAGATTGGTCAGATCCAGAAGATCCGGACAATTATGGGCGGAAACCAGATCCAGATTCAGCGTTGTCACCGCCTCCTCATGTGCCGATGTATTGGGGACGTATTCACTGCCATAATCCCGGATGGTTACATGGTATTGGAGGCTGCGCCGGTTAAAGGACGCCACCGCCCGTTTCAGTTCATCCCCTGCCCCAAATGTCCCGATTACCAGTTCTGTCTTTGCCGTGGAGGAGGATGCTTCTCCCTGGGTAAGGTAAGCCAGTTCTCCTATGCCATCCTCGTACAGGACGGCCAGAATGCCCTTCTCCCCATCTTCTGCCACACACAGGGCAGACAGTCCGGCAATTCCGCATTCCGTCCAGGAAAAAAGCGATCTGGAAGTTTCCGTATCCGGATCATACAAAAAAAGTTCCTCCTGCGTATTTACCAGAAAATCGCCTTCATAGGCCGGAATCAATACCGTCTGCCCGCTGTTGGGATAGTTTTTCAGTTCTTCCCCCAGTTGTCTTTTCTCAAAATATACCTCCGACAGACTGCAGCTGCCATCCCGGTCGACACTGCCGATATAAATGCTGCCGTCTGCGTCCTTGCCGATGGAAACTACAGAGTGGCTTTTCTCCAGGGAGATTTCTCCTGCCGGAGAACCGTCTGCCTCAAACAGCACCACCTTATTGTTCTCCGGCACATACAGCCTCCCCTGGGCGTCCACCGCCGGAGCAATATATGCCGTGCGGATTCTGGCGTCTTCCCTCAGATTGATTGTCAGTTGGCTCTGGCCCTGGGGGTCATAGGTCCGCAGCCATGTCACCATGTCGTTGCTGCTTCCGTCAGCGCTGGCAAAATCCAGCACATACAGGCTGCCGTCCTCTGCCACGGAATAAGAAACAATTTGGCCGTAGCCCTCTCCCACGGGAATTTCCCGGATCACTTGCTGCTGCTCAATGGAATACGCACATATGGACCGTCGGGAATCTTCCACAGAAGCGCCGTATTGACGGCGCACATAATACAGGGAATCTCCCCAGAGACAAGCCAAATAGGGTTCTTCTCCCGCTCCCAGTTCCAGCGCCGTGAACGATGGCATATAGACCGACTTCATTTCCTCATCCGGGGAGTTTGACGCGGAAGCAGCCAGGTTCTGTTCTTCCCGGGATGACGGAAGGTTGTCCTGCCCCCTGCCGCAGCCTGTGCCTGACAGTACAAAACCCAGAAGCAGCATGGCTGTCAGCCATTGTGCTCCCCTTTTTCTGCCACCAATTCTTTTATGGTCCATCTGGTGTTTCCCCTTCTTTTTCTTTCTGATTTTTACTGCCGATCATCCCTTCAGGGTACGGATCACAGAGGTGATCCAGGGATGGGGCAGAATCTTGCACAGCACGCCGAACGCCTGTATGGGCCAACTGCAGACAGACCGGGGACGCTTCAGACAGGCATCCCGGAGCGCCTGTTCCACCACCCGCTCCGGCGTCACCAGAGTCAGTTTTTTGACGGACAGAGTAGAGCCATGGCGTTCCGCGATATCAAAGAAAGGCGTATCCACCGGGCCGGGACAGATACTGGTCACATAGATTTCACGGTCTTTAAGTTCTTCCCGGAGCGCCAGGGAAAAACTGTCCACATAGGATTTTGTGGCTGCATAAACGGCAAAACCGGGCTGTGCCACAAAGGAAGCGCTGGAAGCCATCTGGAGAATGCGGGCTCCCCTGCTCATAAAAGGCAGACAGCAGCGGGTGACGGCGGTAAGGGCCTCGCAATTCAGGCGTACCATGCCAGTCTGTTCCTGAAGTTTCAATTCCGCCACATCCCCGATCATGCCGTATCCGGCACTGTTTACCAACATCCTGATCCGGCAGCGTTCTTCCCGCAGCATATCCCGGAGCCTGTCGATCTGGGCATCCACAGTGATGTCCATGGCCAGCACCCGGGTATTGTTGCGCAGTCCTCCGGCCAGAGTTTTCAGCTTCTGCCGATTCCTGGCGATCAGCCAGATTTCATCTGTCTTGCGCAGATGGGCATCGATCTGCAGGGCAAACTCCATGCCGATGCCGGAAGAAGCCCCTGTGATAATTACAATGTTCTTTGCCATAGTTACAGTTTCCTTTCCCAATTTCAGTTCTGCAAATCCCCTGTATGCAAGCCTGTGATTACCGGCTTATGACGAAAATTTTCTATTTGATTCTACCATAAATACCTGCCCGGTTCAAGTCAGCCCGGACAACCCGGGGGTTAACCCTTCATAGTCGGTAATATAAAAATCAGCCAGTTCCCGCTTCTGCCGTTCCTGGTAGGCGGAATAGGAATCCTCCACTGCCGCCACTTCCATGCCTGCGTTTTTGCCTGCCTGGATCCCTGCCACCAAGTCTTCAAATACCAGGCATTCCCCGGCACATACTTCCAGCCTGGCCGCCGCCTCCAGATAGATATCCGGGAAGGGTTTCCCATGGGCCACATCACAGCCGGTAACGATTGCGTCAAAGACATTTTCCAGGCCATGGACGGCAATTACGGCCTCCGCCAACTCCCGGGAATTGCTGGTGGCCACTGCCATCTTCACGCCCCTGCCGCGGTAAAATGCCAGAAATTCCCGGACGCCGGGCTTCAAGGGCACTTCCTTCATATATTTTTCCCAAGCCATACGATTCCAATCGGCTTTCATCTCCTCCAGGGAGTCGGGAATGGCAAAGCGCTCCTTAAAATACCGGGCCGTCTCGGTAAAGCTCATACCCTCGATACAGTTCTGTAGATCCCCGGGCAATTCCAGTCCAAAGCGCCCCAGATATTCTATATCAATATCCGTCCAGATCCACATGGAGTCCACCAGCGTACCGTCCAGGTCAAAAAGGAAGGCTTTTTTACTTTGCAATTTATTTTGCCACATCATGTTGTAAACGCTCCTGTTCTTCTTTAGTCAAAGGACGGAACTGCCCGATTTCCAAGTCCTCCGGCAGTCTCAGACTTCCAAAGGACAGGCGCTTCAGATAGACCACCTGGTTTCCCACCGCCTGCAGCATGCGTTTTACCTGGTGGTAGCGTCCTTCCCGGATGGTGAGCAGCAACTCTCCGTCCGGGCTTAAACAGGCTTTGGCGGGCAGGGTAGACTTTTCGTCCCCGATGTCCACTCCCGTTTCCAGGGCCCGCAGATCTGTTTCCGACAAAGGTTTTTCGGTACGCACCAGGTAACATTTGTCCACATGCCGTTTAGGGGATAAAAGCCTGTGCGCCAACTCTCCGTCATTGGTGAGGAGCAGCAGCCCTTCCGTATCCTTGTCCAGACGCCCCACCGGGGAGATGTGGGCAGTATTTATACCAGTGAGCAAATCCAACACCGTCCGATCCCGGGAATCCTCTGTGGCGGTAACCACCCCCTGGGGCTTGTGGAGCATGTAGTAGCGAAAACGGGCGTATCCCACCATCTGCCCGTTCAAGCAGACCAGGTCTTCCTCCGCAACCTTCTGTTCCGGTTTTTTACACACCGCACCGTTCACCATGACCTGTCCCCTGCGGATATATTCTTTCACCTGGCTTCGAGTCCCTGTCCCCGCGTCCGCCAGCAGCTTGTCCAACCTGATCATAATACCAGTATTTCCCCTTTTTCGTCTTTGATGATCTGAATATTCATATATGTAATTTACCCATACAAAGGTTTGTATCACAACACAAGCGCATATACTGAACCAAGCCCACTAAAGGAAAGACTTCCTCCGGTCTCTCATGGTACCTTCATATGTTATACACCCTGTGTTTTCTGCTCCTTTTCATCCTGATCCTGACTCACGCCCAGGAAGCCGCCGCCTATGCGGCAGACGGTTTCCTGTTATGGTATTCCAAGATGGTTCCCTCACTGCTCCCCTTTATGATTCTCTCCGGACTGATGATCCGCATGGGCCTCTCCTATCGGCTGGGCAGGTGGTTCCAGCCGCTCTTAAAGCCTCTGCTGCGCTGCAGGCCGGAGGTAAACTACGGGGTGTTGATGGGTTTCCTCTGCGGTTTTCCCATGGGCGCCAGGGTGGCCGCCGGACTGTATCAGGCGGGAAAAATCGACCGGCAGGAAGCCCGCTTCCTGTTGTCCTTCTGCAACAATATCGGCCCGGTGTATTTCTGCAGTTTTGTACTGCCTCTGCTGGACCGGAAACTGATATTCCCCTATTTGTTCGGCATGTACGGCGTGGCCCTGCTTTACGGGATTCTCCTGCGCAATACCCTGTTCCGGGAACTGCCCGCGCCAAAGTCCATTAGTCTTTCTGCGCATAGAAGCGGGATCTCAATCCATGCCGCCTCCCTCCCGCCGGATCCGGCCATAAACCGAAAGAAATCCGATTCCCCCAGTCTCCCCAGTCTGCTGGCCCATCTGGACGATTCGGTACAGGCAGGCCTTCAGGGCATTATCAGCCTCTGCGGCTATATGGTGCTGTTCAATCTGCTGAACCTGGTCCCTCATCTCTTTCTGCCCCGGGCCGACGTCTGGCTCTCCCCTCTGCTGGAGATCACCGGGGGCTTGGGGCAGCTTGGCCAGCGCTGCCCACTGTACACATTGCTGCTCCTGCCCTTCGGCGGTCTCTGCTGCATCGCCCAGACCTATGGTATGATCCATGAGACGGACCTGCCTCTGGGGGAATATGTGGTTCACAAACTTCTGCTCACTATTCTGACCGCCCTGTATTACCTGGCCTGGCGATGTCTATCCCCTCATTTTTTCCTGTTATAGCGACTCCGTCGTTTTTTGGCAGACTGGACGATCTGAATCACCAGTGTCAACGCCACCAATGCTGCCGCTGCCAGCAGGCTTAACAGAAGGAAATCCTGAATCCGAACTTCCGTGCCTGCTTCTTCTTCCGAACTGGCCTCCTCATGTTCTCCCAGCCAGCCCTGGGGCTGAGAGAATTCCTCAGAACCGGCAGAATCAGGATTTACCGCTGTCCCTGCGGCTTCCACACTCTCCGGTTCCTCATAGACAGGCCTGCGGAAAACGCCGTATCCCTCCAGAATGTTGCTCTCCGATGTGGCTTCGTACTGGTTGTAGGCTTTCACCCGGATACGGGGAATAATTCCTTCCGGAATCTCCAGCGTTACCTGAAACAGATCCTGATACTCCCCTGTGAGGGTATCGCTTCCCGGCCAGGGCTGTCTGGGAGAATAGGTGAGCCCTCCGTCCAGACTGTAGGCATAGTACATCAGGGGGCTGTCATAATCCGCCGCCGCGATCTGTACCGTGGCCTGCATGCCCTCATAGTCCTGGGACACCTGCTCCACCATACAGATCTCCGGCGCCGTGGTATCGATCAGGGTGGAGGGGACCACCTTTCCCGTATCCATCGCGTATACCTCCCGCAAAAAGGGATCTTCCGGCCCTCCGCTGAAATCCAGACCCAGGCGGCTGCTGGAAAGTCCCAGGAACCGGGCAATGGCGTCCGCATCCTCATGTCCGAAAGCCTCCAGCTTCTCCGGGCTGTCACAGTAGGGATAGTCACGTACCTCATCCACATGACAATGTTCAATGATTACCGCAGGAATCCCCAGCGCCGCTGATTCCCGGATGATGCCGTAATAATCCGTACCTTTATCGTTCCTGCGGGTCTTGACACCCCGAATGAACAGGCCCTTCTCCCGCAGACTTGTGAGCAGCGTACAGCCAAACTGGTAGCCCAGGGCATTGTAGGGAGCCTCCAGGGGAACCCATACTTCCGATCCGAACAGTTCATGGCTCTCCGAGGCATTGTAGTGTATGCTGAACAGAAAATCAGCTTCCGCAGCCTGAGCAAAGGCTGCCCGCTGGGCCAGAGACAGCTTGGTATCATCCATCCGGGTCAGATACACTGTAATCCCGTCGTATTGGGTCAGTCTCTCATATAGGGCCAGGGCCGTGGACAGGGTCATCTCTTTCTCACAAAAGCCGTTCTCTTTGGTCCCTTCGTTGTCCCCGCCGTGTCCGGGATCGATCACCACCACAATACCGTCCTCCCGCTGCAGGAAATCAGGAGCGGCCTGAACAGACGGCAGCGATGCTGCCAGCAGCCCGGCCAGCAGAAACAGAAAGGCAAAGGCCTTTCCGGCGGCATGGCTTATAAGTTTAGAAAAACCGGTTTCCCTTTGAAACCGGTTTTGTTTACTTCCGAAACTACTCATCTGCGTCCTCAATATTCCGAAACTCCACATCCCCGTAATCTTCCGCAGGATGCAGTTCGTTTCTGTTAGACTGAATTATATCCCGGTACTGATTCATGGAAAGGGTGAAATTCTCATACCCGCTCCTGGCCGACTGGGTGGCCGAGGTGATGATGTTCTCCAGATGGGCCAGCATATCGTCCATATACTGCATGGCGGCAGCCCGCACATTATTGGCCTCTATGGTGGCATTGTCCAGAATTTCCTGGGCCTGCTGGGAAGCCATGGACACCACCTCATTGGCCTGGGCATAAGCCTGCTGCATAATCTCATGCTCATTGATCAGCTCGTTGGTATGTAGGGTAGCTTCGTTGATCAGCGCCTCCGCCTTGGCCCGGGCATCGTTCAGGATTGCTTCCTTGTTGCTGATGATCTTCTGATACCGCTTAATCTCATCCGGTGTTTTCATCCGCAGATCCCGCAACAGTTCGTCTATCTCTTCCTTGTTCACGATAATTTTGGTACTGGACAAGGGCTGGTATTTGCAGCTGTCAATATATTCTTCTATTTCATCAATTAGCTGTTCAATCCTGCTACTCATGTAATCCTCCCTGTCTGCGGCCTCCTGTGCCAGCCCCGGCCTTCCCGGTTCTGTCAGCGGTAGCCATATTTTTGATAAATCAGTTCAGCCTCCCATTCGGGTACACACTGGGAGATATCCCCGTTGAAGCTGGCAAATTCTTTCACACTGGTGGAACTCAAATACGCATACTCAAGACTGGTGGTGAGAAATATGGTGTCCAGCGCGTCCTTGGACATCTGGCGGTTGGCCTGGGCAATCTGTAACTCATACTCAAAGTCCGTGATGGCCCGCAGCCCCCTGACGGCGATATGGAAGTCGTTCTCCCGACAATAGTCAATCAGCAGCCCGCTGAAGCTGGAAATCTTCACATTGGGCAGTTCCAAGGTTGCTTTCTCTAATATATTAACACGTTCTTCCACAGAAAACAACGGTGTCTTTTGCGTATTATTCAAAACTGCCACGGTTAATTCGTCAAACATGGGCGCTGCCCGCCTGATAATATCCAGATGGCCCAGCGTCATGGGGTCAAAACTGCCCGGGTATACTGCTCTTTTCATACTTGGTACTCAACCTTTCCTCTCATTTTGTCTTTTTCAGAAAAACATGCTTATTGGTCTTGTATGTTTTCTCCCGAATAATGGAGAAGCCCAGTTCCTCTGCATAATCCATATGGGTATCCAAAGAGGCCTCCGTTACAATCAGGGTATCACCTGTTATATAACGCATGTTCTGCAAAGCCTCCAGCACCCGCCGCTCCTGCTCCTGCCCGTAAGGCGGATCCATAAAGAGGATGTCCACCGTCTGCTCTGCTATGCTGGCCAGAGCCGCCACCGCATCCTGTTTTAAGACCACGGCCCGATCCTGGAACCGGGTAAATTCCAGATTATCCGTCAGACAACTCAACGGCTCCCGGGCATTTTCCACAAAGTATGCTTTCCTGGCGCCGCGGCTTAAAGCCTCTATGCCGATGCCTCCGCTGCCGCTGAACAGATCCACGAAAACACAGCCCGGAATATCCTGCTGCAGAATATTGAAAAGCGTCTCTTTGATTCTGTCTGTGGTGGGCCTGGTCTCCTGCCCCCGGGGAGTCTTTAAGGGCAGACTCCTTGCCGTTCCCGCTATTACCCGCATCTCTTCCCCCCTGTTCCAAATATCCGTTCATATCACTGCATGCGCGTTTATGTTTTTCTCATATTATGCCCGGACTTTTACGCCTTTTGTATCCCGTCGGCCCAGCTTCAGGCTGTTTAGTACCAGATTCCTGCTTTTGTACTGGATGGACGCTTCCATGCCGTTCTGGGTATAGTATACACCCTCCACCAGGTCTTTGTCACCCAGTTTCATGCCACGTACACCCACTGCCCCTTTTTTCTTCTCGGGAACCTCCTCCAGGGCAAATCGGAGAAAATACCCTTCCTGGGTCTGGAGTACCACATGCTTCTGTTCGTGGAGGCAGACTATACTGACCACGCTGTCGCCTTCCTGCAGCTTGGTGGAAGCTACAGTGCGCTTGCTCACATCGAACTCGCCGCCATCCACCACCTTCATCATGGACTGGGCAGTGACGAACAGCACTCTGCACAGGTTCAGTTCTGTCTGGCTGGTAAGGAATACGATCCGCTCCCTGTCCGAACTGAAATTGCTCACATTGTCAATGGGCACACCCTTGTCCCGGAATTTTCCGAAGGGCAGATCCATGACCTTGATGGTGTGAAGCTGGCCGATATCTGTGAACAGACATATTTTTCCGGTATTTTTGCATTTGAAGATATATTTATTCTCTCCCTCCGCCGCCTCTCTGTTGCGCTCGTAGGTGGCCATATCTACAGTCTTGGCATAGCCGAAGCGGTCCATCAGGAACATGATCTCCATCTCCTCGATCTCTTTCTCCTTATAGACGGCTTCCTGGGCGTTCTCAATGGCAGTGCGTCGCCTGCGGCTATATTCCCGCTTGATCTCCTCCAATTCATTCATAATCACCTGTGCCATGGAATCCCTGCGGGCCAGGATATCTTCATAGCGGTAGATATTGGCCATGGTCTCCTCATGCTCATTGATCAGGGCTTCGATCTCCAGGCCGATCAGCTTGTACAGGCGCATCTCCAGAATGGCGTTGGCCTGTTTCTCGGAAAACATGAGCTGAGCCGCCATAATCTTAGACTCCTTAGACTTAAACTTAATGCCCTCCACCTTGCCGTTTACCAGGCAGTCCTTTGCCATGGCCCTGTCCTTGGAACCCCGTAAAATCTCGATGATCAGGTCAATCACATTGCAGGCTTTGATCAACCCCTCCTGCACTTCCCTGCGGTCCATTTCCTTTGCCAGCAGATTGGTGTACTTACGGGTGGCCACTTCATATTGAAAATCAACCACTGCCTTCAGAACCGCTCTTAACCCCAGCGTCTCCGGCCTGCCATTGTAAATTGCCAGCATATTGACACCGAAAGTGTCCTCAAGACGGGTCTTTTTGTAGAGCAGATTCACAAAGTTTTCCGGGTCCGCGTCCTTGCGCAGTTCGATGACAATCCGAATGCCCTCCTTGGAGGACTGGTTGGAAATATCCACGATATCCTGCGTTTTCTTACTCTCCGCCAGCGCCGCCACATCCATCAGGAATTTGGAGATATTCATGCCGATCATGGGATAGGGGATCTCGGTGATCACCACATTGGTCTTACCACCTTTGGATTTCTCGAATTCCACTTTTCCACGGATCTTGATCTTGCCCGTGCCGGTCTCATAAATCTCCAGCAGTTCGTCTTTGTTGGTCACAATCCCGCCGGTGGGAAAATCCGGACCCTTAATATACCGCATCAATTCCCTGGTGGTGATATTCTCGTCCAGCATATAGGCCTTCATGGCGTCTATCACTTCCCCCAGGTTGTGAGGCGGGGTACTGGTGGCCATGCCCACGGCGATGCCTTCGGAGCCGTTCACCAGAAAGTTGGGAATCTTTACGGGCAGCACCGTGGGCTCTTTCTCGGTCTCGTCAAAGTTGGGCATAAAATCCACCACATCTTTGTCCAAGTCCGCCAGAAACGCTTCCTGGGTAACTTTCTGGAGCCTGGCCTCGGTGTAACGCATGGCAGCCGCCCCGTCCCCCTCGATATTGCCGAAGTTACCATGGCCGTCGATGAGCGGCATCCCCTTTTTGAAATCCTGACTCATGACCACCAGAGAGTCGTAGATGGAACTGTCTCCATGAGGATGATATTTACCCATGGTGTCGCCTACGATACGGGCGCTTTTTCGGTAGGGTCTGTCATACCGTATGCCCAGTTCGTGCATATCATAGAGGGTTCTGCGCTGCACGGGTTTCAGACCGTCCCGCACATCCGGCAGCGCCCTGGCGATGATTACACTCATGGCGTAGTCAATGAAGGATTTCTGCATTTCCTCCGAATATTCCGTTCTGATGATTCTGCTGTTGTCTTCCATTTATTCTGTCTCCTGCTCTATTGGGCTTTGACATCCGGGGGATTAAAGGGATCCGCCCAGTCTGGCCACAGCCTCTTCCATAGTGACCTGTCGCGCATATCTCTGAGGCCATATAAAATCGTTGTAGTAGTGATAGCAAACATCCTTTTTCATATAATCATTGTCAAAAGTGGAATTGGCATACTCTGGTACAAATATCTCATAGCCCTGTTCAAAGCCACTCTTAATGGTAGCATCTATGCAAAAGTCGGTCTGCAGGCCAGCTACCATAATCTGACGCTCGCCTTTTTGGGACAGATAGTCCGCCAGACCTGTGGAACTGTGAAGGGCGCTGTTTACCGTCTTGTCAAAAATACATTCCCTCTCTCTGGGGGCAAATTCTTCAAATATCTCAAATTCATCGTCCCCCATGGAAAATCCTGTGCCGGGCCCGTCGTCATGACGGACGTATACCACTTCCACGCCATTTTCTCTGGCCGCGGAGAGCAGCGTTTTCACATTTTCCCTGAATTTTTCGAACGCGAACAGCCTATTATCAGTTATGCCCTTTTGCGTGTCAATTACCAATAAGATCATTCCCCTGTCCTCCACCATCTGGCCGTATTCTGCCTTGGATAAAGTCAATTAATTTCCATATGCGAATTATGCATGATCCATTGCCCATTATAACACAGGAATTCTGTGTCCACAAACGGAAAACGGAACTTTACCGATCACACTTGTCAATTCTTCCTCAGATAGGAAATAATTATAAAGGCGGGTCTCAAATATCCTGTTTGCGATCCGCACTTTTCCGGCCTCGTCAACCGCGTAACCAAACATGTGAGCCAGATTGATCTCCTTTGTATCCGGATTATAGGCAAATTCACTCCCCTGGAAGAGAATGGCCTGAAACATTTTCTTCATCTCCGGGTATTCATTGATATGGCGTATCATGCTTTCAAACAGCGGAACATTGTCAACCAATATCGCTTTTACGGCTCTTAAAATACCCTCTCTTGTCCAGGCTCCCTCCATGCTTTCAAAACCATCTCCGCCAGAAAGGTCCTCGTTAATATATTTGCAGATGGCGGAGACAAGTACAGGATACCCGGAAGTATATCGGTATATTTCTCCAGCAATTTCCCGGAGATCCATTCCTGTATGATAATCCGCCTCATAGTCTGACAGCATGGAGGCAATCTGGTTTGCGGAAAAACTCATATCCACCTTAAATTTTGCGGCAATGTTCCAGGGACTGTTATACTGATGCTCCGTTTCAGGCCGCAGTTTCAGCTTCAGGTTTTTAATATCATATACCCCCGCCAGAACCACCGCATGAAAAATCGGCATCTTATCCCGGCCCAGATAATATTTTCTCAAAATGGAGAGAAAATCTACAAATACCTGATTATTCGAAGCACTGTCTACTTCATCGATCATCAGGACAATGGGTTTTTCCGCGTCTTTGCACATCCTGCTGAGAATGACAAACAGTTCCATAATGCCGTCTTTTTCCGCTCCGTCCGCAAAATGCGCAAGGGGCTCCCAGAGCGGCTTCTGGTCCCGGAGCATCGTAAGATTTGCCGCTTCCAGCAATTCCTTTGCAAAGGCATGCGCAAAGGTTACGGAGTTAGCATATTTTTCAGTCTCCAATCCCTGAAAGTCCAAAGACAGAACAATATAGTCCTTCTCCAGATATTTTTCCAGAGCCCTTAACATAGTAGTTTTTCCGTACTGCCGCCCTCTGTTGATAATAAAATATTTTTTCCGGTCCACCAGCATTTTTTTTATCTCTTCCAGCCGATCGTCCAGCTTTACCATGTAATGTTCCTGGGGATTGCATGCCCCCTCCGTATTAAAGTATCGCATTTATTCACCCCCTTTTTGAATTCAGCGATTATGTTCCTCTGCATATTTCAAAAATTCCGAAGTCCTAGACCAATATTTCACGCCCCAGTTCTCAAAGTTCCACTCTTCCATATAGTCATTGCACTCATAGTCATTCCTACGCATTATAATCCAGTTCCGCATCCGTGGCATGATCATATATGAATGCCCGCCGGGGCGGTACATCCGTGCCCATCAGCGTGCTGGTCAGATCTGTAGCCAGCCTTGCGTCCTCGATCTCCACCCGTTTCATCATTCGAGTGGCAGGGTCCAGCGTGGTTTCCCACAACTGCTGGGCATCCATCTCACCCAGACCTTTGTACCGCTGCAAGGTGAAAGGCCCCTTGTGCCGCTTGCGGTATCTCTCCAGCGCCTTGTCATCGTAGAGATACTCCTCTTTTCCCTTGGAGGGCATGGCTTTGTATAGAGGCGGCATGGCCAGATACACATGCCCCTCATAGATCAGTTCCGGCATAAAGCGGTAAAACAGCGTCAGCAGCAACATGGAGATATGAGAACCGTCCACATCCGCATCCGTCATAATGATAATCTTGTCATACCGCAGCTTGGAGATATCAAAATCATTTCCATAGCCTTCAGAAAAACCACATCCAAAGGCATTGATCATGGTCTTGATCTCCGCATTGGCAAGCACCTTGTCGATACTGGCCTTCTCCACATTCAAAATCTTGCCCCGGATGGGCAGAATCGCCTGGAAACTGCGGTCTCGGGCCGTCTTTGCGCTGCCACCTGCGGAATCCCCCTCCACGATAAAAATTTCGCATTTGGAGGGATCTTTGGACTCACAGTTGGCCAGCTTTCCGTTGGAATCAAAGGAAAATTTCTGTTTGGTCAGCATATTGGTCCTGGCTTTTTCCTCCGTCTTACGGATTCTGGCGGCTTTCTCCGCGCAGCCAATGATATTTTTCAATACCTCCAGATTGCGGTCAAAGTATCGGACGATCTCTTCCCCTGTGACCTTGGCTACCACTTTGGCGGCATCCTGGTTGTCCAGCTTGGTTTTTGTCTGGCCCTCGAAACGGGGATCCGGATGCTTGATGGATACCACCGCCGACATGCCGTTCCGCACATCTGCCCCGGTGAAATTCACATCCTTCTCTTTCAAAATCCCCAATTCCCTGGCATAGGTATTGATCACATTGGTGAACTGGGTCTTAAAGCCTGTCAGGTGGGTTCCCCCTTCGGAATTATATATATTATTACAGAAGCCCAGCACATTCTCATGAAATTCATTCACATACTGAAAGGCCACCTCCACCATGATGCCCTCAGATTCACCCTTAAAGTAAATGCATTCATGAACCGGTTCATCCCCCTTGTTCATGTCCTTAATAAAGCCTGTGATCCCCTCCGGCTCATGGAAGGTGACCTGCTCCGGCTCTTCCTTACGCCTGTCCTCAAAAACAATGGTAAGTTCCGGGTTCAGGTAAGCCGTCTCATGAAGACGGCTCTTAACCTCATCCTCCTTGAAACGGGTCTTGTCAAAGATGGTGTCATCCGGCAGGAAATTGATGGTGGTGCCGGTCTCCCGGGTCTTTCCGATAATGGGGAGCAAGCCGTTTTCCAGTTCCACCACGGGCAGGCCCTTCTCATATTGGTCCTGATAGATACAGCCCCCCACTTTGACCGTTACGGTCAACCGATTGGACAGCGCATTGACCACCGAGGAACCCACCCCGTGGAGACCGCCGCTGGTTTTATAGGCACTATTGTCAAATTTTCCTCCGGCGTGCAGGGTAGTGAACACCAGACGCGCGGCACTTACGCCCTTCTCGTGCATTCCCACAGGAATTCCTCTTCCGTTGTCGCTGACGGTGGCGGAGCCGTCCGCCTCCAGAGTCACCCGGATGGTATCGCAATACCCTGCCAGATGTTCGTCCACGGAATTGTCCACAATCTCATAAATCAAATGGTTCAATCCCTTAGTGGACACACTGCCGATATACATGCCCGGCCGCTTGCGCACCGCCTCCAGTCCCTCCAGTACCGTGATATTAGAAGCACCATAATTTGTATCTGTTTTTGCCATAATTTACCTCATCCATATCAGAATTTCTATCTAAAAAGCAAAATGAACAGCGATAAACCCCCGGGAAATATAACATTCCCAGCGGTTTTGTGCATGTTCTCATGCATCCTTCCTTTTTGCCTGTGTACATTATAACATACATTTTGTGGCAGGAAAAGGAAAAACAACTATAGCGAGCACCTCTGCGAAGCGCCCGCTGCTTTTCTGACCGTTCTGTAATTCTCTGTTTTCTTAACAAAACTACGAATGTTCCTCTCTCGTAGACTTACGCTTCTACTTTCCTGCAGCAGGCAAATGCCAATGCGCCGGGGCCGATATGGCAGGCCACACTCAGGGACAGGGGATCAATATGGATGTCATATCCCGGGAACTGTTCCAGAATTTCGTCCCTGTAAGCCCTGGCGGCTTCCTCGTTGGCCGTATGGGCAATCTGGAGCCAGATATGCTTATCCTCGGTCATACCTCCAAAACGGTTCTCAATATCCTTTTTGATGGCGTTAATCATAATGGACTTGCCCTGGTTGGTGGTGCGGGCCTTGGCGAAAGCATCCAGCTTTTCCCCCTGGATCTGCAGTACCGGCTTCAGCTTCAGCAATGTGCCCAGCGCCGCGGCCGCCGGCGTAATCCGGCCTCCCTTTTTCAGATAATACAGGGTGTCCAGCATGATATAAATGCTGCTGTTAAACTTATCTTCTTCCAGGAAGTTCTTGATCTCCAAAGCATTCATCCCTTTGGAGGCCAATAGCTTCGCATCCAATGCGGACTGCCTCTGGGTTACGGAAATCCGCTGGTTGTTCACCACCTGTACCTTGCCGGCATAGTCCTGGGCCAACATAACAGCGCTCTGGCAGGAACCGGACAGACCGCTGCTCATGGGAATATGCACGATCTCGTCATAGTCTTTCAGTACCTCATCCCAAAGCTGCATCACCGACTCCGGCGACGGCTGGCTGGTATGGATCTCCGCACCCCCCCGCAGCTTCTCGTAGAACTGCTCCTGGGTCAGGCTGATATCCTCATAAAAAGTCTCCTCGTTTATAAAGAAAGGCATGGGCAATACAAAAATCCCCATTTCCTTCCCCTGGGCCTGGGTAATCCCGCTATTGCTGTCTGTGATTATGGCAACCTTTGACATTGATTTATCCGTTCCTCTCTTGGGGTGATTATGGACACCCTTTCCAAGTAGTATACCCTCAAATGCTTCTAAAGTCAACCTGTAGCCGGGTTTCCCGGTGTAAATATTCTATCAGTTCCCCGTATTCCCTTTCCGGGCCGTTCCCGTCCGGAACATTCTCTTCTCCGGCATTTCCGCCCATCGCTGCCCGGACCCGGTCCACGGCCTGGCTGGCCTGCTTCAGGATCTCCGCATCCGTATAGATATCCCCCATCCGGAAGGCGAACGCACCGCTCTGGCGGATGCCGAACAGATCCCCCGGTCCCCGCAGCTTCAAATCCTCCGAGGCAATGTAAAAACCATCGTTGGAACGGTTCAGGATATCCAGGCGTTCCATGGTATCTTTGCTGTCCTGGGCGCTGATGAAGATACAATAGCTTTGATGTTCTCCCCGGCCCACCCGGCCCCTGAGCTGATGAAGCTGTGCCAGGCCGAAGCGCTCCGCGTTTTCCACCATCATCACTGTGGCATTGGGCACATTGATGCCCACCTCGATCACCGTGGTGGACACCAGCACGTCAATATTGTGGGCCGCGTATTCTTCCATGACCCGGTTTTTATCGGCGGCTTTCATCTTGCCGTGGAGAGTGGCCACCTGCATATCCGCAGGCAAAGCAGCCCGCAGCTTCTGGGCATACTCAGACACATTTTCCAGATCCTCCATCTCCCCCTCCTCCACCATGGGACAGATCACATAAGCCTGCCGCCCGGCCCGCACCTCCTTTTCTATAAACTGGTACGCCTTGGGCCGGTAAGAAGTGCCCACCACACAGTTTTTGATGGGAAGCCGATTGGCCGGAAGTTCGTCGATGACGGATACCTGCAGATCCCCGTACAGGATAATGGCCAGAGTCCTGGGAATGGGGGTGGCGCTCATCACCAGCACATGGGGATTGCTGCCTTTTTCCGCCAGCACCTCCCGCTGGCGCACTCCGAAACGGTGCTGCTCGTCCGTGACCACCAGGGCCAGATTTTTGAAATGCACTTTCTCCTGGATCACCGCATGAGTACCCACCACCAGATTGGCTTCCCCGGAGGCGATCTTTTCGTAGGCATCCCGCTTTTCCTTAGCCGTCATGCTGCCCACCAGAAGCAGAGGCCGCAGCGCTGCATGATACTTTTCCACATACTGACAGATACCTTCGTAATGCTGAGCTGCCAGCACCTCCGTGGGCGCCATCATGGCTCCCTGGAAACCGTTGGCGGCACACATGAGCAGAGCCAGCACCGCGATGATGGTTTTGCCGGAACCCACGTCCCCCTGTACCAGCCGGTTCATGCACCAGGGGGAGGACAGGTCCCGGCAAATCTCCTGCCAGGCTCTCATCTGAGCCCCTGTCAGCCGATATGGCAGCTGCTCCAGCAGCCTGCCGGTATCTGCGGTCTCCAGCATGCGGTATTCGTTTTCCAGCAGCTTACACTGCTCCCTGTTTTCCCGGAGCAGATACAGAAAAGAGAAAAATTCCTCGAATACCACCCGCCTGCGGGCCTTTACCAATTCTTCATAGCTGACCGGGAAATGCATATTATGAATGGCTTCTCTGCGTTCCATCAGATCATACTGCCTGCGCAGAGATTCGGGGTAAGGGTCCGGGCCAAAGGCATAGCCGGTCAACAGCTGTTTCACCGCTTTCTGTACCGCCTGATTGGTCAGGCCTTTGGTCAGAGCGTAACGGGGCTGGATAAAAGCCAGATATCCGGCATATTCTTCCGTTTTGTATATCCGGGGCTGTTCCATCACCAGGGCCGTTCCCCTGGCCTGTACCCGTCCCCGAAAGATATGGCGGCTGCCGGGCTTTAACACATTCTTAAGGAAAGGCATATTGAAAAAAGTGAGCTGCATCCCTCCGGAATCATCCCGCACCAGCACATTCAGCAGGGTCAGACTCCGCACTTTTTTCATATTCACCGTACCACAGACCATGGCCTGCACGGCGCAGACCTCTCCCGTCCTGGCCTGAGAGACGGGCACCGCTTCCCGGAACATCTCATAATCCCTGGGGTAATAGTATAGCAGATCTCCCAGGGTGCGGATATTCACTTTGGCAAACAGTTTCTGGGATTTCTCGCCGATCCCCTTTAATTCCAAGATGGAAGCGCTGTCCTCCATAACCATACTCCTTAATAGACCGAATAAAATAAAAGGGCAGGCAGCCGCTTTCCCGGGCGGCTCCCAGCCCTCACGCATATCCCTATTCCACTGAAATCACATAGTAGTAAATGGGCTGCCCGCCGTACTGCAATTCGATATCGCAGCCGGGGTAAGCCTCTTCCAGTTCTTTGCGAAGCTGCCCGGCGGCCTCCTCCTGCACATCGCTGCCGTAATATACGCTGATCAGTTCGCTGGAGTCATCTACCATGGCCTTCACCATGTCTCTGGTAACCTGAAGCATATCCTGGCCCACGGACAGGATGCCCGCATCGCCAATGCCCATATAATCTCCCTGCTTGATCTCCTTATCATCAATCGTGGTATCCCGCACGGCGTAAGTTACCTGACCGGTTTTCACATTGCCGATCTCCTGCATCATATTGACTTCATTGTCCTCCACAGACATTTCCGGCACAAAATTGATCACCGCCGTGATACCCTGGGGAATGGTCTTGGTGGGAATCACCAGCAGGTTCTTATCCGTCATCAGTTCCGCCGCCTGATTGGCTGCCAGGATAATGTTCTTGTTATTGGGCAGGATGAAAATGGTCTCGGCGTTCACCTGATCCACGGCGTCCAGAATATCCGCGGTGCTGGGATTCATGGTCTGGCCTCCCTCAATGATATGGTCCACTCCCAGACTCTTAAATATCTCGTTCACCCCGTCTCCTACGGACACTGCCAGAAAGCCCACAGGCTTGGGAGGCTGCGTCGGTGCGGACGCCGGGGCAGAAGCTGCCGCCTCCTTCTCACTCATCTTAAACAGCTTCTCCTGGTGTTCCAGGCGCATATTGTCAATCTTCAGATTTGATAACTGTCCATACTTCAATGCCTTCTGGATCGCCAGTCCGGGGTCATTGGTATGTACATGTACCTTGACCACGTCCTCGTCCGCCACGCATACGATGGAATCACCGATGGACTCCAGATAAGCCTTGAAATCCATCTCATGCTTAATATTGAAAGTCTTGCTCAGCAAAATGATAAACTCGGTACAGTAACCGAATTTGATTTCCGCCTGGGCCTGGGCCTGATATCCGGATGATTTGCCGGGACGGCTTTCCTGGGCCGCTGCGGAGATGGTATAGTCGATCTCCTTGCCCATAAAAGCGTCGTAGGCGCCGCTCATCACCTCCACCAGTCCCTGGCCGCCGGAGTCCACCACCCCCGCCTGTTTTAGCACAGGCAGAAGTTCCGGCGTCTGGCTCAACACATACCGGGCGTGCTCTATGACCTGGGCCAGGAATGCTCCCATGTCCTCCATGCCGCCCTTAGCCAGTTCCCGCGCCTTCTCCGCGCCGCCCCTGGCCACAGTAAGGATGGTTCCCTCCTTGGGCTTCATCACGGCCTTATAGGCGGTTTCCACCGCCTTGTCAAAGGCATCGGAAAGTTCCGGGATGGTAAGCTGTTCCTTGCCGCTGATGCTTTTGGTAAAGCCGCGGAGAAGCTGGGACAGGATGACCCCGGAATTCCCTCTGGCTCCCCGCAGGGAACCGCTGGAAACGGCCTTGCACAGCGCCGTCATGTCCGCATTTTCTCCCAATGCGGACACCTCTCTGGCCGCCGACATGATGGTCATGGTCATATTGGTACCCGTATCGCCGTCCGGGACGGGAAATACATTTAACTCATTGATCCACTCTTTCTTGCTCTCCAGGTTTTTTGCGCCAGCCAAGAACATCTTAGACAACATCTTAGCATCGATAGTATTTGAAGTCACGATAAGTCCTCCTATTTTAAATTCCGCAACCGCCGTTTCGGCAAACCGTTTTTCCCTCCAAGCCGCCGGCAGCCGTCATATCTGCCGCTGCGGGCCGCCGCGGATTTCAGTCTATCACCCTGACACCTTCCACGAAGATGTTGATCTTTTCGATATGGATGCCGGTAAACTCCTCCACCTTATATTTCACACTGCTGATCAGATTGTCAGACACGGCGATGATGCTGACGCCATAGGCCACGATCACATGGAAATCCAGCGTCAGCTTGTTGTTATTCAGGCTTACGTTGATACCCCTGGTCAGATTGTCCTTTTTCAGGAGCTTGGACATGCCGTCCTTCATGCTGACCCCCGCCATGCCGACGATGCCGAAGCATTCTACGGCCACGCTTCCGGCATATTGGGCTATCACTTCGTTGTTGATCACAATATTGCCCATATGTGTATTCATAGAAGAACCCTTCATATCGTAGTACCTCCTTCATATTGAGCCGGCAGTTCCCGTTCCCTTTCGGACGGTCCGTCCCCTGTGTCTGGATCTCTTTCCGGCCCGATCCGGGAGACTGCCATTTTCGCTCCATTTAATCACCATTATACATGCTTTTGGATAAAAATGGAACACCCCAAAAACAAAAAATTAAAATTTTCATTTTTGTACTTGCTTTTCTGCGCTTTTTCTGTTAATATATCAATGTTGTTAATTTTTATGCAATGATAAATAAAGAAAACAGCTTAAGGTTGAGGAGGTGTCAAGATGGCTAAGTGTGATGTTTGTGGTAAGGGCGTTCATTTCGGTAACAACGTAAGCCATTCTCATAGAAGAAGCAATGCAATGTGGAAGTCCAACATTAAAAATGTGAAGTGCATGGTAAACGGCGCTACCAGGAAATTACATGTTTGCACCAGGTGCTTAAAGTCCGGCAAGGTCGAGAGGGCTTAATTACCAGGATTTAACAGGTAAACAATCCATAAGAAAGCAAAGAGAAACCGGTTCAGATGAGCCGGTTTTTTGTCGTACTTTGTTCTTATGGTTTGAACAGAATTTAATCTTCTTTGCGGCGTTGGAATTCCCGATTGATATACTGCATCAATTCCGCATCCCCGCAGAAATTATCCGGATGGAATATTTTCAGCAGATCCCGGTACCGTTTGCGCAGAGTAAGGGGATTCCCCGCGCTGCGGAACAGCACATGAGCCACATTCTCCCCCTGACCCGGCAGTTCCATGCTCTCCCGCTGACGTCGTCCGCCCTCCAGCCTGCGTCTCTCCTGTTCAAAACGCTGTCTGTCCTCCTCCAGTTTGCGAAAACCGTCCTGCAGGATCGCCAGCTTCTTGTCAAAAAACAGATTCTCTTCCCGCAGCCGCTTCTGTTCCAAAGCGATCCGGCGGCTCAGGGCCTCCATCTCCTCCCGGAAACGGGCCTGCTCTTTCAACAGCTTGTCCTGCATATCCTCCAACTCGTCGCGCTCATTCTGGAGACGGATATTCTCCTGGAACAGCCACAGCTTTATGCGCCGCAGTTCGTCCTCGCTTTGCGCCCTATCGACTTCTTCCCAGTTAATCCCGTTTCCCATACTCCCATTGTCCCTTATATAGCCCCCGCCTACAGATCACAGCAAAGACAGCAATAGCCCAGCAAAAGCAGCAGGGCAATCAAAAACAATCCCATCAGCTTGCTGTTCATAAACAACATGATCAACATTCCCAATGCGATAAAAAAAGCAGCCAGCCCGATCAGTTTAAAAAGTTTCATACCCGTTCCCTATATAAACAGCTCTCATGCCAGTATATGCGGCCGCTGTCCGTTTCGGAACAAATATCCCGGCTTTTATGCCTCCCGGTCAGGAAAAGCGATGTCCACGGCTTCTGTGTCCTCCATGCCCATCTCCTTTTTGCCTGTGAATTTGTCCACCAGGTCCGGCAGCAGATCCAGGAGTTTGGTCATGGTGCTCTGGTCTTTCACACTTACCAGCCTGGTAGCGCCGTCTTTGATGATCAGCACTGCGCTGGGAGACATCTTTCCTCCCAGGCCGCCGCCGTTTCTGGCTGAATTTTTGTCGGAATGATTGCCCGCCCCCGCCGCGAATCCGAAACTCACATCCACCAGGGGCAGGATGGTCACATCTCCCACCTGTACGGGCTGGCCTACCACGGTTTTGGCCGACAGCACACTTTCCATCCCCTGCAGCAGGGATTCCACCACCCCGGGAAATCCTTTTCGCTCCGCCATATCCTTACCTTTCGTTTCCTTATCCGCCATTGCTTCTTAACCTCCTGCTTATTTAAAGTTCCACAAATTCCTGTCAAATGGTTTTCAGCCGGTCAATCAGCCGGCGCAGGCGTCTGTCAAGCAGCACCCTGACAACATGGTGCAGGACCACCGCCGCCATAACCCGCCCTCCCAGAACAATCTCTCCTTCTATTACCCGTCGTTCAAAGTCCGGAGTGATCGCCGCCTGGCATTTTTTTCCCAGAAAAGGCTTTACAGCCCAATAGATTCCATAGGCATACCCTGTGAGATCCGGCTCTCCAAGCCCCACCAGGGCCTGGGCCCGCAGGAAGCGGGGACGCAGACTCCTTAGAATCTTGCCCAGACGGGAAAACCCGTGTTTTACCAGTTCCTGATTGTCCCGGTCACGTATCAATTCCAGAAAGGCTGGCAGTCTCTCTTTCAACCCTCGTCGGCCTTCCGCCTTTGCCTGCTGATTTTTATTCTCTGCTTCTGCCTCTTCCGCCTTTTGACCTCCATCGGCCGTTGCAGCCTGAGAGGAGGGTTCCGATACCTTCCCTGTCTGCTGTTCCGACACAGTTTCCGTCGCTTTCTCCGAAGATTCTCCTGTTTCCGGCATTATTTCCGCCGCCTTCTCCGAAGATTCTCCTGTTTCCGGCATTATTTCCACCGTTTTCTTCGAAGATTCTCCTGTTTCCGACATTGTTTCTGCCGTTTTCTCAAAGGATTTGGAGGCCCCCGGCGCAGGGTCCTTCGAATCTTCTTCTGTCCGCTTTCCGCCGCCATAGACCGTCCGCCACAGCAGCTTGATTTGCGTCCCTCCCTCTCCCGGATAGGAAAAAGTTCCCCGCACCAATCCCAGAAACCATCGGAATCGGAACCAGACCCTGTATTCCCCTGCGTGGGCTGTGGCGCCTCCCCGATATGTCACCGGGCAGAACAGCACCAGCAGCAGCGCCGTGAGGACGAGAACCAGCAGGCAAAGCAGGATGATTCCCAATATGCTAAGTATTTTCAATGCCATGCTCCACATCTGCACTCTCCATGCCCGCTGTCAGATATTCCCTCAGCCGGGCGTCCCCCCTGGCGGCCCAGGCTTCCCGGGCAATCTGTTCCACCATACCCATGGCCTCCGGGTATTCTGCCGCGATCCCTATGACATAGAGGGGATGCCTGTCATAATATTCCTGCCTCAGATATTTTGACTCATAGATCGAGAGCTGATCCGAGGAATTCTCCGGCAGTGCCAGCAGATACACGTCAGCCTTATGGGGCCTGGACGCCAGGTCTTTTTTTAGTTTTTCCAGCTTTTCCCTGTTTATGCTCTCGCTTACATAGAGCCTGGGATAATATTCCAGTTGCGGCATGGTTCCCTCCCCGGTCCGGCGTGCCATCTCATTTCATCCGAACAAACGCCGGATTCATGCATCTTAGTATAACACAAATATCAATAAATGGAAACGATAAAAATACAAAGAAAAAATTCCGGGGAATATCCTCCCCGGAACAAGAACTGGAGCACAGGTTCATGTGTCTTCTCAGTAATATTTCTTGCTGCCCCACAGGTTATTTTTCTTAAGTTCCAGATATTCGCTGTAGGCCCGCTCCAAAATCTGCTTTTCATTGGCAAATTTCAGCAGATGGCATGCCTCATGGTACTTGTAAAACCCTGAATCAACAAAAAATTCCTCTTTTTGTGGCTTGCTGTAATAACTGTCCGCCATCATCAGATACCAGTGTACATCCTTGGTCACGATATCCTCAGGCACCGCAAAAGTATATTCGCTCTTTCCTATATACTTGATGATGGACGCTTTGGCGCCGGACTCCTCAAGCACCTCCCGCAGGGCGGTCTCCTTGAACTCCTCGCCCTCTTCCACAGTGCCCTTGGGAAGAACCCAGCCTTCGTATTTATTCCTGTAGTTCTTATACAAGAGTAAAATCTTGCCTCGGAAAATTACCACACCACCACAGCTCGTTGCTTCGATCATTGCAATTCCCTCCGAAACGGTGTGTCATATGACTAAAGTAAGTATAGACGAAATTACCGGGAATAGCAACCACAAAATCAAAAAAAATGCGCGCCAGATTCTTCCTAACCCATAAAATCCTTATAGCACGCCCCGTTTTTCGTGGCCTGTGGTGTAATCCCCATATGGAGGGACGCCGGTTTTTCCGGCGGCACAGTCCGCAAAAAACTCCAGAATCTGCCTTGTCTCCCGACCATTCTCCGTGGTGAAAGAAAGGCGGGGATATAGATTGCGGCGGCGGGACAGCTCTTTGTGCAGGGACAGAGGCACGCTGTTATAAACCACATTCATGCATACATCACAGCGGATTTCCACTGGAAACCCGGTGCGATATCGGTCCGTCAGCTTTCCCTCAGACCGCCGGCATCCCTGGCCTTTCAGGCATTTTCCGGCGGTCCTGGCAATACAGTTGGCCGTCACCATCATGGGGATGCGTCCATAGACCAGCTTTTCAGGTGAGACGCTGGTCCTGCTCAAAAGATCCTCCCATTCCCGGCTGTTTAATTCCAGCGGACAGGTCAGCCCACAGCCCCTTTCACGCCAGAATGCCGCCGCCTGGCTGTTCCACACATACATCGTGTGGTCCAGTTGAATTTGAATCCCTTCCTCCTGCCGCAGCCACCCATACGTCTCCAGGTTCCGCACCAGAAAGCCCTGGATCCTGCCCTGGTAGTACAGTTCCAGAGACTGCTCCATAATTTGCCGGTCCTTGCTCCGCAGTACATATGGCAAAGCGGCCCACAGAGCGATCCCCCTTTCCTCCAACTGCTCCAGGGCCCGGTGCGTTTTCTCCTGACCGGGCCTGTACTTCTCCCGCTTTCCTTCGCCGACCGGTATTTTGCCCGCAGAAAACAGCCAGTTCTCCACATAGAGCCGTTCCGGTGTGAGAGCGTCCTGCCGGGCCGGCGCGTTTTTATCTCCCGCCCCTCCGAATACTTCCGCCAGACACAGCAACTGTTCTTCTGTGGAAATATGGACCCGGAAGCCGCCGGCCAGAGGTTTTTCCGGCTGTGTTGCTCCGGTCCCGGCTCCCTCTGACAATCCCCTTTCCGGCTTCAAATCTCCCGGCCCGGAAGGAGGGCGGTCTGCCATACGGCTTACGGCCAGCCCGTGTTCTGTGATGATCCGATCCTCCAACCGGCGCACCGCCTCCCGGCGCAGGGCGTTGACCTCTTTCAGAGAGTAAAAGCCCTTTCCGTCTGTATGAATTTCCAACTGCTCCGGCACAAAGCTGGTCTCCCCCAGCTTCTGCAACTGTTTTCGAAGATCCTCCTCCGTAACGGGACGGTTCTGGGCAGGCTCCACCGGATTTCCCAGAACCTGAATCTGAAGCTGTCCCATACCCATTTCCAGCCGGGCAGATTCCCCACAGACAAATGTGGCCTTCATCCATATTCCCAACCGCTTTTTCCGATCTATATACCTTTGCCTCACCTCGGACAGATAAACTTCATCAACGCTGCTGTAGGAGGGGCTGTCCAAGGTCACCATCTCCCGGCCATTGTGTCTGAAATAGTATCCGTCCTGCCTTTGGCTGCGGATATACAGTCCGGACAGGGCTTCCATATCCTGTTTTTCCACCTGGAACTGTCGCTTGGGATGCTCCAGAAACCGATCTATATATTTTCGATAGATGGCGGTCACTCCTGCCGCATACTCCGGCTTTTTCATCCGTCCCTCAATCTTAAGAGAGTCTATGCCGGCCCTCACCAGTTTCGGGAGATGTTCAAGAGCACACAGATCCTTCAGGCTCAATGGGTAATATTCTTTTCTGTGTACGGCCCCGCCGGGGCTCTCTGTCTCATAGGACAGCCTGCAGGGCTGGGCGCATCGTCCCCGGTTGCCGCTGCGGCCGCCCAGAATACTGCTGAACAGACATGCGCCGGAATAACAATAGCACATGGCTCCGTGGACAAATGCCTCCACTTCCAATCCGCTTTCACGTTTGAGATTTTCCAGTTCTTCCAGAGAGAGTTCCCTGGCGGGCACCACCCGGGACACTCCCAGTTCCGAAAGCAGCGCCGCTCCCCTGGGACCGGTGACAGTCATCTGGGTGCTGGCGTGAAGCTCCAGTTCCGGGAAATGCCGTCGAATCACCCGCAATGCCCCCAAGTCCTGTACAATCACACCGTCCAGCCCTGCCTGATAGAGGGGTTCCAACTCCTCCACCAGTTCTGTCAGTTCCTGCTCCTTCATCAAAGTGTTCACGGTGAGGTAACTTTTGCAGCCGTACAGATGTCCATAACGGATACAGCCAAGTAATTCCTCTCTGGAAAAATTGTCCGCATAGGCTCTGGCCCCGAATCTTTCCCCTCCCATATAGATGGCATCTGCCCCTGCGTGAACGGCCCCGTAAAAGGCTTCCCGGTTGCCCGCCGGAGCCAGCAGTTCTATCCTTTTTTTACGATCTGTTCCCTGTTCCTGTCTTTCCATTCCTCTTCCCCATCTGTCCGCTTTATTGGATCACAAGAGAAAAGCTGCCCTACACCGGCAGCTTCTTGTTCTTATGTTCCTTCTCCAGCCTCTCGATCTGTTTGGCGTTTTCCCGCAGTTGTATCTCCATCTCCCTGGAGTCCTTCTCCATATTTTCCATCTTGATCTGGGAGGAGATCAGTTCATGCTTTAAATCGTACAGTTCTTTCTCCTTACGTTGCAATTCCTCTTCCAGCAGCGCAATCTGTTTCTTGGCCTTGAAATAGTCATCTGCAATATTTAGCTGCAGCAGCACGCCCTGGGTGTCCAGCGGCTGCCTGCGGAAGCTGTCCACCTTACTGTATTCATTCACTTTATTATTGATATAAGAGGCCACCTTCTGCAGATACTCCTCGCTTTCATAACCGCTCAATGTAAATACTTTTCCGCCGATGATTACCTCTGTATCTGTTTTGGAAGCCATATTCCCCACCCTTTCAATCGACAAATAACTACAATATATGCGTTCCGTTGTACTATAGGAACACAATATCTATTGCCTCTATTATATATCAGATCAGGCAGGCAGACAAGCCCATTCCGTTAATTTCCTAAAATCTTTTCTCTTTTGGCAATTTCTGCTACAGGATGGGCGCAAGTCCCAGATGTCTGTAGGCATACTCAGTCACCACCCGTCCCCTGGGGGTGCGGTTAATAAGACCGTTTTTCAGCAGATAAGGCTCCACCACATCCTCGATGGTCCCCGCGTCCTCTCCGATGGCGGCGGCCAGGGTGTCCAGCCCCACAGGCCCCCCCTGAAATTTTTCAATCATGGTATTGAGAATATTGCGGTCGATATGGTCCAGTCCCAGCTTATCCACATCCATCAGATCCAGAGCCTCCCGGGCCACTTCCTCCGTGATCCTGCCATCGTACCTGACCTGGGCAAAGTCCCGGACCCGTTTTAAGATCCGATTGGCCAGCCTGGGAGTCCCCCGGCTGCGGCGGGCAAGTTCCACCGCCCCTTTGTTGTCAATCTCCACCCCCAATACTTTGGCGGAATGCCGGATAATCAGCTTCAATTCCTCCACGGAATAAAACTCCAGATGATGAATCATGCCGAAGCGGTCCCGCAGAGGCGCCGTGAGCAGGCCCACCCTGGTGGTGGCCCCCACCAGCGTAAAATGAGGCAGATCCAGCCGCACGGATCGGGCCGTAGGGCCCTTGCCGATCAGCACGTCAATGCAGTAATCCTCCATGGCAGGGTATAAAACCTCCTCCACCTGCCGGCTCAGGCGGTGAATCTCGTCTACGAACAGCAGATCCCCCTCCTCCAGATTGTTCAAAATAGCGGCAATTTCCCCCGGTTTTTCAATAGCCGGACCGCTGGTCACTTTCAGATGTACTCCCATCTCATTGGCGATAATGGAGGCCAAAGTGGTCTTACCCAGACCGGGCGGGCCGTAAAACAGCACATGATCCAGGGCGTCTCCCCGCTGCTTTGCCGCCTCAATATAAATCTGCAAGGTCTGTTTTACCTTGGACTGACCGATATAATCCGCAAGTACCTGGGGCCGCAGGGATCCTTCGATCTTCACATCTTCCTCGGTCAGGCTGGTCTCTATCATTCTTTTAGCCATAGTTTTGTTGTCCGCTCTTTCCCATATTTTCACAGTCCCATATTAAAACAGCTTCTTTAACGCCTGCTTTAACAGCGTGGAGGAATCCAATGTCTCGGCCCCCTCCACCTGACTGACGGCCTTCATGGCTTCGCTCTGCCCATAGCCCAATGCCACCAGGGCTTCTACTGCCTCCCGTTTGCCGGGATGATCCGGCAGATTCCCCGGCAAACAGCCGTCCCCGTAAGCGGCGGCCTCCCGGGAAAGATCATCGGTCTCATAATGCAGCTTGTCCTTCAGTTCCAGCACCAGCCGTTCCGCGGTGCGCTTGCCGATCCCGGGGGCTTTGGAAAGAGCCTTCACATCCTGGGCCAGGATCGCGAAACGCAGTTGGTCTCCGTCCATCACGGATAACAGCCCCAGGGCTCCCTTGGGGCCGATGCCGCTGACGGTAATACAGCGTTTGAACATTTCCAGGTCTCCTTTGGAGAGAAAACCATATAGCCAGAAGGCATCCTCCCGGACGCTGGTGTATGTATACAATTTGGCCTCCTGGCCAATCCCCGGCATCCTGGCCGCTGTCTGGGCGGATATGTGGATGTTTACGCCCACATCATGCACATCAATGACACAGCAGTCCTCCGTGATATCCGCTACAATTCCCTTTACATATGCAAACATATGCTCTCCTCCCGAAACCCTTTGAACCGATATCCATCATTTTACCACATCCGAACATATGTTTCAAGCATTCGTTTCAGTACTATTTTCCGTACACTGTTTTCTATTCTACGCCAAACATCATTTCCACAAATTTAACCGTATACTCGTCCCAGAAAACCATATCATGGACGCCTTTACTCTCCATATAGGTGTGAGGAATGTCAATGCTTTCAAGATAGCGATGAAACGCCCGGTTATTTTCCAGCAAAAAATCCTCCGTGCCGCAGGACAGGAAAAGTTCCGGGATCTTGCTCCCTTTTTCCTTTAGTTTACGGGCCAGAGTCTCCGGATTATTGTCACTTTCCAGGACTTTGTCAAGATCGCCGAAGCATTCCCTGTAGTACTCATAATTGGCCACGGGATTGTCCTCTCCTTCTTTCATATGGGCGATCTTGTGGACAATCAGAGCGGAAGACATGCCGGCGGCCTTGCCGAAATGTTCCGGATAGGCAAGCGCCGTGTGCAGCGCGCCGAAACCGCCCATGGACATTCCCATGATACAGGTCTCCTCCGGCCCCATGGCCAGCCCGAAAGTACTGCGGACATACTGCACCAGTTCTTCTCCCACAAAGGTGCAGTACTTGTGCCCCGTGGAAAGGCCGTCCAGCCAGAACGCGTTTTCACCGTTGGGAACCACTACCGCGAAATTATATTTCTGCGCAATATATTCGGGAACCCAGTTCCCTGCATCGCCCGTGTAACCATGCAGCAGGAAAAGTGTTCTGGTTTTCCGGGCGGTATAAACGCTGTCCTCCCGGGGAATATCCCTGCGGATGTCATTGGGAAGATACATTTCAAAAGTGGTGTTCCGATTCAGGGAATTTGCGTAAAAACGAACTCTTAAATTTGCCATTGTTATACTCCTCCTTACAAATGGTTCATTCCGAGGGCTGCTTCTGCCGGAGAATCCTGCGGTACACAATCAGGAAGCACAGCAGATGTACCCCGAAGGTCAGTCCCCAGCTGATGGGATAGGACACATACAGTACCTCCAGGCTGTGGTGCGCCCGGAACACCGTCATAATCCATATCACCCGGAAAAGACAGGCCCCTGTCAGGGACACCAGCATGGGCATCACACCGTAACCCATCCCCCGCAAGGCCCCCACCATCACATCCATCATACCGCATAGGGCATAGGTGGTACAGATATAAAAGAGGCGCAGCACTCCGTACTGAATCACCTCCGGGTCCGGGGAATAAAGCTGCAGCAGGGTTCCTCCCGCCAGATAGACTCCGTTGCCCATGAGCAGTCCCACCGCAATGACGCAGCCCTGGCAGATCAGCAGAATCTTCCCGATCCGCCTGTATTGCCGGGCCCCATAATTCTGCCCCGTGAAGCTGATACAGGTCTGGTGCAGGGAATTCATGGAGGTGTACACAAAGCCTTCCAGATTCTGGGCCGCTGTATTGCCCGCCATGGCAATGGAGCCGAAGGAATTCACCGAGGACTGAATCAGCACATTGGAAACAGAGAACAGAGCACCCTGCAGTCCCGCAGGCAGTCCGATGCCAATCATTTTAAACATCTTGTCTTTCACGATGCGCAGCTTTTTCAGACAAACCTGATAATCGCTCCGGGTTCGCGTAAGGCAGATCAGCACCAGCGCAGCGGAGATGGTCTGGGAGATAATGGTGGCCAGCGCCACCCCCGCCACACCCATGGACAAAGGGATCACGAAAATGAGATTCAGCACCACATTGATCACTCCCGCAATCATCAGGAAATACAGCGGCCTTCTGGTATCCCCCACCGCCCGCAGCACCGCGCTGCCGAAGTTGTAGAGCATCATGGCCGGCATCCCCACAAAATAAATGCGGATATACAGCACGGACTGGCCGATCACATCTTCCGGAGTGTCCATCAGCAGCAATGCGGGGCGGGACAGGGCCAGTCCCACAAAAATCAGGGCCGCGCCGCTGACCAGGGAAGTCAGTATGGCGGTATGTACCATCTCTTCCAGTTCCTTTTTCTGCCCTGCTCCATAGAATCTGGCCACCATCACATTGGTCCCCACGGACAGCCCCATGAACACATTTACCAGCAGATTGATGAGCGAACTGGTGGAGCCCACTGCCGCCAGGGCATCATGACCCGCAAAGCGTCCCACCACCACTATATCGGCGGCGTTGAACAGAAGCTGCAGGACTCCCGACAGCATCAGAGGCAGGGAATACAGCAGAATCTTGGGCAGCAGAGCGCCGCTGCACATGTCCATCTCATATTTGTTCTTCTTAACGGTTGCTTCCTCCATAAAATCTCCCCCTCCCATGACCATTATACTATTCTTTTCCTGAAAAACAAGCGTCAGCTTAAAAAATAAAAAGGCTGCTTTGTCACAGCCTTTTCATTTTCATATTACTTGTTGTTGATGTAATTGATCAAGCCCTCTGCAGCAATGATCTTCTGCATGAATTCCGGGAACGCCTGGCCCTTGAACTGGGTGCCTCTGGTGCGGTTGTAGATCATGCCGCTGTCAAAATCCACCTCCACCCGATCTCCCGCCTCTATGCCCCTGCTGGCCTCCGGGCACTCGATGATGGGCAGCCCGATGTTGATGGCATTGCGGTAAAAAATCCTGGCAAAGGTCTCCGCGATTACACAGCTTACTCCTGCCGCCTTGATAGCGATGGGCGCGTGTTCTCTGGAGGAACCGCATCCGAAGTTCTTGTCTGCCACGATGATATCGCCCTTTTGTACTTTCTTCACAAAGTCCTGGTCGATATCCTCCATGCAGTGAGTTGCCAGTTCCGCCGGGTCTGAGGAATTCAGGTACCTGGCAGGAATAATTACGTCCGTATCCACATTGTCTCCATAGCGGAAAACAATTCCGTCTGCTTTCATATTTTACCTCTTTCTTTCTATATTCAATATTACCGTCGGTCTGCGAGTACCGGCCTCTACAGCTGCTCCGGACTGGAAATCTTTCCTGTCACGGCACTGGCGGCGGCCACAGCGGGGCTGGCAAGGTAGATCTCACTGGTCACATGGCCCATACGGCCTACAAAGTTGCGGTTGGTGGTGGAAACACAACGCTCTCCCTCTGCCAGAATGCCCATATAGCCGCCCAGGCAGGGACCGCAGGTGGGAGTGCTGACGATAGCTCCTGCCTGAATAAAGGTTTTCAGCAGCCCTTCCTCCATGGCCTGCAGATAAATGGCCTGGGTGGCGGGAATCACAATACAGCGCATCCCCTTCTGTACATGGCGCCCCTTAAGCACTTCCGCCGCCGTACGCAGATCCTCCAGCCGCCCGTTGGTGCAGGAGCCGATCACCACCTGGTCAATAACGATCTCCTCCTGAATCTCGTCGATGGTGTGGGTATTCTCCGGCAAATGGGGAAAGGCGATGGTGGGACGCAGACTGCTCAGATCTATGGTATACTCCTGGTCATAGACCGCGTCCGCATCGGCTTCATATATCCTATAGGGCCTGGTACTGTGCTCCTTCATATAGCTTACAGCCTTGTCATCCACCGGGAAGATCCCGTTCTTGCCCCCCGCCTCGATGGCCATGTTGGCAATGGTAAAACGATCGTCCATGGACAGGCTGGCAACCCCTTCCCCCACAAACTCCATGGACTTGTACAGAGCGCCGTCCACACCGATCATGCCGATGATATGCAGAATCACATCCTTGCCGCTGACCCATTTGGGCAGCTTCCCCGTGAGATTAAATCGGATGGCAGCCGGTACTTTGAACCAGGCTTTGCCGGTGGCCATGCCCGCCGCCATATCCGTACTGCCCACGCCGGTGGAAAAAGCGCCCAGCGCCCCGTATGTACAGGTGTGGGAGTCCGCACCGATAATCACATCCCCCGCCACCGTCAGCCCTTTCTCCGGCAGCAGCGCATGCTCTATGCCCATCTCCCCCACTTCGAAATAGTTGGTGATTTGATTTTTGTGCGCAAACTCCCGCACACATTTGCAGTGCTCTGCGGATTTGATATCCTTGTTGGGCACAAAATGATCGGGCACCAGGGCGATCTTATCCTTGTCAAACACCCCCCGGGCTTTCATCTTGTCCATCTCCTTAATGGCTACCGGGCTGGTGATGTCGTTGCCCAGCACCAGATCGAGACTGGCCTCGATTAACTGACCCGCTTCCACTTTCTCAAGGCCCGCCGCAGCCGCCAGAATCTTCTGCGTCATTGTCATTCCCATCGCGTATTCCCTCCTGATATGATTTCCAATGTTCTTTCCATCGTGTCTGCCTATATCCTATCATACATTCTGCTATTCTTCAAATATATAATATTTATATTTTCCATAACTTATCGTTATGGTTTTGCCGCCATACCAGTGATAGTTCCTTTCTTCCACATGGGACAGAGCATGGTTTGCAATTAAAAGGTACGCCAAAATGTATTGGATTCCGGATAAATAAATTGCAGTATAAGTGAAACTACTATAACCAGGCATAGAAATATGAAACTGCACAAGATAAACCATTTTATCCCTTTTATAATACCTTTGAGAGTTCTGTTCTGAAAAATAGAGTTCACGTCTTGAGAAACTCGATAAATAGAATCTATTTTCTCATTTGTAAATGAATTTTCCCTTACCTCCTGCACGTCAATATCCTTCACAAGTTCATCTAAAGTCATATCGAAGAAATCACTTAACATGACCAATCTAGCAAAATCCGGGTAGGACTGCCCTGCTTCCCATTTTGAAACGGTTTGTCTTGATACCTGCATTTCCATTCCCAGTTCTTCTTGTGAGAGTCCTTTTTCTTTCCTGAGTTTTAATAATTTTTCATTAAATTTCATTTTTATTTCCTCCTTTTTTCCAGCCTACAATATAATTTATTTGGCTTCAAGCAATTTGGGTTGTCAATTTGTCAATATTGACGCACATTTTATGGGTTTCTGAAAATTAACATTGTGTAAATAACTTTTAACACATATTTATAAAACATTTAACCTTGCCACAGCCGCAGATTATGCTATAATACCCATATCGAAAGCAGAAATACAGAATTTCTGTAAATAGCGGAAAACCATAGCAAGTCAATTTATTTTTGGGAGGCTCCTGCCATGAATTCACTCAACCTGTACCACATTTTCTACACCGTGGCCCAGTGCGGCAATATCTCCGCCGCCGCCAGGAAACTGTATATCAGCCAGCCTGCGGTAAGCAAGTCCGTCTCCCGTCTGGAGGAGTCTTTCTCCTCTCCTCTGCTGGTCCGCAGTTCCCGGGGCGTGACCCTCACGGAAAACGGCAGACTCCTCTACAAGCAGCTGGAGACCGCTTTTCAGGCCATCCGTCAGGGAGAAGAAATGATCAGCCGAAACGATCTGCTGGGAGCGGGCAGTCTGTCCATGGGTGTCAGCGCCACCCTGTGCAAATATGTGCTGCTTCCCTACTTGCAGGACTATATTGCGGAGAATCCCTATGTGAAAATCTCCCTGTCCTGCCAGTCCACTCACGAAACCATCACGGCTCTGGAGAATGGTGCGCTGGAACTGGGTCTGGTGGGAGAAAGCGAACGCCTGGAGGGAAGCCGCCTCAACTTTCTGCCCATCCGGGAAATCCATGATATCTTTGTATGCTCCCCCGACTATCTGAGCAAGCTCCACACCCGTCCCAAGGAGGACTTCCAACAGGAGATCCTGACCCAGGGAACCTTTCTGCTGCTGAACAAAGACAATGTAACCCGCCAATATATCGACAGGCATATGCTTCTGCAGGGTATCTCTGTGGAACACAAGATCGAGGTGTCCACCATGGACCTGCTCATCGACTTTGCCCGTATCGGTCTTGGAATCGCCTGCGTTATCGGCGAGTTTGTCCGGGACGAACTGCAAAAAGGCTCTCTGATGGAATGTTCCATCAGAGAGCCGATCCCTCCGCGCCGCATCGGTTTTGCTTACCCCAGATCTGCCAGACCTTCCGCCGCCATGAGCGCTTTTCTGGCGCGGCTGGCCTCCGGAAGTTTTCCGGAAATATGAACAGCAAATGATTCTTCAGGAAAGAGGCTGGCTTTGCTCCCGCACCCAGGTAGTGCTGGCAGTAAACAGATCCCCGTCCACTGTCACTTCAAAACGCCCTCCCATCAGTTCCGTAAAGCTGCGGACAATGGCCAATCCCAGGCCGCTTCCCTCGGTATTGCGGGAGCTGTCCCCTCTGACAAAACGTTCCGTCAGTTCCTCGGCGCTCACCGTGATTTCCTGCTCTGTGATATTCTTCAGACGCACAGTGACTTCCTGCTCTGTCTGCTCCAGATCCACATAGATTCTGGTACCTTCCATGGCATACTTTATTATGTTTCCAAACAGATTTTCATAGATCCGATAGGCCTTCTGACTGTCCAGCCGCACCACCACTTTCTCCTCCGGCAGCCGCAGCCGCACGGCCAGATTTCTCTCCTCCAGCCGGTCCTCCTGCTCGAATTCCACCTGCCGCAGCAGATTCACGATATCCACATCCACCAGATTCAAAGTAATATTCTTACTGTTGGCCTTGCTGACCTCAAACAAATCCTCGATCAACGCTTTCAGCCGCAGGGATTTCTGTTCCAGTATCTGCAGATACTGTACTCTCTGCTCCTCGGTGACATTGGCCTCTTTCAACAGATTCACATAGGTGATAATCGCTGTCAGGGGGGTCTTAAGATCATGGGATACATTGGTTATCAATTCCGTCTTCATGCGCTGGCTCTTCACCTCCTCTGCCACTGCTTTCTGAAATCCCTCCTCAATCCGATAAATCTGGGGCTTAAAGGGTTCAAATACTCCCAGGTGTTCCGTGATCCTCACATCCAGATTACCATTCGCAATTTCGTTGGTGGCCCGCAGCAGAATACTGTATTTTTTCTGCAGGTCGCTGATATATTTTTTTATCACAAAATACAGCAGCAACGTGTAGATAATCACACCGAACCAGCCCGCCACCCACATGGTACAGAGCAGCAATACCACGATCCCGTTGACAGCCAGCAGTCTGATCACCTGCCTGCGGGAATCTCTGGTGATATCCAGATTTACCAGGGTCTGATAATAACGGCGGATCCGTTTTTTGCACCAGTCCCAGACCCGGGAGCACACCATGCGCTTATGCAGATATCCCCGGATGCCCAGCCTGCGGATCTCTCCCAGACAGCAGCCTGCATACCAGGCGGCAAAAAGCAGTCCCGTTACCGCCGCCAGATTCAGCCCGTAGGCCAATATGTCTCCCCAGGTCCACCAATATACAGTGCGGAGATAATAGCGGGGATAATTGGTAATATACAGACTGGACGCCCACTGCAATACCAGGGGAGCCGCCACCATGGGCAGCGCTATGGTTCCTCCAATCACCGCCTCTGCCGGAGCGCGCCGAAAATGCCTTAAAAGCCTTTTTTCTTCCCTGCGGGGATTTCCATAAAAAAATCCCCAGCCCCAGAGCACCGCTGCAAGCAACAGGAATATCCCCCGCAGCCCGGTATATTCATATTCCCTGTAAACATCCATATAATCGTTTTGCGCACGATAATTGCCCACCAGGGTTTCCCACTGGCTGTGTTTAATGCCGTAGATAACGGTACAGTTTCTGGGTCCGCCATAACCACGTATGCGCTCTTCCAACTGATTCAGAAAAGAGGAATCCGAACTTGCGTCCCCCACATAGGCGTATTGATCACTCTTGATTTTGAATTCAACGGGCACATAAGTTTGCAGATCAGTCACATAACTTCCGTACAATCCCTTGCGAAAACCGTCATAAAGGGTTCTGGTCAGGGTGTTGACATCACTGTCCGAAGCCGCTTTCACCTGCAGATTGCCCCCATCGTCATAATCCATCTGAAACCAGACCGAGTACTCTTCCGTAGAAAAGTCTTTTCCCCTTTCGGTCTGCAGTGTATTGGTGACAATGGCCCCTGTAGTATGATCCTGCATCCAATAGTCGAAGGCTCCCATCTTCTCCTGCATATTCTGGCTCAAATACTCCAGACATTCTCCCAGATAGGCATAAACATTGGTCAGAGATTCCCGCATTACCCCTTCCCAGAGCCATTGTATGTCCTCCTGGCCGGCCTCTGTCTCCTCCCGGACTTCCGTTATGCCGCCCCCTAAACCACTTCCTTCTTCTATAATGTATTTGCCCTGGCTGATCAGCCCCTCACTCAGTTCAAGATTCCATGCTTCCTCATCATAGACGCCGTACAGCTGGTCAAAGGTGAGGTGCTTGCCGTTTACCGCGTTATAAAGGTCGCGATAGAGCACATAATTGTAACGGTTGCAGGCGTCCACGCCGCCGTACAGATCCGTCACGGAGGGTTCCGTCCGATATGTGGAGATATCCATATAACGCGTAAACAGGATAAACGCGCCTGCCAGAGACAGTACCGTCCCCAGCCGCCATATGTTCTGCCATTTTTTCTTCTTTTTTTGTCCGGGGTCGGTATTTAACTCGGGGATTCCCTGCGTCCCCGGCTGCACGACCTCCGTTTTCCGTTTCTTCCCCATATTTACCTCTTAATTTCCCTATTGCTTTTCCATCTTGTATCCCACACCCCAGACCACTTTCAGGTACTTGGGATTCTTGGGATCTATCTCAATTTTTTCCCGTATATTCCGTACATGGACCATGATTGTGTCCGTGTTGACGGCTTTCTCGTTCCACACCCGCTCATAGATCTCATCGGCGGAGAACACCCGTCCGGGGTTCTTTATCAGCAGCTGCACAATCTTGAACTCCATGGGAGTCAGCTTTACCGGTTCTCCGTCCACCGTCAGTTCCACACTGTCTTCATTCAGTTCCAATCCGCCCAGGGTATAGATATGCTCCCTGACTGCGCCGCCGCCCACGGCGCTCATATACTTGCTGTAACGGCGCAGATGGGAATTCACCCGGGCCAGCAGTTCCAGCGGGGTAAAGGGCTTGGAAATATAGTCGTCCGCTCCCATGTTCAGCCCCATGATTTTATCCACTTCCTCGGACTTGGCTGACAACATCAGCACCGGAAACTCATATCCCAGATCTCTGGTTTTCATCAACATGGTAATTCCGTCCATCACCGGCATCATCACATCCAGAATCACCAGATGCAATTCCCTGCTCTTTATAACCTCCAATCCCTCCTGGCCATTGGCCGCCTGAAATACCTGATACCCCTGGTTGCGCAGATAAATCTCTATTCCCTGTCGAATCTCCCTGTCATCCTCCACCACCAGGATACTGTACTCTTGCTGATTCATTCCAGTTACTCTCCCTTATCATTCATTTGCAGGCAGGGCCAATGCTTTGAATAAAGCAAGGTTCAGCCCGGCAGGCGCAGACGTTCCCGCAGATCCCGGAACACACGGATCTGGGCGCTTACCTGTGTCATGGCATACTGCCTACAGGTATCAGTATATATCTTCACTGCTTTTTCTGCAACTGCATCTTCCCGATATTGGAGCGCCGCTTCAAACGCGCCGATCCGCAGGCCGTCCCGCAGGGGTTCATTCTGCAGCACCCGCAGAAGCTGTTCCGTGAAAGCCTCTTCCTCCTCCGGACACAGATAACCGCTGACACCATCCTCCACCAGATCCTCCACCCCCGATGCCCGCAGGGCCACCACAGGAGTCCTGGCCGCCATGGCCTCCAGGATCACGATTCCCTGGGTCTCCGTCTTGGAGGCGAACACAAAGCAGTCCGCCGCCGCCATATGGGCCGCAATCTCCCGGTTGGGCAGGCTTCCCAGGAAGCAGATCTGCTGACGAATGTCAAGCTGTTCACACAGATCCATATACTCTTCCTTCTGAGGGCCGTCTCCGATGACCATCAGCCGAAAATCCGGCAGATACTGTTTCAGACGGGCCATGCACCGCAGCAGGAAGGGCACATTCTTTTCATGTCCCAGGCGGGACACCGTGACCAACAAGGGCATCTGTCCATCGCCATATTGCTGCCGAATCGCCCCCACTGCCCGGGAATCCGCCTGGTAACTCTCCAGGGGCAGACCCGTGGGCAGCACGGCCAGATCTGCCTGACAGTTGTAAGTATAACCATATTGGGAACGGAAAACTCTTTTCATTCCCTCCGTGGGAGCGATGACAGTGTGGCAGCGACGCATAAAGCCGCTGAGATACCAGGGGGCCAGTTCCTGTTTAATGGCCTTGCTGCCCCGACAGCGAATACGTCCCAGCAGATTGTCTTTTGCCGCTCCCTGGCTCAGCCAGTGGATGAGACCCGCATAGTCCAGATACTGCTCATACTGGGTGTGGTATGTATATACCAACGGGATATTGTACTTCTGGGACAGACGGGCCGCCACTCTGCCGATGAGCACCGGGTGATGTACATGAATCACATCGAACTCCTCCCGGGCAAATGTTTCTTCCAGCACCGGGTCCAGGGGATTAGGCAGCACGGTGTTGCTGTAAAAATGCTGACTCAGGGTGCTGTAGCGCACCACATCCTCCTCCGGCTCCTGTTCTTTCCCCAGATGCTTATATTTGGGGGCGAATACCACCACCCTGTGTCCCTGCTCCCGCAGCGCCTCCGTCAGACGCTCAATGGAGATGGGAACTCCTCCGATATAAGGTTTATAGTTGTTGGTCATCATGGCTATTTTCATATATATACCCTCCTGTGCGCTTCAGCGCACACTCCAATCAATATTTGTCAGGCGGCTGCAAACCAGCCCAACACCTGCTCCCCGCAAAAATATCCTGCACCCACAAAAAGCAGATTCCAGAGAAAGATTCCGATCGTGGAGCAGACCACATACTGGCTGAGCCGCATCCGGAACACCCCTGCGGGGATGGATACCAGCGTGCGGATCATAGGAATCAGCTTTGCGGCGATCAGCCCCATACCGCCCTTCTCCTGCACCCAGTTCAGATACTTCTCTATGGTGGGCCTCTGCTTCGGGAACTTATTCATATATTTTTCCAGGAAAAACCGTCCGCCGGTAAATCCCAGCACATATAACACCAGACTGCCCAGCAGCCCCGCCGCCACCGTGATCACCATCACCCAGGGGAAGGAGATATTGCCCCCTGCCGCCATAATTCCTGCCAGCGGCATAATGATCCCGGCCGGGAACCCCGGCAGATTCATATACTCCAAAAATACCAGCACAAAGATGGCGATTGCGCCATACCTTGTGAATACATCCAAAATTGCTGCATAGTCCATTTCTTTTTCCTCCTCAATTAAGTTCCGCAATTTGCTGTATTAATTCCTCATATTCCCTGACAGCACACATGCCCTACCATCCACGTCCGGCCGCCCGGGCATCCGTACATTCAATCAGCCCTGGACACATCTACTTTGAAGTTTCCCGCAAAATTCAGATATTCCGCCGCAAGGGTATAGGTGTCATCATAACGCATGGTCAGGTAGGTGACCAGTTCTTTTGCCTGATCCAGTTCCTCTACCTGATTTCCCTCCGAATCGTACAAGACTATTTCCAAGTCTCCCTTCTCCACATTGGATGAGAAATAGAATCGGATTCTGTCTCCTTCCCTGGCCGAAAAGGATATGGTGGATCTGTCTGTCACCGACTCCGCCGCAGAAAAGGAATGGTTGATATTCCCCAGTCTCTCCGGACGGGACAGAAACCACAGGGCTGCTGCACCCGCCGCGATCCCAATGCCTGCCAGCACCATTATCATATGTTTTTTCATTGTCTCTCACATCCTCTCCATATACTGGCCGCAGCAAAAAGTTCTATCCGCTTTCTAAGGATAGTATAAGCCGGCCTTCTGAAGTTTTCTGGCATGGAAATCCGAAGATTTTCTAAAGAAAGAAAAAAGAATCGGAAAAGCATACAAAAAAAGACAGCCGGAGCAGAATTGCCATGCTCCGGCTGTCAGATCTAAATTAAATTCAGGTTGTTTTATACTGTAAAGCCTGCCTCACAGGCTGCCGTCATGACGTACCAGTTCCAAATCCTCATCCTTCTTGACCACCACCCCGATAAAAGGCAGGGCGCCGCGTATGCGGTCCGCGCTGATGCCTCCGATCTGCAGGGCGTTGACCCAGTCGATCAGTTCCGAGGTACTGGGCTTCTTACGAATGTCACGGATCCCCCGGATATTGTAGAATACTTCCATGGCATTTTTCAGCAGATGCTCCTCCACCTCGGGAAAATGTACCCGCACAATCTCCTCCATCAACTCTTTGGAGGGGAAATCAATATAATGGAAAATACAGCGGCGCAGAAAAGCATCCGGCAATTCCTTCTCCGCATTGGATGTAATGATCACGATGGGGCGGTGTTTGGCCTTTACCGTGCGCTTGGTTTCATTGATATAGAACTCCATCTGGTCCAACTCCCACAGCAGATCATTGGGAAATTCCAGATCGGCCTTGTCGATCTCGTCGATGAGCAGTACCACCTGTTCATCGCTGTCGAACGCCTCTCCCAGCTTGCCCAGCTTGATGTACCGGGCGATATCATCCACCCCTTCCACCCCGAACTGCCCGTCGTACAGACGCTGAATGGTATCGTACACATAGAGTCCGTCCTGAGCCTTGGTGGTAGACTTGATGTTCCAGATAATCAGCCGCTTGCCCAGCGCCTTGGACACCGCCTCCGCCAGCATGGTCTTGCCCGTGCCAGGCTCCCCCTTGATCAGAAGCGGCTTTTGCAGCGCCATGGCAATGTTCACACTGGCCATCAACTCCTCGCTGGCCACATATTCTCCGGTTCCCTGAAAAGAATTTGCATTTTCACTCATCAAACTTGTTCTCCTGTTTTTTATTTCCCGCCAAATTGGCTAAATCAATACTATATAACTTGAAAAATGTCTACTAACATGTTACGATATTCTCCATGGAAAAGCAAGTACATTACCATAAAATTTCGGAAACATGCGGAACATGCGGAACTCTAAATAAGAAAGGTTTAAAAACATATGACCACAAGCAGAAAATCCATCCCCATCTCTTTTGAAGTATTCCCGCCCAAAAAGGACGGAGAATTTCAGACGGCTTTCGCCACCCTGGACAAACTGGGAGCGCTGGCTCCCGCCTTTATCAGCGTAACCTACGGCGCAGGAGGCAGCAACTCGGGTAAAACCGTGGAGATCGCCTCTTACATACAGAACCGGCTGCATCTCCCCGCCCTGGCTCACATCACCTGCGTGGGCAGCAAGCGGGAAGCCCTGCGGGAGGTGCTGGCTGCGTTAAAAGAGGCCGGTGTAACCCATGTGCTGGCCCTGCGGGGAGACCGTCCCCGGGATATGACGGACGAGCAGTTTGCCGCCAGAGATTTTGAACATGCCAGCGATATGATCGCTTATCTGAAAGAACTGGATCCGGAATTGCATATCTCCGCCGCCTGCTATCCGGAAAAACATTACGAATGTTTCAGCATGCAGTCTGACTTGGGCTACCTGAAACTAAAACAGGATGCGGGAGCAGGGGATTTGATCAGCCAGATGTTTTTTGACAATGACTATTTTTATGAATTCCTGGAAAAAGCCCGGCGCAAGGGAGTTACCCTGCCCATACACGCAGGAATTATGCCCGTGACCAGCGCCAGCCAGTTAGGCACCAGCATCTCTCTCTCCGGAGCCACCATTCCCAAGGCTTTCGCTGACATGATCGCCCGGTATGGGGATTCTCCGGAGGATATGCGCAAAGCGGGGATCGACTACGCCATTCGCCAGATCATCGACCTGAAGCAGAACGGCGTGGACGGTATTCACATCTATACCATGAATAAACCCAAGATGGCGGCGGAGATTATGGAAGCCATACGCCCCCTGTAATCGGCAGAATTGCCCGCAAAAAAGGCTGTCGCAGGATCGTCCCGCAACAGCCTTTTTTGCCTGTATTTCTCAAAACATTCCGGCCTTACTCCTCTTCCCAAAGAGCGTCCGACACTTCAATCTTCCGATCCCGGAGCATCAGTTCTCTCACCGCCACATCCGCAGGTTTTCCCTCAAAGAGAATGGCGTTGACCTGTTCGATAATGGGAAGCTGCACATTATACTTTCTGGCCAGTTCCATGGCGGCCTTGGTACTGTATACCCCTTCCACCACCATCTGTACCTCTTCCATAGCCTGCTCCATGGACTTCCCCTGGCCGATGAGGATGCCGGCCCGACGGTTGCGGGAATGCATACTGGCACAGGTCACGATCAGATCCCCGATCCCCGTGAGGCCGCAGAAGGTCTCAAAACGCCCTCCCATGGCCGTACCCAGCCTGGCGATTTCGGTAATGCCCCGGGTAATCAGGGCCGCCTTGGTATTGTCTCCATAGCCCAGGCCGTCCGCGATCCCCGCCGCCAGTGCCACCACGTTCTTTAAAGAGCCTCCCAGTTCAATGCCCAATACATCCGGACTGGTGTAAACCCGGAACACTTCGTTCATAAACAGATTCTGAATATATTCCGCGTCGGAGCGTCTTGCGGCCCCCACCACAATGGTGGTGGGAATTCCCCTGCCAACCTCCTCCGCATGGGAGGGACCCGACAGCACCGCCACCCGGGCCTGGGGAATTTCCTGCTCCGTGATCTGGGCCTGCGTCATCAGCGTATGTTCCTCAATGCCCTTGGCCACATTGACGATACGCTGGCCCGGGGCCACATAGGGGCAGAGTCTGGCCGCAGTCCTGCGGGTAAAGCTGCTGGCCACCGCCATTACCAGCAGATCGGCTCCCTCCACAGCTTCTCTGTCCTCCAGAGTAAAGCGAATGTCCTCTGCCAGTTTCACACCCGGAAGCATCTTGTGCTCATGCTGCGTCTGCAGCATCTCGATTTCCTTCTCCAGGGCGGACCAAACCGTGATCTCATGTCCGTTCTTGTGTAACAATACCGCCAGGGCAATTCCCCAGCTGCCTCCGCCAATCACTGCAACCCTTGCCATAACCAACGCCCCTGCCCTTTCCTTCACAGAATTTAAATGCCTCAGTGTCCTTCACTCTCCTGGCCGGCCTGATGACCGCTGCCGTCCTCCACCTTGTTCTTTTTGGTCAGATAGGTCTTGCGCTCCGTGCCATGAAGGAGCCGTCCGATATTTTCCCGGTGCTTCCAGAAAGCCAGCGCCGTCATACAGCCAAAGAGGATATACATTTCCACAAGCTGCCCCTGGGTCATCTCCGCAAACAGCCCCATCTGTCCGCTGATTACCAGCTGGATTATCAGCAGCGTATATACCAGCAGAGAACCCAAAGATACATAGTGGGTGGTGAAAAAAGCAGTGAAGAAAACCACTACGCCTGTCACCACGAACCAGGGATGGAAAGACAGCACCATGCCTGCAGTGGCTGCGATCCCTTTTCCTCCCTTAAAATGCATATAAAAAGGATAATTGTGGCCCAGAATCGCCCCCGCCCCGGTGTAGAGACACAGCAGATAAATAATGGAATGATAGCTGCCGCCAAAGAGCAGCCGCACCAGCCATACCGCCGCCATACATTTCAGGCAGTCCCCGGCAAAGACTATGAGTCCCGCCTTAGTGCCCAGCACCCGCAGTGCGTTGGTGGTGCCGGAATTGCCGCTGCCGTGCTGGCGGATGTCTATTCCATGGGCCTTTCCATAGAAATAGCCGGTCTGAAACAGGCCGAAAACATATCCGATCAGCAAACATACTATCCTAATCATGATTCTTTTTCCTTTCGTTCCCTGATGATGAACCGCAGAGGCGTACCCCGGAAGCCAAAAGTCTCCCTGATCTGGTTCTCGATATATCTGGTATAGGAGAAATGCATCAACTCCTTGTCATTCACAAATATCACGAAAGTGGGAGGCTTAACCGCCACCTGGGTGATATAATACAGCCGCAGACGTCTGCCCTTGTCCGTGGGAGGCTGCTGCAAGGCCACCGCCTCCGCCATGATTTCATTGAGCACGCCGGTAGCTACCCGCATGGCATGGTTCTCGCTGACCATGTCAATGGTCTCAAAGAGTTTGGGCAGCCGCTGCCCTGTCTTGGCCGAGATGAATACCAACTCCGCATACTGCATGAAAGCCAGGGTGTTCCGTACCTTTTCGGTAAAACGGTAGATAGTCTTGTCATCCTTCTCCAGCGCATCCCATTTATTGACCGCGATGATTACCGCCTTGCCCCTGTCATGGGCAATCCCGGCGATCTTGGCGTCCTGTTCCGTCACGCCCTCCACTGCGTCGATCACCAGCACCACCACATCGGCCCGCTCCACCGCGCCCACGGTACGGATGATCATGTATCGCTCCAGTTCCTCTTTAATCTTGTTTTTGCGGCGAAGCCCCGCCGTGTCAATAAACACATATTCCCGATCCCCGTAGGTGATCTCTGTGTCCACCGCGTCCCGGGTGGTACCTGCGATATCCGACACAATCAGCCGGTTCTCCCCCAGCAGCTTGTTGATGATGGAGGATTTGCCCACATTGGGCTTGCCCACGATGGCCACCCGGGTGCGGTCGTCCTCCTCTTCATCCCCGTCCTGTTTGGGGAAATGGGAGGCAACTTCCTCCAGCATGTCGCCCAGTCCCAGCTTATTGGCTGCGGAGACCGGGTGGGGCTCTCCGATCCCCAGATTGTAAAACTCATACACATCCGCCATGTATTTCTCGAAGCTGTCCACCTTGTTCACCACCAGCACTACAGGCTTATGGCAGCGGCGCAGCATGTCCGCCACCTTGGAGTCCGCGTCCTGCAGCCCCTGGCGCACATCCACCAGAAAGAGAATTACGTCCGCCGTATCCATGGCGATCTGTGCCTGCTCCCGCATCTGAGACAGAATAATGTCTTTGCTCTCCGGCTCAATACCGCCGGTGTCGATCAGGGTAAAATTGTAATCCAGCCAACTGGCGTCCGCATAGATCCGATCCCGGGTAATACCCGGCGTATCCTTTACAATGGAAATCTTTTCACCGGCCAGGGCGTTAAACAGGGTGGATTTGCCCACATTGGGCCTCCCCACCACCGCTACAATGGGCTTTCCTCTTCTATTTTCCACTAAAATGTACCTCTTTCCTTTGTCTCCAAATCGTTCCAATGCCTGCCCAGCACCGCATTAATAAAGTCACATCCGCTTGATTTTACAATATTAATCTCCACTTGTAAAGTGTTTTTCATCTCCTCCACCGTCAAATCGTCCAAAAACACGGATTCACCGCTGCGCAGCACATTCTGAGGCAGAAGGAGCCGCTCCCCCAGAGGCTTTCCCTTAAGCTGGGCCAGGATATCCTGTCCCGTCAGCAGCCCGGACACCGTGATCCTCTCTCCGAAAAAGTCATTGCGGATGGCATATACATGGATCTCCAGCCCCGGAAAATCCTCCATCATCTCCCGGGCCATCTGCTGTATATAGGGATAGGCAAGTCTGCCCGTGACCATGGAAAGTTCTTCCTGTACCGTCAGATCCGGAACCTGCCTTTTCAGACGTAATTCCTCCCGTCCCCGGGCAAACTCATCCAGAAGCAGCCGGGTCATGCCCACGCCGTTTTCCAGCTGTAAATATCCGTCATACCGCTCTTCCCCGGGAAGTTCCTCCCCGGCCAGGATATACCACTCGTCGCTGGCATGAACAAAATGAGTGCCCCGCTCTTTATACAGCTTTTCCTGCCAGCCATGGATGATCCGCAGTACCTCCCTGGCATCCTCCCGTTCAAAGGGTTCCAGGGGATACAGCCCTTCCCGGTATCTGGACAGGCCCACCGGCACCACGGAAACGCTCTCCAGACAAGGCAGGTACCTTGTCAGTTCGGATATGCTGTACTCCAGTTCCGCGCCGTCATTGACTCCCTTGCACAGCACAATCTGCCCGTTCATGGTGATCCCGGCTTCATAAAGCCGATCCACCTTCCCCAGGGCTTCCCCTGCGAACCGATTGTTCAGCATCCTGCATCGGAGTTGGGGGTTCATGGTGTGGAAAGATATATTGATGGGAGACAAATGGTATCGGATAATCCGGTCGATATCATGATCCGACATATTGGTAAGAGTCACATAGTTGCCCTGCAGAAAGGAAAGCCTGGAGTCATCATCCTTGAAATACAGGGTCTCCCGCATCCCTTTGGGCATCTGGTCAATAAAACAGAAGATGCATTTGTTATGGCAGCTCCGATATTCGTCCATCAGCCCGTTCTCAAACGCAATTCCCAGATCCTCGTCGTACTCCTTATCCACCTCCAGCAGCCACTGCTCCCCGTCCGGTTTCTCCACCAACACCTCGATATAATTGTCCTGTATCAGGAACTGGTAGTCAAAGATATCCTCGATCTCCGTATTGTCTATGGCCAGCAGCCTGTCCCCTGGCGCAATCTCCAGTTCCTCCGCAATACTGCCCGGCAGTACGCTGCTGATCACATGCCCTTTTTTCTGATTCATATATCCGTTTACTCCTGCCTGCATAAATGTGAGTTGTCCCGCAACTTTATCTTCAGTTTACTAGAAAATTCTTGACGTGTCCACTCCCTTAATGATATAAATTAAATATATAAAGTTGTTTCTACACTTTTGGAGGAAATTTCATGCCCAATTTACGAGAGTTGGAAAACGCAATGCCTGTGGCGCCTCTGAAGCTGATCGCCCTGCCATCCGCAGAGCGGATGGGCCGCAGGATCAATGATTATCTGGTGGAATTCCGCCGCAGCATCAACAATGAAAAAGTGAAAAACGATCCCGCCTTTCACGGCTATATCGAAAGCAATTACCTTACCCTTGCAGACTGTCCCCGTTTCGGAACGGGAGAAGCCAAAGGTGCATTCCATGAATCCATCAGAGGCAAAGATCTGTTCCTGCTGGTGGATGTGTGCAATCACAGCATTACATATGAAATGAACGGTTATACCAACCATATGTCTCCCGATGACCATTACCAGGACCTGAAGCGGATCATCGCTGCCGTGGGGGGCAAAGCCCATCGGATCAACGTAATCATGCCCTTTCTGTACGAGGGCAGACAGCATAAACGGAACGGCCGGGAATCCCTGGACTGTGCCTATGCTCTGAAAGAATTGCAGAATATGGGGGTTTCCAATTTTGTGACCTTTGATGCTCACGATCCCCGGGTGCAGAATGCCACCCCCCTGAGCGGATTTGACAACTTCCAGCCCCCTTACCAGTTCCTGAGGGCCTTGCTGGACGCGGAAGAAGATCTGGTGGTGGACAAGGAACACCTGCTGGTCATCAGTCCCGATGAAGGAGCACTGGACCGGGCTATCTATTTCGCCACGGTGCTGGGAGTAGACACCGGCATGTTCTACAAGCGCCGGGATTACTCCACCATAGAAAACGGCAAAAATCCCATTGTGGCCCATGAATTCCTGGGAGACAATATTGACGGCAAAGACATCATCATCATTGATGACATGATCTCCTCCGGGGGCAGCATGCTGGACACCGCCAGACAGCTGAAACGGATGAATGCCCGGAGAGTCTATATCTGCTGCACCTTCGGACTGTTCACAGACGGCTTGAAATCTTTTGACCATGCCTACGAACAGGGTTATTTTGATAAGGTGATCACCACCAACCTCACCTATCTGCCCCCGGAGATCCACACCAGACCCTATTTTGTGGAGGCGGATATGAGCAAGTTCCTGGCGTCCATCATAGACTTTATGAACCACGATGTGTCCCTGACCAACGCCACCGCCACTACGGAGAAAATTCGCCATATCGTAGAAGTCTACAACAGCCGCAGGGAATTCGTGACCAGAGACTAGTGACCGGTGATTAGCTGTCGTTTTCCCTGTCTTGTGTCATTCCTCTGCCTTATTCTCTGTTTTATTGTCCTCCCCGGCCTGTTCCTGATACTCCTGGAAGCGCAGGATTACCTTGAACAGGTCCCCGTCCAGGACGATTCGGAATTCTCCCTTCTGCAGTTCTGTCAGATTCCTTGCAATGGAAAGGCCCAGGCCGCTCCCCTCGCTGCTGCGGGACACATCCCCTCTGACAAAACGCTCCGTCAGTTCATCCGGACTGAAATTCAGCGATGTCTCCGAAATATTTTTTACGGACACCGTCACCATTCCCTCCGCTTTCTCCAGATCCACATAGACTCTGGTACCCTCCATGGCATACTTACAGATATTGTTGAACAGATTCTCCACCACCCGCCACATGCGGCGGCTGTCCGCGTAGATATAGGCCGGGCCGCTGGGTTCCGTAACCAGGATCTGAAGTTTTTTCTCCTCCAGTTTTTCCGAGAACTCTCCCACGGACTGGCGCACCAGTTCCGTCAGATCCAATCTGCTGTTATCCAGTGTGATGTTGCCGGAAGAAATCTTTGACGCCTCCAGCAGATCGTCGGTCAACTGCTTCAGCCGCTGGGCTTTGGCGTCCAGCACTTTGATATATCCGCAGGCAGGCTCCTGGGTGATCTTCTCCCGCTTTAACAGGTTCACATAGTTAATGATGGAGGTCAAAGGGGTCTTTATATCATGGGATACATTGGTGATCAGATCCGCCTGCATCCTCTCATCTTTCATGCTGGTGGCCACCGCCTTACGGATCCCGTCTCCCATATTATTTACGGACGCTGCCAGCTCTCTGTTATCCCCGCGCAGTTGTTCACTGTCCAGCACATAGCTGATATCCCCGTCCCGAATCCGGGAAATGCCGCTGATAATCTCGCTGCGTTCCGCACTCCTGCGAAAAATATAGATCCCCACCCCACCGTCCAGCAATACGATACAAAGCAGGGGAAGCAACATCATCCAGCCGGGGGCCTCCCGCAATTCATACATGGCCAGCACGCAGAGAAGATTGGCCAGCAGAAAAATATTATAAGGCATCAGAGTGCGGATTACGGCATTGGGGTTTGCCAGCATTCGGTTCAGACCTTTGCCCACTCCCCTTCCCAACCGGTATAAAATGCTGCTTTTCCACAGATTTCCATACCGCAGCCGCCTCACCAGGCTGTACCAGAACAAACAGGCCGCCAGGCTTGACAGCAGCCCAAATCCGCCGATTATGATCAGCATGTACTGCTTTGCCACCGCCAGCTGCTGAACCGTAGCCCGGTTGCCCCTGTAAAAGACAGAGTTGTATACATTTCCATAAATTAATTCAAACAGCTGCCACAGACCCAGGACGGTAAACAGCAAAAGCGCCATTACCAGTTCCGTGGGGATGCGGTCAAAAATATAGGGCGTGAGGGTCGTCTTGCCCTCCTCCTGTCTGCCCGTGGTGTAACTGACATAGCCTCCGATTCCCAGCCAAAGTAATGCGAAAATGCCGGAAAATACGAGAATTATCCAAATATGGGGGATAATTTTGTTATAAGTATCCTGGGCCAGATAAAACTGATCCTGCCGGACGGGAAAATCTGTGTTTACGCCGATCCAAAGCTTGGTATTTTTGGGAAAGGCATATTCATAGTCGCTGACATTGTTAAACATTTCGTCCTCGGTGATGTCAGCATTGGATTCCAGGCGCATGATATCGGGAAAATAAACCACATATTTGCCCAGGCGGCGGAAATAGTCTGTTTTTTCAAGGTCCGTGAGACCCACAAAAGACTCTTCCATATTTGTATAATACTCCTGACCGTCCCTGGTGGTGGTGCTGATAAAAAACTGCAGATTGGTCTTACCCTGCGCATAGAGGTCATTCTGCCTCTGATACAGGGAATAATTGTTGGCCAGAGTCTCCACCGTCTCCATCACGTTGGCCTCCAGCATACAATACTCCGGCCAGTTGGAACAGCTGGCCGCAATGGATTGCTCTGTCAGGGTGGCATACCTGGGCACCAGCATTTCCATGCTGATAATCTCCTGTCCGCCCCGGTCAAGGATCAGCACCTGTTTTCCCAACATGGCCATCTCTGTGGTGATTCGATTAAACAGGGAATCAATTCCCCAGCAGCTTTCCACGTAATCCCTGGCGGTTCTGTAAGCCTCCTCCTGCTCCATAAAATCGAAATCCGTTACCAGCCTGTCCTCCTGGGATATGCCGGATGTCTCTCCCACCGCGGGCCTGTCCAGTTCGTTCTGGATATCCCAGGCAATGAGATCAGAGAGCGCCTCTTCCGGGAAGCCAAACTGCTCTAAGTCGCTGTCGTATCCATAGCTGGTAAAGATACTCTCATAGCCAAAATAGGCGATAAAGTCAAATTTGCTCTGAAAAGTCACTGTCTGGATTTCCAGGCCATATTTGCCCCAGCGGATCAGTTCGTCCAACTGATAGCTGGCGCTCACCGGGCATTTGCTCTTCTGGGTAACACGGTTTACAAATCTGGTTACATCAATGGATTTCGTGCCGTCAAAATGCCCATTGGTCTCCACCTGTCCCTTGATTACTGCCAGCCGGGTAATATCGTTGATGGCATTTCGGAATATGTCCGTGAAAATCCTGGAATCTTCAAACTCTCCCGCATTGTCCATGAGCGCCACCCGGTAGCCGATCTGGTCGCCGTACATATTGTCCACCACAATGTTGGAATTGACGGCTATGATTCCTGCCATCACCGCCATGCCAATGGCGGCAATCTGCTGCAAAATATGCAGTGTAAGCCGTCCCAAAACTCTCTCTTTTTTCATTCCGGTCCCCATGCGCCTTCATAAATATAAATCACTGTTCCTGCTTTTCCACTTTATATCCCACTCCCCATACCACTTTCAGGTAGCGGGGATCCCGTGGATTGATTTCTATTTTCTCCCGAATATGGCGGATATGTACTGCCACCGTGTTGTCCGCGCCAATGGCGTCCTCATTCCAGATGTTTTCATAGATCTGGTTAATGGAAAAGACCCGGCCCTGGTTTTTCACAAGAAGTAACAGGATATTGTACTCTATGGGAGTGAGTTTAACCGTTTCCCCGTCCACGGTAACCTCTTTGTTCTCGTCATTAATCACAAGCCCCCCTGCCCGGTAGGTGTGGATGTTCTCCTGACCCAGGCTGCCCAGCGAAGTGTAACGGCGCAGATTGGACTTCACCCTGGCCACCAGTTCCAGAGGGTTAAAGGGCTTGGTCACATAATCGTCCGCCCCGATGTTCAGCCCCAGTATCTTGTCCTTGTCCTCGGATTTGGCGGACAGGATAATAATGGGAATGCTGCTGCTCTCCCGGATCTTGAGAGTGGCGGCAATCCCGTCCATCCTGGGCATCATCACATCCATGATCAGCAGATGAATCTGCTCCCGGGCCAGCAATTCCACGGCCTGCTCCCCATCGTATGCCCTGAACACCTGATATCCCTCCTCCTGCAGGTAGATATCAATGGCTTCCACAATTTCCCTGTCGTCATCACATACCAATATGTTTGCCATACATCCCTCCGCTTAAACTCTCAGGATCCGTCAAAATCCGCTTCTTCCTGATCACGCATCATAAGAAACGCCGCCAGATTGCCCCGTTTTCCCTGGCTGGCCCGATGGGAAAACAGATAGCCGGGGTTACAACAGGTACAAAGATCCGTCACCTGGATGTGGGACAGGGGAATCCCCGCCGCCCGCAGTACCAGCAAATTAGCCAGCCACAGATCCAGCTGGTATTTTCCCTCTTCTTTTCCCGGCTTCAGAATCTGCGTGTGGGGATAAGCTCTTTGTGCCTCCAGTTCTGCCAGCAGTCCAGGGCTCCCCGGAATCTCCTCCTCCATTTTGCGAAACTGCTCCGCCACCTCTTCGCTGACTTCATAACAGTCCCGGCAGATGGAAGGCCCGATGGCAGCAATCAGATCCTCCGGCCTGGTGCCGAATTCCCGCTCCATACGCCGAACCATGCGGCCGCCCATGCCGGCCACCGTTCCGCGCCAGCCGGCATGGGCCAGGCCGATGGCCCCGTTCCTTCGATCCACAAAGTACAGGGGCACACAGTCCGCGAAAAAGCACACCAGACACAGTCCTTTCTCATTGGTCACCAGACCGTCCACGTCGGTATAGCCCCGTTCACGGATAATCCCCTTTCCCCCGTCCGAAGAAAAAACCTGTCGGATATTGGTGGTATGGGTCTGGAAGGTACACACCATATGGCCCACCTCCGTGCCCAGAGCCGCCGCCATGCGGCGAAAATTTTCCTGTACCCTTTCCTCCTCATCCCCCCTGGTAAAGGACAGGTTCATGGAGGCATAGATATCCCGGCTGACGCCGCCCTTTCTGGTGGAAAACCCATGGGTGATTCCCGGCTGGGCAGAAAGCAGCGGAAAGGTGAGATATTCCACCTGTCCCGCCTCTTGCTGACGCATCACCTGCTTCCGGCCTGACGCCCTGATGATCTGTTCCATATATCCCCTCCTAACGGTAATGATGGGGAAATGCATTTTTCACCCACCGAATCTCTTCCCCCTCAATGGCCACCACGTCATATCTTATCGCAGTCTGCACAGGCAGCTGCCTGACGAGGCGATAATAGTCTGCCACCCGGCAAATCTGTTTTTGCTTGGCATAGCCCACCGCCTCCTCGGGATGCCCCATGCGGACGCCGGCCCTGTATTTCACCTCTATAAATACCAGGTACTCACCGTCCCGGCCCACCAGGTCAATCTCCCCGCTTCGGCTGCGGTAATTACGCTCCAATATGGACACTCCCCGGCTTTCCAGAAAAGCGGCGGCCAGGCATTCCTTGTCAGCTCCCACTCTGCGCCTGTTCATCCCTTACTCCCGGTCTTTCCGGCTGTTCCTACTTTACCTCTGAGTTTATCCATGGAATCCACGAATACCAGGATTTCCGCCACCACTTCATAGAGTTCCGGCGGTATCATATCTCCGATCTCCAGCCGTGAAAGGGTATCCGCCAGCTTGTCGTCCCGGTGTATGGGCACATCATTCTCCTGGGCCCTCTCGATAATCCGCTCCGCCAGCTTTCCCCTGCCGGAGGCAATGATCTTAGGAGCGTCTTCCTCGGGATTATACTCCAGCGCTATGGCCTGCTTGGGTTTATTGTTTTCTGCCATATCAATCTCCTGTTTCGATAGAATTCCCTGTCGTCAGATCAGGCGAATGCGTCAAAGGAATAGTCCGCGCCCATGGGGCGGTTGCTCTGGGCCTCAATCAGTTCCTGCATCACCGTGTTTCCCGTTCCGGCTTCCCTGGTCTGGAAAGTACAGTTCATATGGTACCCCCGCTGCTTTAGCCTGCTGTTCAGCAGATCAATATGCTCCGCTATAAAATCCAGCATTTCCTCGTCCGGCAGATAGAAACGGGTTCCCACATGGTTCTCCCTCAGTTGGACATAGACATCCATGGGGCCCAGATTCGCCATATCCAGATGCAGCAGCGCGCTTACCTCCCCCTCCCGGACTGCCTTTTTATGCCTGTTCGCATATACATACAACTCCCCGTGGGCATCCTGGTCCGTCATTTTCAAAGGTAACTGCACATAGGAATACATATTGTTCAACTGGTTCAGAAAATTCAGGTTCTGGCTTAGATTCTGCACCGTCCGGCCCAGCGCGCCTGCCTCCTGTCCCGCACTGCCCAGCGCTTCCGAAAGGGCGCTTAACTGTCTGCCCAGCCTGCTGTATAGCTCACCCAATTTTTCTTTACCCGCGTCCTCAGGCCGCAGGGACAATTCCTGCCTCACATACTCCTGCAGCTGCTTTTGAAAATCAGGGGATTTGGCCAGTTCCTTCAATGGCAGCGGCTTTCCCTCCGCCAAAGCCTGTGCCACCTGACGCAGCAAATGGAACGATGTCTGGTCCGGCAGCTGCGCCTGATCCTTCACGGGGATCTCCCGGCCCGGCAGGCCCTCTGCGGCATCTCCCTCCATGCCGGGAAGGCTCTGAGGCAGCCGGTCCGTCTCCGCCCCATTGTTCTCAGACTGAAGAACTTCCTCCGCAATCACGATCTTTGTCTGTCCCTGTGCGGCATCCCGGCTCTCCGGCAGAACGCCGGGCAAAGTCCCGGTCTCCTCCGTGGGCATGGGAGCGGCGGCTTCCCCTGTCCCGGCAGCGGAAGCCCCGTCTCCTCCCAACAGCAGGGCCGCCAGCAGCCTGCCGATCTCCTTCTCCAGGCCCTGGCCCGCCATCTCCTGCAGCAGCCCCGGCAGCTGCGCGCTCAGGTCCTGGATTCCCCCCATCAGTTGATGGGTCATATTTTTATAAGAATGCATCTGCTCCAGATTCTCTTCATTCACAGGAAGTCCCAGCTTGTGCAGGTCTATAATATCCATCACCTCCGCGTCCGCGAAAGCAATCATCTCATGATAAAAGGTCTGCAATGCCTCCTTGTCGATGGGCATACCCTCCTTCATCAACTGCCCCACCAGCTGCATGGTGGTGTCGTTGACGGGCAGGGAAGCCATCTCCACCGCTTTCTGGGCGTTGGCCTCCATGCCCATATTCTCGAACAGAGGACTCAGGGAAAGGCCGCTGCCGTTATTTTTCACCTGAAACAGAATATTCCTGCCCATGGACAGGGCTATGTTCTGCTCCAGCCTGGCCTGAAGTTCCAGCTCGCTCCCCTGGAAATTCACCAGAAGCCGCAGATCCTCTCCGGTTTTTTCCAGAATCTGCCCGGAGAGTACCTGCCCGGGGGCCAGCGCCCGGATCTCCTTCTGCAGAAGGGCAGCGGAGGGTTCTTTCCCCGGGGCCTGGGCATTCTGCGTATTCTGGGCATTCCCAGTCTGTTTTCCTGCCTGAAACAAATCCATGATCCACATATTAACTCCTCACACGAAACGATGGATAAAACTCTTCCGATGGATGGGCGTAGGGCCATACTTTTTGAGTGCTTCGATATGGGCCTCTCCCCCATATCCTTTATTCTTCGCAAAGCCATATCCCGGAAACAACTGGTCATACTCCCTCATCAGTCTGTCCCTGGTAACTTTGGCGATGATGCTGGCTGCCCCGATGGAAATGCTCTTGGCGTCACCCTTGATGATGGGAATCTGCCGTATGGATACCTGCGGGATGGTTACCGCATCGTTGAGAAGCAGATCCGGCTGGGGATGCAGCTTGCTGATGGCCTCCCGCATGGCCTCATAGGTGGCCTGCAATATATTGATCTCATCAATCCTCTGGGGAGAGGCATAGCCCACCCCCCAGCACAGGGCTTTCTCCAGTATGGCTCTATAGAGTTCCTCTCTCTTTTTTTCGGATAATTGTTTGGAATCATTAATATATAAGAGATCACAATCCTTTGGAAGGATCACGGCCCCTGCCACCACCGGCCCCGCCAGGGGGCCCCTGCCCGCCTCGTCAATGCCGCAGATATGAGAATAGCCGCTGTATCCCCGCTCATACTCCCACAGTTTTTCCGTCCTCAGCTTCTCTCTTTCCAGAGATTCCATCCGCTTTCTGGCAGCTTCCACACATTTGCGGACACCTGCCCTTTCGTCGCCCTCATACTGTGTTATAAAAGCAGGCAGCTCATTATCACAAGCTGCCTGCAACTGCGCCTTCACTTCCCCGATCCTGACTGTCATGCCGCCACTCCTTTACTGGTGCTTTAACACGCCGAATTTATCAAAGGGCCAGATACGAACCCATGCTCTGCCGATAATATCGTCCCGTTTGATATTCCCCACTTGGGACACCCGGCTGTCCGTACTGTTGTTGCGATTGTCCCCCAGCACAAAATATTCGTCGTCCCCCAGCGTGATGGGCTGGCTGGCCAGGCCGATATGGTCCGGCTGAATGACTTCCTTCCCGTAATTCTCGTTCAGGATTTCCCCGTCAATATAGATATTCCCCTGCTGGTCAATCTGCACGGTCTCCCCCGGCAGGCCGATAATCCGCTTGATATAATAAGTCTTTTCCTTGTATTTAAAGGGAAAGACAATGATGTCAAAACGTTCCGGGTCGCTGAACCGATAGGTAATCTTATCCACGATCAGATTATCCTCATCGCTCAAAGTGGGCTCCATGCTGCCCCCGTTCACCTCGGTTCTCTGTCCTACAAACGCAATTACCAGATAGGTCAGGCAAAGTACAATCAACAGATAAAGTCCCGTACTCAATATTTCTCTCATTACTTTCTTCATGCCGCTCATCCAACCTTTATATAGTTTCTATGTATGTGCCTTATCCCGGCCTCTCATGTCACAAATCGGACCGATTAGGCTTCTCCCATGTCAGCCGGGCTGAATTAATCCGGCTTCTCCAACGTCAGCCTGCCCAATCTGCCGCTGCGGTAATCCTCCAGCAGTATAGACGCCGCCTTCTCCAGATCCAGTTCACTGCCCCTGGCATAACATCCCCTGCTCTCCGCCACCCGGGCCAGTACGGAGGAAGGCTCCCCACTGCCATCAATCCCGTAGCGCTGGGGCAGCGCCTGGGGATATAGCTGTTCCAGCGCGCGGATCAAATCACAGGCCAACTCATCCAGAATGATCACTTCATCATTCATGGAGCCGATAAATGCCAACCGCATTCCCACCTGCTGATCCTCGAACTTGGGCCACAGAATGCCTGGAGTATCCAACAGTTCCAGTCCCTTGCCCAGCCGAATCCATTGCTTTCCCTTAGTCACTCCGGGCTTGTTTCCGGTTTTGGTGCAGGCTTTTCCCGCAAAGGCATTAATAAATGTGGATTTCCCCACATTGGGAATTCCCACCACCATGGCCCGGACCGGCCGATTCACGATCCCCCGCCTGCGGTCTCGCTCAATCTTCTCCCTGCAAGCCTCCTGAACCAGTCCCTGAATTGACTTTACACCGCTGCCTGTTTTGGAATTAATCTCCAGCACATGGGCCCCCTGCCCTTGAAAGTACTGAACCCATAACCGATTATATGCCGGATCCGCCAAATCGGATTTATTCAGCAGCACGATCCGCGACTTTCCCGCTGCCAGCCTGTCAATGTCGGGATTGTGGCTGCTCAGGGGAATCCTGGCGTCCACCAGTTCTATGACCAGGTCAATCAACTTTATATTTTCCTGCATCATCCGGACTGCTTTTGTCATATGCCCCGGATACCATTGATAATTCATATTTTCCTCTTTCCTGTGCGCCGCAGATAACGCCGCAAGCACCAACAGCTGTCAGTGTATCAGACCCGCGCCTCCCTGATCGCCGCCCAAATGCAGCCATGCCTCCCCGATGATATCCTGTTCCCGAATGGGGCCGATATTGGCGGAGCGGCTGTCCTCGCTGCTGCCCGGATTATCCCCCATGCAGAAATACTGTCCCAATTCCAGGGTGAGTTCCGTCCCGGCAATTCCGGGATCCAGTATTTTCATCTTAGCCCAGGGGCTTTCCAATCCGTTGACATACAACACGCCGTTCTGGATCAGGACCGTGTCTCCGGGGCCGGCCACCACGCGCTTCACATAATAATGGGTATTGGTATTGCCATTTGGCAGAAATACCACCACATCGCCCACCTTCGGCGTTGACAGGGTATAGCTGAAGCGGTTGACATACACCCGCTGTCCGTTGTACAGATCCGGCTCCATGGATGCCCCCACCATATTGGTGTAGGTTCCGAAAAAAAAGGTGAGTACCACCGCGATAAACACGGCGGCCACCATGCCGAATATCACCACGAAAAATTCCCTTACAGCCAGGGGGCTGATCTTTTTCCTCCGCTTGTAAAAACTCAAACCCTTATTGTGCGGCACTGCCATTCCTCCTACATCTGTGTTCCGCATCCCCCCGTAATCCCGCTGCGGAAAATGCTTCTCCGCAGGCTCCATACCAGGCGCCCCGGGAGATATTGTATAACGTTCTGCTTAACAGTATAGCACATTCTTTTAAAATAGAAAAGGACAACTACAAAAAAGTAATTGTCCCATTTCGGCAGATTATCTGACCAACTCTTTTACCTTGGCCTTCTTACCAACACGGTCTCTCAGGTAGTTCAGCTTGGCCCGTCTTACCTTACCTCTTCTGACCACTTCGATCTTCTCCACGTTGGGGGAATGTACCGGCCAGGTCTTCTCAACACCGATTCCGTTGGAAGTCTTTCTCACGGTAAAGGTCTCGCGGCTGCTTCCGCCCTGTCTCTTCAGGACTACGCCCTCAAACACCTGAATTCTCTCACGGTTGCCCTCTTTGATCTTGCCGTATACCTTAACGGTATCGCCTACGGCAAACTCGTCCACGGCAGCTTTCATCTGCTCAGCTTCAATCTCTCTGATAATATCGCTCATCATAAACCTCCTGAAATGTACTTGATGTTCTTAATACAATCTGTAACAGAGGACCATCTCATTTTCGCAACGTTAATATTTTACCACAGTATGGCATATTATGCAAGTTTTTTATTTATTTCTCTTACTAATTTTTCTCTTACTAATTCTCTTTTTTTAGCCACCACATAAGTTCCCTGCACAGATAAAGTCCCAGTTTTTCCTGAAGCCGCAGGGCAGAAATATTTCCCTCTCTGATCTGGCAGTAGGGAATCTCTCCCCGTTTCAGATGCCTGTTGACCAGCCAGCTTTCCAGTGAGGCCGCCAGGCCCTGCCGTCGATATGCTTCCTCCACATACAGCATTCCCATGCTGCCGTCCCTGTGGGTGCCGATAAATCCCGCCAGCCGGCTCTGTTCCCCATCCCTTACATAAATGCCATACATGGCTCCGCCGATTATGCGCCGGTGTAAATACGTCTTATCACATTTTGTATAATGTTTTGAAACATAATCCAGGTCGCTTTCCCCCAGGGGCCGAATATCCCGATGCTCCACTCTCAGGGACTCCCTGCGGGTATAGCAGGCCTGGCGGCAGGTTTCTTCCTCCACAAAGCCGAATTGTTCTGTCAGCAGATCCCTTATGGTTTCCTGACAAACGGCCAAATCTATCCGCGCCTGTTTCGCAGTCCCGGACAATCCATACTGTCTTGCCAGTTCCCCGGCTTCCCGGGAAGATTCCGCATATAGCCCGTATATCCGGGTCTGTTCCACATTCAACAACAGATTTTCCCCTTCACGGCACACCATGTCGGCCATCCCCCGCGCCATCCATTCCATCAGATGGATATGCTTCCGCTTATGCCGGCTCAGTTTTAGAATGCTGTCCTGCTGCGCCCGATATAAATCATACAGGTCTGGCCTGCGCTGTCTGGTTCGCTCCAGGGACTGCTCCAGCCGCCATGCCTCAATCTTTCGATGGTTGCCGGACAACAGCACCTGGGGCACGGGTTTGTCATGCCACACTTCCGGCCGGGAATACTGAGGATACTCCAGCAGATGATTGTGAAAAGATTCCGTCTCCGCAGACTCCCCGTTATGCAGCACGCCGGGCACCAGCCTGGCTATGGCGTCAATCATCACCATGGCCGCCAATTCTCCCCCGGTCAATACATAATCTCCCAGAGATACATAGTCTGTGACAATCTCTTCCAGCACACGCTCATCGATTCCCTCATAGTGCCCGCACAGGAAGATCAGCTCCTTCTCCCGGGAAAATTCTTTGGCCAGTTTCTGCGTGAAAGTTCTGCCCTGCGGGGTTACATAAACCGTTCGAATTCCCCTGGTTTTGGCATGCGCGGATTCGACGGCGCGGACAGGTTTCCTGTATGCCGGAGCAGAGATGGCTTCTGTGCAGGCCGGGTCTACGACAGGGTTGGTTTCTGTACTTCCCCGCGTCACAGACAAATAGGCATCATATACGGGCTGTGCCTGCATCAGCATCCCCGCTCCTCCCCCATAGGGATAGTCGTCCACCTTGCCATGTTTGTCCCGGGTAAAATCCCGGATATTCACCATATGAAAAGACAAATGTCCGTTCTCCGCCGCCCTGCCCAGGATACTCTGGCGCAGCCCCTGTTCCACCATCTCCGGGAACAATGTCAATACATGGAATTTCATTCCCTCTCCCATCCGCCCGCTTCGGCTGGCAAGCCGGTATTTTCTACAGCAGCCCCTCCAGTACGTGCACCTTCATCCGGCGCTGCTCCATATCCACATCCAAAATGCACTGTTTAATGGCAGGCAGCAACAATTCCCGCCCGTCCCCCATACGGATCACATACACATCATTGGCCCCGGTGGTCATCACGTCCTCCAGACGGCCCAGAGAATCCCCGGATACATCGCAAACTTCCAGGCCGATTAAATCCGCAATAAAATATTCATCCCTGTTCAGTTTCACCGCATTGTCTCTGGTCACATATAAACCCGCCTGCCGATACTTTGCCGCCTCCTCCAGGGTATCAATTCCCTTCAGCTTCAGAATCACCATCTGCTTAAAGAATTTGACCCCTTGGATTTCCCGGGTGCTTTTCTCCCGGCCGGTATCCAGGATAACTTCCTTCAACTTTTTAAAACGGTTCGCGTCATCGGTGGTAGGATAGACCTTTACCTCTCCCCGCACCCCATGAGTGGTGGTGATGATGCCCACCTGCAGTACTTCATCCATACACATTCTCTCCTCTGCAAGCAAACATGGCGAAACATGCTGTAAGCGCATGTCCCGCCAGTCTCTCCCTGCCTGTCAGCAGCCAATCTGCCACATAAGACGGATACCTATACGATCTCCACGTCCACGATTTTGTTTTCCTTGGAAGACGCCGCTTTCACCACAGACCGTATTGCCTTTGCAATCCTGCCCTGCTTTCCGATGACCTTTCCCATATCAGACGCCGCCACATGGAGTTCCACCACCACATTCCTGCCGTCTTCTTTCTCCGTCACCACCACCTCATCCGGATGATCCACCAGGGCCTTTGCAATCACTTCAACCAAATCTTTCATTCTTCCCTCTTCTCTGCATATCTGGAGTCTGACTACGCCAAACCCCGGCCGCGCCTGGGAAATTGCGTTGACCGGGACCGGCCTGTCAAATCACAATATGCATGCGATGCTGCGCCAATGCGCTGTGCCTCCAGCAGTAGAAATCGCTGCTTACTTCTCGATGCCTGCGATCTTGAAAAGTTTGCCTACCACTTCCGTGGGCTGTGCACCGTTTTTCAGCCACTTTTTGGCCAACTCCTCGTTGATCTTGAAAGTGCTGGGATCGGTGGAAGGATCGTAAGTACCGATTTCCTCAATGAATCTGCCGTCTCTGGGGGAACGGGAATCCGCCACGATAATTCTATAGAAAGGCGCCTTCTTCTGTCCCATTCTCTTCAACCTGATCTTAACTGCCATTTTTCTTTACCTCCGTAATATACTTTGTTTTTTATAGGATAAGTACTTGAAAGTACAAATCTTCCACTGCATTTTTCTGTACTCAGAAGGGGAATTTACCGCCTCCCATGCCCGGCAGACCGCCCATCATTCCCCGGCGCTTACCGCCTCCAAACTGCTTCATCATCTTCTGGCTCTGTTCAAACTGCTTGATAAAACGGTTTACCACGCTGATATCCACCCCTGCGCCCCTGGCAATACGATGCTTTCTCTTGGGATTCAAAATCTTGGGGTTACGCCTCTCCTGAGGGGTCATGGACAATACGATGGCTTCCATATGCGCCAGCTGCTTCTCGTCCACCATGGATTCCAGTTCGCCGCCCTTGAGACCCATGCCGGGCAGCATGCTCAAAATACTGCCGATACCTCCCAGCTTCCGCATCTGTTTCATGCTCTCCAGATAATCCTCAAAGTCGAACTTACCCTTCTTCATACGGCCGGCCATCTCGCGGCCCTTGTCCTCATCCAGGTCAAGATTGGCCTGGGCCTTATCAATCAGGGATAATACATCCCCCATACCCAGGATTCGGCTGGCCATGCGGTCCGGATAAAACTGATCCATATCGGAAAGTTTTTCACCCATACCCACATACAGAATGGGCTTTCCGGTCACTGCTTTGATGGACAATGCCGCACCGCCCCTGGTGTCACCGTCCATCTTGGTCAGTACCACACCGTCGATGCCCACCTTCTCGTCAAACTCTTTGGCTACATTCACCGCGTCTTGTCCGGTCATGGCATCCACCACCAGCAAGGTTTGATGCACGTCCACCTGCTCCTTGATCTCCTGCAGTTCCCGCATCATATCCTCGTCCACATGCAGACGTCCCGCCGTGTCCAGAATCACCACATTATGCCCGTTTTTCTGCGCAAAGGCAATCGCTTCCCTGGCGATCTCCATCGGACTGTGGTCACTGCCCATGGAAAAGACATCCACTTCCTGCTTCCGGCCGTTGATCTGCAGCTGCTCAATGGCGGCGGGCCTGTAGATATCACAGGCTACCAACAGAGATTTCTTGCCTTTCAGTTTCAGCTTGCCTGCGATCTTGGCCGTAGCCGTGGTCTTGCCGGCACCCTGCAGGCCCGCCATCATAAGGACGGTGACAGATTTTCCGGGCTGCATGGCAATCTCCGTGGTCTCGCTGCCCATCAGGGAGATCATCTCCTCGTTGACGATCTTGATCACCATCTGGCCGGGATTTAAGCCGTTCATCACATCCTGACCGACAGCTCTCTCCTCCACTGCCTTGATAAACTGTTTCACCACTTTGAAGTTTACATCGGCCTCCAACAAGGCCATTTTTACTTCCTTCAAGGCGCTTCGCACGTCCTCCTCGGTGAGACGTCCCTTGCTCCGCAGGTTCTTAAACACATTCTGAAGTTTATCGGTCAGACTCTCAAATGCCATGCCAATCCCATTTACCCTTCCTTACAATTCCTGACGCAGTTCTCTGGCCAGGCTGTAAATCTCCTGCAGTCTGTCTGCGTGCTGCTCCGATTCCTGCGCAAGATTGATGATCCGCTCCACCTTGTCCCGGGCATTCACAAATTTCTCCACCAGCCGCAGCTTGGTTTCGTACTCCTGCAGGGCCTTGTCGCAGCGCCGGATCAGATCATGTACACCCTGTCTGCTGATGCCTCTCTCCTGGGCTATCTCCCCCAGAGACAGATCATTACACACCGCGTCCTCGTAGATACTGCGCTGATGCTCTGTCAGCAATTCCCCATAGAAATCATACAAAAGCGCCTGCTGATATATTTTCTCCATGCGTTCCTGCCTCCGATTCCATTCTGCAGGCCGATGCCCACTTTGCCATCATACAACACACCGTCTGTACTGTCAAGTATTTTTTCTTTACACCTTATAATTTTTCACTGAAATAACTTTTGTAACCCTCACCATAGATCTCCGTGGCGCTGGAGATGATCATAAACGCCTGGGGATCCTCCTCCTTCACGATCACCTCCGTCTTGGGAGCCGTGGCCTTTTTAACCGCGCACAGAATCACCTGTTTTTCCTTGCCGCTGAAAGCGCCCGATCCCTGCATATGGGTTACGCCGATGTCCAATTCCTCCAGCAGACGCCGGGTGATCTGCTCCGACTTGTCGCTGATGATAAACATCAGCTTGGCCTCGTCACGGCCATAGAGCACCAGATCCAGAACCAGAGAGATTATAAATACCGTGAGGCCCGCGTACAGAGCCACATCCGTATTCTTGAACACGAAACCCGATACCGCCACGATGACGGCATCCATGGCCAGGAACAGTCCTCCCGTTCTCAGATGAGGCATCTTGCTCCGAAGGAGTTTGATGATGATATCCGTGCCCCCGGTGGTGGCTCCCGCTTTAAACACCCATCCGATCCCCACCGCCGCCAGGCTGCCGCCCGCCAGTGCCGCCAGGAGGGGATCCGCAGTGGCTGTTTTCACGCCGGAAAGAAGGTTGGTGAACAGGGAGATCACCACCGTGCAATAGATGGTGGACAGGCTGAAGCGGAGGCCGAATTTCCAGGCCCCCAGAATCAGGATGGGAATATTGATCAAAAGGATTAAAGTACCTGTCTCCACCGGGATCAGGCGGTTCAGGATAATGGCTATGCCCGTGACGCCGCCCGGAGCCAGGGAATTGGGGTCCAGAAACAGACTGACCGCCACCGAATAAACGGCACTGGCCACCGTGATCAGCAGATAGTTGACCACCGTCTTTTTTACGTCCGTTTTTTTTATGGGAATTTCTTTCTGTCGGTTTTCTTTCATCACATGCTCCTTTTTCAAACTTCCAGACATGCCGCCTGCGGCGGCACAAACATTCAATGAGAAGAATTGCAAAATCCGCATATTTTCATATGCGGATTCATAATCAGTATACAGCATTCTCGCCTTATTATACTTCTTTTCCAGACTGCCGGGGCCGGCGGCATACCGCCGGGAACCGGCTATATATTGGTTCGCACCTGTTTGGGCTGATAGCCTTTTTCCTCCAGTGCCTTCATGATCTGGTGCTTGTGTTCCGTACCGAAGGCCTCCAGGGTAATCCGCAGTTCCACTGCGGCATTGCGGTTGGTGGAGACGAACTGGTTGTGTTCCAGCTTGATCACATTACCGCTTTCAGCCGCGATCACCCCGGATACCCGGCACAATTCTCCCGGCTTGTCCGGCAGCAGCACCGACACGGTAAAGATTCTGTCCCGGAAAATCAATCCCTGCTGCACCACGGAAGACATGGTGATCACATCCATGTTGCCGCCGCTGAGGATTGCCACCACCTTTTTGTCTTTCACTTCCATATGCTTCACCGCAGCCACGGACAGAAGGCCCGAATTTTCCACCACCATCTTATGGTTTTCCACCATATCCAAAAATGCCACCACCAATTCCTCGTCCCGAATGGTAATGATATCGTCCAGATTCTGCTGAATATAAGGAAACAGCTTGCCGCCGGGCGTCTTTACCGCCGTGCCGTCCGCAATGGTATTGACCCGGGGCAGGGTGGTCACTTTGCCCGCTCTCAGAGATTCCTGCATACAGTTGGCTCCTGCCGGTTCCACGCCTATGACCTGAATCTTGGGGTTTAAAAGTTTTGCCAGCGTGGAAACGCCTGCCGCCAGACCGCCTCCCCCGATGGGAACCAGAATGTAGTCCACCAGAGGAAGTTCCTTCACAATCTCCATGGCAATGGTCCCCTGGCCGGTGGCCACGGTGAGATCGTCAAAAGGGTGAATGAAGGTATATCCATGTTCCTCTGCCAATTCATAGGCTTTGGCACAGGCTTCGTCATAAACATCTCCATGGAGCACAACCTCCGCGCCGTAGCCCTTGGTACGGTTCACCTTCATCAGAGGTGTGGTGGTCGGCATGACAATGGTGGCCTTTGCCCCATAACACTGGGCCGCATAGGCCACACCCTGGGCATGATTGCCTGCTGAGGCGGTAATCAGTCCCTTGGCCCTCTCTTCCTCCGTCAGGGTGCTCATCTTATAATAGGCGCCTCTCACTTTGTAAGCCCCGGTAAACTGCATGTTTTCCGGCTTCAGATATACTTTGTTCCCCGTATGACTGCTGAGAAAATCACTGTACACCAGCTTGGTTTCCAATGTGACACGCTTTACTATCTCGGATGCTTCCTCAAATTGATCCAAAGTCAACATGTTATCTTTCCTCCTAATGAAAATCCCTTGTATTCCCTATACCGCATCAATGTTTATCCCTCTGTATCCTGTCCATATGCGGAGTCCATATCAAACAATGCGTTTACAAATTCATCCGAATTAAACTTCTGGAGATCCTCTATGGTTTCCCCTACACCGATGTATTTCACCGGTACCTGCAGCTGGGACTGGATCGCCACCGCGATGCCGCCCTTTGCCGTACCGTCCATCTTGGTGAGGATAATACCTGTGAGATTTGCCACCTCGCCAAATTCCCTGGCCTGCACCATGGCGTTCTGTCCGGTGGTTCCGTCCAGGACAATCAGGTTTTCCCGGTGGGCATCGGGGAACTCCCGGTCAATGATTCTGTTCATTTTCCGCAGTTCCTCCATCAGATTTTTCTTGTTGTGAAGCCGTCCCGCCGTGTCGATCAGCAGCACGTCCGCATGGCGGGCCTTTGCCGCGTTCACCGCGTCAAAAACCACGCTGGCAGGATCCGTCCCCTCCCGGCCTCCGATCATGTCCACTTCCGCCCTCCTGGCCCACTCCGCCAGTTGTTCTCCGGCAGCCGCGCGGAAAGTATCTGCCGCCGCGATCAGCACCTTCAGGCCGTTGTCCTTCAATTTCCCTGCCAGCTTTCCCACGGAGGTGGTTTTTCCCACGCCGTTGACGCCGATCACCATGATAACGGACTTTTGGTGTTCAAAATCATAGGCGGTTTCGTCTACCCGCATCTGCTCCCGTATGCTTTCGATCAAAAGCTGCTTGCAGGCAGAGGGTTCCTTGATATGCCGCTCTTTCACCTGGGCCTTCAGACGTTCCACAATCTCTCCCGTGGCGTTGACGCCGATATCCCCCATGATGAGAATCTCTTCCAGTTCCTCATAAAAATCTTCATCTATGGCAGAAAATCCGCTGAACACATTGTCAATACCCCTGACAATATTGTTCCGGGTCTTGCTCAGGCCCTCCTTCAGACGGCTGAAAAAACCTTTCTTCTCCTCGCTCATACGCTGTCTCCTATACAATATTACGTCAAATCCTTGTCCACCAGGTTCACGCTTACCAACGTGGACACCCCTTTTTCCTGCATGGTGATACCATACAGGCGGTCGGCGCGTTCCATGGTACCGCGCCGATGGGTGATCACGATAAACTGGGTGTGCCTGGTGAGCTTATGTAAATATTTGGCGTACCGGGATACATTGGACTCATCCAGGGCGGCCTCAATCTCATCCAGCAGGCAGAAGGGGGAAGGTTTCAAATTCTGTATGGCAAACAACAGGGAGATGGCTGTCAAAGCCTTCTCGCCGCCGGACAGCTGCATCATATTCTGCAGCTTCTTGCCCGGAGGCTGCGCAATGATGCGGATGCCTGCCTCCAGAATATCTTCCTCCTCCATCAGTTCCAGGGTCCCTTTGCCTCCGCCGAAAAGTTCCTTGAACACTTTGTCAAACTCATGACAGATCTCCGCAAACTTCTCGTTAAACTGTTTGCGCATGGCGCTGTCCAGTTCCTGTATGATGCCCTCCAGGGTTTTCTCTGCCTCCACCAGGTCATCATGCTGGGTTTTCATAAATGTGTAACGCTCCATCAGATTTTTATAATCTTCAATGGCATTTACATTCACATCTCCCAGTTTCCTGATCTGGTCTTTTAGATTGCCGATCTCCCGCTTCATGGCAGGCAGGTCCGCCATCTCCTCATTGCGGACGGACAAGGCGTCGCTCAGGGTGATCTCATACTCATTCCACATGTAATTGATCTGGGATTCCACGGTTTCCTCCAGACGCTCCTTTTGGGCTGAGAGTCTGTATACTTCCTTGTCCAGCGCCGTCATACGCTCTGCCAGTTCCTCCCGGGCAGTAAAGAAATTCTTCTGTTGGCTGCTCAGGTTTTCCTTTTTCTCCATGTCCTCCTTCAGCTTGGCCTCGGATTGGGTCTGGACATCGTGGGAGGCCGCGATGGTCCGCCGGATCTCCTGGATCTGGCAGCTCTTTTCCTCCGCGTCCTGCAGGCTCTGTAGCAGGGCTTCCTCAATCTCCTCCAGTTCTCTGCGGGAATGCTCTGTCTCTCCCCCGATTCGATCCACATTGGCCTGGTGGAATTCCTGGGTCTGAAGCATCTTCTCCACCTTCAAATCCCATTCTGCCACATGGGCCGAAGAGTCGGATTCCTCCCGCCTGCTCTCCTCCAATTCCTTCTGCCACAGAGCGATCTGCTGCTGTGTGGCCTGCTCCGCTTCCTCGCTGGCAGACAGTTCCTTCTGTATGGTCTCCTTGCTGCTGACAATCTCCTGGATCTGGCTCTCGATCTCCTTCTCTTCTTTCTTCATGGAGTCAAAGCCCTGCTCCTCCTCCGCCATACGCTCCCTGGCCTGGGAGATGCTGATCCGCACCGTGTTCTGCTCGATGGAGCATCTCTGCATATCAGCCTTCATGGCCTCTATCTCCATACGCAGTTGGTTCCTGTGGGTCTTGGTCTCTTCGATGGCGGCATTGGTGTCCTGAATAATCCGGGTCAATTTTCCGATCTTTTTCTCCAGTTCCTCCATCTCCCGGCGGCGGCCCAGCAAATTGCTGCTGTTCTTGAATGCGCCGCCGCTGATGGCGCCCCCCGGTACCAGCAGTTCCCCCTCAAGAGTGACCATCCTGATGCCGTAGTCATACTTTCGGGCAATCCGCACCGCATTATCTACATTATCCGCCACCACGATTCGGCCCAACATGGCTTTTGCCACATTGCGGTATTTTTGATCCGTGGACACCAGTTCGTCCGCCATACCGATGACGCCCTTCTCTTTCAGCACCTCCGGGGTTTTGAATTCCTGGGGGCGGGTGATGCTGGTCAAGGGCAGGAAGGTGGCGCGGCCCGCCCTGTGCTCCTTCAGATAAGCGATCATTTTCTTGGCCGTAGTCTCGTCATCCGTGACAATGTTCTGGATATTGCCCCCCAGCGCCGTCTCAATGGCAGTCTCATACTTCTTTTCCACCTGGATAATATCTGCCACCACGCCGATAATACCCTTTACCCGATCTTTCTGCTCCATGACTTTCTTGACGCTGCCGCCATAGCCCTCATAGCGCTCCGTCAGTCCCGCCAGCGCTTCCAGACGGGACTTCTCCTGGTGGTAACTCTGCTGGGTTTCCCGCAGTTTCTGGTCATGAGCCGTCAGGCTATGGCGAATTTCTCCCAGTTCCGATTCCCTGGATGCCACATCCTGATTCATCTCCCCCAGCTTTTCCGTAATCTCTTCAAAACGACTTTCTAACTGGCGGATATTTTCTTCCCGGGCCTCCTCGTCTGACTTGGCCCGCAGAATCCGGGAGTTCAATTCCGCTTTACGGATATTGATCTGCTCGGTCATGGTGTCATAACGCCCCAGCTTGGACTTGATCGTAGCCCTCTGGTTCAATTCCCCGATGATGGCATTCTTCCCTGTTTCAATCTGTCCGTTGAGTTCCTCGATCCTGTCCTGCACCGTCTTAAGCTGTCCCCTGACCTGATCCCGGATCCCGGTAAGTTCCTGTACCTGCTGATCAATCTGAGCCTTTTGCGCAAGGATCTCCTCTTTGTCCCGTTCCTTGGCGGCGATCTCCCCCTCCACGGTCTCCTTTCGGCCTCTCAGATGCTTCTCGTTGCCTTTGGCGGAATTGATCTGCTCCTGCAGCACTGCCACTTCGCCCTCCAGCCTGCCCCGAAGCAGTCCTGTGTCGCTCAGGCTGGCCCGGGCCTCCTCGATGGCTCTGTCCAGTTCCTCTATCTGGGATTGTACCTGCTCGTACTCCTCTTTGATATGCTCGTACCTGTCCCGGGTCTCCCCCAGTTCACCACTGGCAATCCCGTGCTTTTCCCCGATCTCCGCAAGCTGTTTCTTCAGACGGTCATTCTCCAGCAAAAACACGTTTACATCCAGCGTCTTTAACTCTTCTTTTTTCTTTAGATAGACCCTGGCCACCTCGGACTGCCTCTCCAGAGGGCCGATCTGTTTCTCCAGTTCCGAGAGAATGTCCATCACCCGAACCAGGTTCTGCTTCTCGTTCTCCAGCTTGCTCTGGGCCGCTGCCTTGCGCCGCTTGAACTTCACGATTCCCGCCGCCTCGTCAAACAGCTCCCTTCTCTCCTCCGGCTTGCCGCTGAGGATCTTGTCAATCTGGCCCTGGCCGATAATGGAATAGCCCTCCTTACCGATACCTGTATCATAAAAAAGCTCGTTCACATCCTTGAGCCTGCTGGGGCTGCCATTGATCAGATATTCACTTTCTCCGGAACGGTAGATCCTTCTGGCCACGGTGACCTCGTCAAAATCAATGGCCAGCTGATGGTCGGAATTGTCCAGCGTAATCGCCACATAGGCGTAACTCAAAGGCTTCCTGGTCTCTGTGCCCGAGAAAATGACATCTTGCATACTGGCGCCCCGCAGCTGTTTGATACGCTGCTCGCCCAGCACCCACCTGACGGCATCCGCCACATTGCTCTTGCCGCTGCCGTTGGGACCCACAATGCCGGTAATGCCATTGTGGAACTGAAAGTTGATCTTGTTGGCAAAGGACTTGAATCCGTGTATCTCTATACTCTTTAAATACATTCTGCTAACCGTACCTCTTTCTGTCAAAATACCGGTCAAATGCCCTCCGGCTCATAACCCCTGCCCTGTAGCAGCAGCAGGGCCCTGTAGGCCGCCTGTTGCTCCGCCGCCTTCTTGGTATGCCCCTCACCAAGCCCCAATACCTCGCCTTCCAGGATACGTACCTGCACCCGGAAGGTCTGACAGTGCTCCGGGCCCTGCACATCCAGGAGTTCATACTCCAGATCCTTTTTCAGCTTTCCCTGAACCACCTCCTGCAGATTGCTCTTACTGTCATAAAAAAGCCTCTTATGTTCCAGATCTGACAGGATAAAGCTGTCGATATAGGCCTTGGCGCATGCCATGCCGCCGTCCAGGTATATGGCCCCGATCACCGCCTCCATCACATCGGAAGTAATGGAATCTCTCTTGCGGCCCCCCGTGGCCTCCTCCCCCTTGCCCAGCAGGATATGTTCTTCCAGCTGAATATCCCTGGCGCAGAAAGCCAGAGCCGGCTCGCACACCATGGAAGCCCGCAGTTTGGTCAGATCTCCCTCTGGCAGTTCCGGATGCCTGGCAAACAGAAATTCGCTGCTCACCAGTTCCAGGACCGCATCTCCCAGAAACTCCAGCCTCTCATAGCTTCCGATCTTGTTGATCCGCCTTTCGTTGGCATAGGAGCTGTGAGTCAGCGCCTGCTCCAGCAATTCCTTACGTTGAAAACTATATCCTATTTTCTCTTCCAACAGGGACAAATTCTGTTTTTCTCTCATGATTCCTGCTTTCTTATCCTAACCCTTTTCCTTATCCCAAAACTTCTAAGATTGTCGGCGAGTCAACCCATTATCGCACCGCCCCGCGTACCAACTCCACCGCTTCACCTACAGTGCTGATCCGCTCCGCTTCCACCGGGGAAATCTCTATGTCGAACTCATCCTCCACGCCCATGATAATCTGAAATACATCCAGGGAATCTGCCCCCAGATCTTCAATAAACGCACTGTCTTCATTCACGGTATCCGGGTCAATATTCAGAATCCCGGCAATAATCCCTTTGATCTTCTCCAGTTCCATCTCCGCCTCCGCACGCATTTTATGTTCCGAAGCCGCCTCATCGAAGCTAAGCGGAATCTGTCATTCCGTTTAGCCCTCAGCCACAATCCTCTCCCGGATCTTTTCATTGATCTGCTGACTCTTGAAATCCAGACATTGCAAAATGGAGTTCTTAATTTCCACCGCCGTGGCACTGCCGTGGGTCTTTACCACCAGCCCGTTAAGCCCCAGCAGGGGAGCCCCTCCATACTCCTGTACGTCAAAGCTCTTTAAGGTTTTTTTCAGTGCAGGCTTCACCAGAAGCGCCCCGATCTTGCTGCGCAGGGAGGTCATCATACCGCCCTTCACCTTTTTAATCAAAGTCGCCCCCACACCCTCGTACAGCTTCAGGATCACATTGCCCACAAACGCCTCGCAGACCACCACATCAACCACGCCCGCCGGAATGTCCCTGGCTTCCACACTGCCGACAAAATTGATGTCCTGACAGGCTTTCAGCAGGGGAAAAGTCTCCTTTACCAGGGCATTGCCCTTCTCTTCCTCCGCTCCGTTGTTTACAATTCCCACCCGGGGATTCTTCACCCCCATAATACTTTCCATATATATGGAACCCATCCTGGCAAACTGCACCAGATGGGAGGGACGGGCGTCCACATTGGCGCCGCAGTCAATCAGAAGGCTGACGCCCTTCTCCGTGGGAATCAGCGGCGCCAGAGGCGGCCTCTCCACCCCCTGGATTCGGCCCACGATCACCTGTCCGCCCACCAGCACGGCGCCGGTGCTGCCGGAGGACACAAACGCGTCACAGGTTCCCTCCTTCACCATATACAAAGCCTTTACGATGGAGGAATCCTTCTTTTTGCGGATTGCCTTTACCGGAGGCTCCGCCGTCTCAATCACTTCCGAAGCATGAATGGTCTCTACCTGCGTCACATCATAAGTATATTTTGCAAGTTCCTCCTTAATGACAGCCTCTCGGCCCACCAGGAATACCTTTATCTCCCTGTTTGCATTTACCGCCTCTATAGCGCCTTTAACGATCTCCGCCGGGGCATTATCCCCGCCCATCGCATCCACAGCCACATTGACCATCCGCTTTATCCTCCTATTATAGTTCCGCATATCCCCTACAGCGCACTGACACGGGATCCCGAAAAAACCTTATTATACTATACTAAAACATCCCGAAAAAATCAAGCGTTTATGCCTGTATGACGGAAAAAGACTTCCCCGCAAGCGGAGAAGTCCCCTGTCTCTCATGGAATATTCCATTAGTCAGCGTTCACGACCTGCTTCTTGTTGTAAGAACCACAAGCCTTGCATACCCTGTGGGGTACCATCAGTGCGCCGCACTTGCTGCACTTTACCAAAGCGGGAGCGCTCATCTTCCAATTCGCTCTCCTCTTATCTCTCCTGCTTCTGGAAGATTTATTCTTAGGACAAATAGACATCGTTACACCTCCTTTTAAATGCAAATGCAATTCTCATTTCGCATTGAAAATATCTTGTATCACTGCCATCCGTGGGTCTGGAACGAAGCTATCGCATCCGCACTCCCTCACATTCCGATTCTGTCCGCATATCAGGCATATGCCCCTACAGCTTTCTTTGCACAGAATCTTTGCAGGCCAGTTACCGATTATTATATCATGCGCAAAAGCGTCCACATCCAATTCATATCCGTCCACAAAGCCTTGGTCATCGGCTTCCTCTGACTCCGCCGCCAGTTCCGGGGAAAATACCACCCGTTCGGCATGGAGATCCAGCGATATGGGTACCTCCGCCAGACATCTGTCGCAGGCTGCCCGCAGGGTCAGTTTCAAGTGGGCTTTCACCAGAACCTTTCCCGTCTCAAGATGCGTGACTACAATGGACATAGGAGACTTTTGCGTAATCTCATAACTTTCCGCCCCATTGTCAAAAGCAGTCATCTCAAGTTCCGCTTCCACCTCCAGGCGTTTGCCCTGGGTCGTGAACACATCGGATAAATGAATGAACATAGCAACTCCTGTGCATCATATTTGTGTGTCTTTCCACACACTGTCTCATTATACATAAGCATCCTGGGTTTGTCAACCAGTTTTTCACGAATAATAGTGATTTTTCCTGTGCAGAACTGCCGCTGCCGCCAATGCTGCCAGAACACACAGGGTAAGCAGCACGCACCAAAGAGGAATTTCCCGCAGATCCAGACAGCGTATATTGATCCACATCTGATTGATCCCCCGGGTTTCTTCCTCATTAAAATACCACATGACCGCCGCCCTGGATATGACCTCCTGGGAAGGATACTGGGTGGACAGCTGACGCCCCACCTGCTCCCGGGGAGCGCAGACCACATAGTCCGGATCGGCATTGTCCCCGCTGAAGAAATATCCCACAGGATAGGATACCGTATCTTCCTCTTCCTCCTCCGCGCCGTAACACCAGTTCAAATAAGAGAATACGGTATCGTCCTCGCCGCCGGATATGGCGGAAGTATAACCGATGTAGTACATGTTCCGCACTGCGTTCTCCGGCATGGAGAGGAAATTGACAAAAGCCTCCGCCGCCAGCTTTTTATCCGGGTCACCGCCGATCCCGTTCTTAAGCATGACCCAGCCGTCAAACCAGAGATTGGTGCACTCCCTGGGCACCGCGAATTCCAGGTATACGCCGTCCTCCTCCGCCTGGTCCATGGCATACACGGCGTCCCCGGACCACTGATAGTTGGCGATGATCTTGCCTGTCACCATGTCCGCCTTGCCGCTGTCCGTCTCCAGGGCATACACATTCCCCATAATGTCTCCCAGCAGCTTCTCCACCTCGCCGATGGTCTCCGGCGTCACGTCGTTCATCAGGTTTTCCAGTTTTTCATGATAATCAGGATCATTTAGAAAGGCCTCCTGGGTCAGCTGATCCCGACGCAGATACCCCAGGGTGGAAAAATAGGTGTCCCGTACATTATCCTTCAAGGTGATCTGCCGATAGAAATCCGGGTTGTCAAACACTGCCCAGGTGGAGGCTTCCTCCCGGGTCATTTGCTCCGGGTTGTACAGTACCCCCGTCACTCCCCACATATATCCGGCGGCATAACGCTCCCAGCTTTCCCCGCCGATCTGATTCTCCGCAAAAACCCGGGCAATATAAGGGGACACGCATCTTTTGTAGTAATTCTCCTCCCGCTCGCCGTCGAAAAAGCCGTCCGAATAGGGCTCCAGCGCTCCCTCTGCCATCAGCTTCATAATCATATAGTCGGAAGGGCAGACCAGGTCATAGCTGTCCCCCAGCGTCAGTTGATTGTACAGGTCCTCATTGGTTCCGAAACAGGAATACTCCACCTGTACCCTCTTCCCATAAGTCTGATAAAACCAGTCCTCAAACTCCCGGTACAGAGCATCCGTTCCCAGAATCGCCGCCCCGTTATCCAGTTCAATCAGTTCCTCTTCGTCCCAGTCTCCCAGGTCGATATACTCCTCCCAGTTGCAGACCCGGAGTATAATCACATCCTCCTTGGCCAGCACATGGCAAATCCCTCTCCCTGCGGGCAAAATGCCGCCCACGGCTGCCGCCCACAGTCCCAGGACCAGGCGAAGGACAAAGATATGCCGTCTTTTCCCTTTCTTCATCCCAACTCCCATCTGCCCGCCGGAGCAGGCAATCCAAATAGCATGTTTCGTCATCCCTGTGTTTTTGCCCGGCTTCCCGCCTTTGATAAATTCATCACAGCCACCGCCAGCACCACGATCAGGAAAATCAGAGTGGACAATGCCCACAGCGCGGTCTTGATCTCCGTCTGAGAACCCTTGGTGGCATTCACCACATAGGTACTGATGGTATCAAAGGTGGCGGGCTTGGTATAACTGGCAATAAAATAGTCGTCCAGGGAAAGCGTCACCGCCAGAGCGAAGCCCGACAGGATGCCCGGCTGGATCTGGGGAAGCACCACCTTGGTCAGCGCCTGCCTGGGCGTAGCCCCCAGGTCCATGGCCGCCTCGTACAGGCTGGCATCCATCTGCTTCAGCTTGGGAACTACGGACAGATAAACAAAAGGAGCGCTCAATACCACATGGCCCACCACCAGGGGCACATAAGTGCTCTTGTCAATGCCCAGCACCACCACCAACATAATGCACACGGAAAATCCCGTTACCACATCCGCGTTAATCACGGGCACCTGATTCACCGCACCCACAAAACTCTTGGCCAGCTTTCCGGAGTAAAATGCACCGATGGCTCCCAGGGTGCCCAGCACCGTGGACAGAAAAGCCGAACCACCCGCCAGCAGCACGGTGCCCAGAATCATGCCACGCAATTCTTCATTGGAAAACAGATTGATATAGTTATCCATGGTAAATCCATGGACGGAACCGATGTTGGCAGAGGTGGTAAAACTATAAAAAGCCAGCACCAGAATAGGCAGATACAGCAGGAGCAGCATACATCCGATGAATAATTTTCCTCCGGGATTCCGGCTCCTCCGGCCCTCTCTCTCCAGTTTCTCCATCATAGCAGGGCACCTCCTCTGTTTCCGGCATCCTCCTCTGTGTACCGGTCCGTGACCAAAGTAAACACCAGAATGATCAGCAGCAGGACCAGAGCAATCATGGAACCGTTATGCCAATCGTAGGCGCTGAAGAAGCTGCCGATCAGGCTGCCCATTATATAAGTGCTGTTGTACAGCATATCCAGCACCACATAGTTGGTCATGGCGGGCAGGAATACCATGACCACACCGCTGATGATCCCCGGAACCGACAAAGGCAGCGTCACCTTACAGAATACCTGCACCGGGCCCGCCCCCAGGTCCGCAGCCGCCTCCAGCAGACTTTTATCCAGCTTCAGCAGCGTGGTATACATGGGCAGGATCATAAAGGGAAGAAAGTCATAGGTCATGCCGATAATGGTATTCAGGAACGGGTGAAACGCCAGATTTCCCTCAATCACAGTCAATATCTCTTTCAAAGCCGTGATCCGCAGGGTGAAATTGATCCACATGGGCAGGATAAACATCACCACGATTACGGACTTCTGCTTCCAGCGGCTCCCGGCCAGAATATAGGCGATGGGATATGCCAGCAGCAGACACACGCAGGTGGTAACCACAGCGATGGCAAAGCTGTAGGCCAGCGTGCCTATGGTGTAAGGGCTGGTAAAAAAGCCCGTCAGATTGTCCAGCGTAAACCTTCCTTCCCCGTTGGTAAATGCATAATATATCACCACCAGAAGTGGCGCAGCCACGAAGCAGAGCAAAAACACCGCATAGGGGATGCAGAGCTGTTTTCTGGAAAAACGGAATACTCCCATATCTCCTCCTATTTCTTCAGCGCGTACTGCAGCTTGTCCCTGGGAATAATCAGACTCACATAGTCATCCATATTCCACAGGTATTCATCGCGCACGATAAAGTCCTCGTCATCGTCCGTCCGGACTATGTAACGGTAATGGTCGCCCTTGTAGATCAGGTTGATAATATGCCCTTTCACCACGCCGGCTTCCTCATCGTCACTCATGGAAATATCCTCCGGCTTGATGGATACAATGACGTGCAGGGCAGAGACATCCACCTCATCCCCATGGGCGTCTACCAATATTTCTCCCTCCGTCATCCGGGAGCCGGGAATCAGTTTCGTGATATCAAAATCAAACGCTCCGTCCAGGAAATCCAACCGGCAGCCGCTTTTTACACTGACCTCGAATTTGTTCACCGTGTTCTCGGCGATCATGATATGGATGCCCTCCGGATCCACGGTGAGACCCACCCGGCTGCCCACCTGGGCTTTGCGGGTGGATTGAATCACGATCTCGTTCTTGCCGGACTGCACCGTAATCTCATAGTGCACGCCCTTAAACACCACGGAAGTGACTTCCCCCTGGATAGTACCCTCTCCAGGCGGCGTAATCTGTATATCTTCCGGCCGCAGTACCGCGTCGATCATGGTGCCGTTCTCCACATCGTCCACACAGGTGAACTCCGCGCCGCAGAAACGCACTCTGTATTTTCCCGTCATTATACCGTTAAAAATATTGCTCTCTCCGATAAAGTCCGCCACAAACGCGTTTTTCGGCTCATTGTAGATATCTTCCGGCTCGCCCACCTGCTGAATCCGGCCCTCCGACATGACCACGATCTTGTCGGACATGGTCAAAGCCTCCTCCTGGTCGTGGGTCACATAGATAAAGGTGATGCCCAGCTTGTCATGCATGCTCTTCAGTTCCAACTGCATCTCTTTGCGCATTTTAAGATCCAGCGCCCCCAGCGGTTCATCCAGCAGCAGAATCTGAGGCTCGTTCACAATGGCCCTGGCAATGGCGATCCGCTGCTGCTGCCCGCCGGAGAGCGTCTGCACGGTCCGGGCCTCGAAGCCCTCCAGATCCACCATCTCCAGCGCCTTTTTCACCTTTTTTACCACTTCCGTCCGGGGCAGCTTTTTCAGTTTCAGTCCAAAAGCGATATTGTCAAAAATATTCAGATGGGGAAACAGGGCATAGCGCTGAAACACCGTGTTAATGGGCCTCTCGTTGGGCGGCAGCTTGGTGATGTCCCTGCCGTTTAACAAAATCTCTCCGCTGCTGGGCATGTCAAAACCCGCCAGCATCCGCAGGGTCGTGGTCTTGCCGCAGCCGGAGGGCCCCAGAAAAGTCACGAACTCCCCCTGCTTTATGGTCAGGTTAAAATTGTCCACCGCCACAAAACCGTCCTCAAAGGCACGGCACAGAGACCTAAATTCCAGAAAATGTTCAGATTTCGTTCCGCTATTCACCGCGTCTCCTCCAATATCTTTATAGTTGTCCGTTTATACTTCCACATAAAATTGCATTGTCTACAAGTCTATCATAAAATGTCTAATATTTCTACATTTTTTTCATATTTATTTAGGAATTTCCTGTGTTGCGTCATATGGGTTCCCGGCTCGGAAACACAAAGGGGACTGCCCGGAAACAGCCGTTTTTCCACGGCCGATTCCGCAGCAGTCCCCCCCGTTTAGTCTCGAACTTTTATAACTCGATATCCACCCGGTATGCCTCATCTATAAAGATATATGCCGCGCCGTGAAGAATACACTGTTCCCGTACCCAGGCATTGTCCCGGCGCACCGCCTCCAGCGTACAGTCCTCATCTTCTCCCCGCTGCTCAATGATGCTGGCAAAGTGCCGGATATCCGCAAAATGATTCTGGATATAAGAATCGCTCATCACCAGGCAATAGTATTTAATCTCCTCCAGATATTCCGCTTCAAAGTCCTCGTCCCAGTCAAAGGGAATATAGCATCCCTCCACGATCAGATTCTGCCCGTTCTCAATGGCCGTCTTAATCATTTCCCGCACAATGGGCCAAAGATAGTCCGTCAACACCCTGTCGTCACTCACCGGTGTAAGTGACGTATTGCCGCTTCGGATCAGACCCATTTTCAAGTGATCTATGGAGAGATAGGGATAATGATACTTTTCCAGCAATCTCTGGGCCAGCGCTGTTTTGCCTGTATGGGACGCACCCGTTATCAATACAATCATATTTCCTCCAAAAGGCTCCCTGAGAATTAACATTATTTTATCACAAGTATCTTTTAGGTTCAAGTATTCTAAGCCTGTGCCACCGCCTCTTTCATTTGCCTCACATACCGATATATGGAAGAAGCCGCCTGCTCTCCGTCCCGGGCGATAATCGTCTCTATGGCACTGCCCACGATGGCGCCGTCGGACACCCGGGCCATATGCCGGGCCTGTTGCGGTGTGCTTATTTCAAGATCAATGGCACAGGGTACATCCGTCACCTCCCTGATGCTCTCCACCATGGATGCCAGTTCCCTGTCCCTCCCGCCGCGCGTCCCGGCGACTCCCGGGGAAGATACATGGATAAATCCCTTCGCCTCACGGGCGATCTTCCTGATCCGCTCCCGGGAGGTGGGAGCGATCACAGACACCAGTGCCACATTGTGAACTTCCGCAGCCTCTTCCATCTCCTCTTTTTCCTCATAAGGCAGATCGGGAATGAGGACGGCAGCCACCTCCAGTTCCTCACATCTGGCAAAAAAACGCTCTGTTCCATAATGGAACACCGGGTTGGCATAAGTCATAAGCGCCAGGGGAACAAGGGGCTTCTCCCCTGAGCAGTTCCTTGCCTTCTCCCGCACCCGTTCCACAATATCAAACACCCCATCCGTAGTCATCCCTCCCTGAAGCGCCCGGATATTGGCGTTCTGAATCACCTCTCCCTCTGCGGTGGGATCGGAGAAGGGAATACCGATCTCAATCAGATCCGCTCCGGCCCGTTCCATCTCCAATATATATTCCACCGTACAATCCGATGTGGGATCTCCTGCCATCAAAAAGGCGATGAACGCCTTGCGGTTGGATGTCCGAAATGCCCTGCCCGCCTTGTTTTCCTGTGTCTTACTCATGTAAATCCACCCCCCTGTATCTGGCGATTGCCGCCACGTCCTTATCTCCCCGGCCCGACAGGCATATGATGATGCTCTGATCCGGGCCATAGTTCCCTGCTATTTTCCGCACATGAGCCACCGCATGGGCGCTTTCCACCGCACAGATAATCCCCTCCGTTCTGGCGATATATTCGAAGGCGTCCACCGCCTCGTCATCGGTAACCGGCACATACCGGGCTCTTCCGATATCATGAAGATGGGCATGCTCCGGCCCGATACCAGGATAGTCCAGCCCGGCGGAAATGGAATACACCGGCGCGATCTGTCCGTACTCGTCCTGGCAGAAATAAGACTTCATGCCATGAAAGATTCCCGGACTGCCGGTGGCGATGGTGGCGGCTGTCTGCGCTGTGTGTATGCCTTTGCCTGCCGCCTCGCAGCCAATGAGTTCCACCTCTTCATCCCCGATAAAGTTGTAGAACATCCCCATGGAGTTGCTGCCGCCTCCCACGCAGGCCACCACTGCCGCCGGCAGCTTTCCCTCTTTCTCCAGAATCTGTCCCCTTGCCTCCCGGCCTATCACGCTCTGAAAATCCCGCACCATCATGGGAAACGGATGAGGCCCCATGACGGACCCCAGCACATACAGGCTGTCTTCCATTCGATTGGTCCATTCCCGCATACAGGCGTTCACAGCATCTTTCAAGGTCCGGGTGCCGCTGGTGACAGGATGCACCCTGGCGCCCAGCAGTTCCATGCGGTACACGTTCAGCGCCTGACGGACAGTGTCTTCCTCTCCCATATAAATCTCACATTCCATGTCCAGCAGGGCGGCGGCGGTGGCAGTGGCCACGCCGTGCTGCCCTGCGCCGGTCTCGGCAATGAGGCGGGTCTTTCCCATCTTTTTAGCCAGCAGGGCCTGGCCCAGCACATTGTTGATCTTGTGAGAGCCGGTATGGTTCAAATCCTCTCTCTTGAGATAGATTCTGGCCCCTCCCAAATCCCTGGTCATCTTCTCCGCATAATACAAAAGAGAAGGTCTGCCTGCGTATTCGTTCAGCAGGGTCTCCAATTCCTTTTGAAATTCCGGGTCTTTCTTATAATGCTCATAACACTCCTCCAGATGAATCAACTCATTCATCAAAATCTCCGGCACATACTGTCCTCCGTGGATGCCGTAACGCCCTTTGCTCATTTCTCTACCTCCCATTTTCTAATACAACACGCAAAAAAACCGCCCCTGACAGAGATAACTTCTGTCAAGGACGGGTGAAAATACAATTTCCCCGCGGTGCCACCTTGATTCATGCCATGACGGCATGCTCTTTCAGGATACCAACATATCCCCTGCAACTGACGTATGCGTACGTCATGAAATACTCAGCCTGTAAGATCAGCCTTTCCTCATGCCCTCAGTGGTCCATTTAACAGCCTGCATTTCCAACCTTTCTCAGCAGCCGGTCTCTCTGTAAGCGCATCTACTGTTTTTATCTCCACTTCAACGGTTTGTGTTCCGCTATTTAATTTTTTCCATATTACTCCAACTATTATTATGTGTCAAGTATTTTTTGTCTGAATGCTACTTCCTTCTTTTCTTCTTATGTGATATTCTGCGGAAACAGATGAAAATAATTACCATTGCGCCGGAGCCAGCCACAACTGCAACGCCTGCCTCAAACCAAAAATATCCGATATGAATATTGTTTACTTCCCGGATACTGTAAATATTTCCCGCCACATCTTCCAGCTTAACTCCCACATTATGCCAACCACTCTCTAAAGTAAATGACAGATTCCCATCCTCACTGGCATATATAAAGTCAATCTCCTTTCCATTATCGTATACTTTACATTTTGTTTCATCGAGCAGTTCACTTATTTCTGTAATGGTTATAGTACGGGCATCCAACCCGTAAAACCAGTTCCACGATCTGAACTCTTCTGGAAGAATACAGGAGGGCGGAATATTATCAATATGTACTTTTCCCAGATCAATTCTTCGGCCCTCATTCTTTACTGACAAATATAGTTCGACATCTGTATCTTCCTGATAATTTTCCTTAAAGTATTCTGCTTTTAATACATATCTGTAAACACACACACCATACATGCTGTCATCCGTTACTGCCCGTAATTCAGTGTCTTTTTCATCGCCATTGTAATCTCTCAGGACAATTTCAATCTCCGAATCTTTTTTTGCAAGGACAACAATCTCAAGATCACTGAAATTATCCGGACGTTTACTGATTGATTCTCCATTTTCATACTGGAGTGAATACCAACCCGTTTTCTCGGCCGCATTGCTGTTGGAAATATACGCAAGCACATCGCTGTCCACCATCCTCATATATGTATTTGAATTAAGCGCACTCTCATTACCAGCTTTGTCTACTGCTGTCAGCTCCAATGCATAGACTCCGTCTTTTGTAAAATTTGGTAAAGTAAATAAATTTTGATTCCATATACAAGATTGATTCTCATCCGTATCAAGATAAACTACAACCGGTTCCACCGACGCCAGTTCTTTTCCATTTTCATATTCAGGAGTATATACCGTCAGGCCATATTTTATGTAATCAAAATTTACATCCATAAATTCAACCGTAGGAGCCAATTCATCTCTTCTGTCATATGGATATATGTGCAGAAATTCCACAGCATCCTTCTCCTTCACAGGACTTCCATTTACAGAGACCAAAGCTGGAGGAGTCGTATCAATTTCAAATATTCCGGTACTTTTCTTTCCAATATAGTTTCCTGCCATGTCTGACGGAGATATTTCAATGCAATATATGGCATCCTGGTCGCACTCTATGGTCAGCGTATGCACATCCTGTTTATCAGACCAATCATATAGGCTTGTCATCAAATAAGTAACATCCGTAAACCCTCTTTCGTTATGTTCCTTTCCCGCATCTTTTCTTAAAATTTTTAAGCCCGCAAGATCCGGGTCAAAATTGTGTTCTGTCACCTCTATTACCGCAGTTTTTTCTGTGTTAAAATATCTTTTCTCACTCCCTGTAAACTCTGAAAAATTACCATCTACTATGGGAACTGTCTCATCTACATAAAATCTTTTTACCTTCTCATAATCCAGATTAATCTGCGCCGAACGCCCACCCAGGTCAACCCCCTCAATGCTAAAAGAATAATCTCCCTCTCGGAAAGTAACAATCGCCCTGTGTTCTGACACAGATAAATCCTCAAAACGGATCGTGGGTAGATAGCCGTTAAATGTATTTTCAACCGTAGTTTGAATTAGACCTGCATCAAAATTTCTCTCTGTCACATCAATTGTCATAATTGCCTTATTCTCAGCATTATAGTATACTGTGTCGTTGATTCCTTTGCTTATATTCACATTTATAATCGGATCGGTTTTATCAATGGTAAACGTTTCACTTTTGACGGCTCCGTTTATATTACCAGAATTATCCACTGCGTCAAACGTCAATGTAACATCGTTATTATCTTTGTTAAACACAAAAGTTTTCGAAATTTGTGTTACAAGATTCACATCTTTACCCGAGATAACCCAGCCATCGCCAATTTCCGTTCCCGGTCCGCCGCCATTTCCGGCAACCTTGATAGACCGTCTCTCAAATCCGTCAATTTCTGAGGTTTGGGAATAGCCCACTTCGCTAATGCCCGACTTTGTGTCGGTAATCGTCACCGTCAAAGTGATGTCGTCAGTAAATAGCTTATTTCCATTTGCGTCACTGTACCTGCCGCCGCCGATTTCTGAGATATTGATTTCCGGAGACTGTTCATCTATCACAAATGCTCTAATGGTTTTCTCATCAGAATAATTTCCCACACAATCTAAAGCCTGGATAAATAACTGTCCCTTAAAACCTGCTGGAATATTCACAGAGGCAATATTGTCAGAAATAATTACTTCTCCAGTAGTTTGCCCCTGTTTTTGTCCATTATCGTAAGAGACAAGACGGTATACAAGCCTGTTCAAACCTGATGTAGGAACGATATCTGATATGTGGATGTTTGCAATAAAATCTTTGCTAAAAAAATACCCATATTCAAGGTGTTCCATAAATTCTGAGGTGGTCCCGAGGTTGGATGCCCCAGAAGTAAATGTAACCTCATTTATAGAAGGCGGTATATTATCAACAAAATAAGTATATTCTTCTGCCTGATTTACATTTCCTGCATTATCAGTCACTTCTACCGTAACCATATATTTCCCATTGTCTGGTACTCCTGCGATTTTCGCAAAATATTCCGTATCAAAAGTATAGGTATGACTTTCGTTATCTCTGCTATCTGCCGTTTCCGTTATGGATGTCCCAGGTATGGCCACCCCGTTTTTATCAGTAGTCACAGGAATTCCATTAACTCTTATGTCCACATTGCGAATGCCTGAATCCTTATCGTATGCCGTCACAGTAATGGTTTTATTTGAATTAAACCATATCTCATCGCCGATCTGTACTATATCATCTCCCTCTGGCCTGATAAGGCTAACATATGGAGCATGTGTTTCTAGCATTACAAGGAAATTGAGGGCAGCACCTTTGTCTTGTTCTGTATCTTCCAAGTTGGGACAGTCCAAGTTCACTTTGCCGAACCAGTCACAGGCTGTAACCTGAATATTGCTTTGGAAAATCGGAGACTCTTCTGATAAATCCGCTGGCAGCTCATAGGAATAAACTCCACCTCCCTATTTAGTCAAGTCTTTTTTCCTTATTTTTCAAGGAATTTTTAGTT